>NZ_UFQO01000002.1:300000-512612 GCF_900497595.1 Treponema pectinovorum
CTCGAATATGAGTCGCAACTGAATAAGTTGAATCGACAAAAATCGGGTCATATCGCCAGCAGACTTTTTCAGCCCCTACAAATTTTGAAAGTTCAATAAAGGATTTTATAACTTCGTCTTTTTCTGGAACACTTGGTTCAATTTCTTTGCCGTATGGAGTGATTGTAACAAAAAAATACTTGCCAAAATCTTCAAATTCGCCTAAGTGTGCAAGAATCGGTTTAGGATTTTTAGTGCAAAAAACGAGGCAGTCAACAACACACGGGTCAAGTGAATATCTAGTAACCTGTCCTTTATGGTACGGATTTCTAACATCCAAAAATCCTGCTCGAATGCGGTTTACAAACCATTCAGAATAAAAAGCGGGAATATCCGTGCGTCCTGAGGCAAAAAGAATCATAAAAAGAATATATCGAAAAAATAGGCGTTGTAAAATGTGCTGTTAAAGATGTTTCGGTTATATGGATTTTATTTGGGCGGGTCCCACTGCTCTCTCGCAGGCTCGGTCGCAGTGGGTCGGGCTTTGCGTGGTTCCGCTAACGCTACATTGGCTTACGCCAACGCTGCGCGCCACTCCAATCCCTACCGCTGTAAGCTCGCAGGCGGGCAGCGGGGCTACAAGTAGACCCTACCGCATCGTCGCACACGGAGGTGCGACCTGCAAGCAATGTTGACAGTTTTGCAAAAACTGTCCGTTAAAGAAAAACAAGGAAGTTTTTCTTTAACAGCACACGGAGGTGCGACCTATAAAGCAATGCTGACAGTTTTACAAAATATACTTGTTAAATAAAAAAACTTCCGTCCGATTGAAAATCTTCAAAAGAACGGAAGTTTTGTCATTAAATATAGTTACAAACGACTTTTCTCAAAAATCGCAGAAAGTTATTTAACGATATCAGACAATGCTTGTTTCATTCCTTTTGCTTGAATGTCAGCAAAGTTTTTTGCAACGCTTTCTTCTAAGCCTGCATATTTTGTCAAATCCTCTTTCCAGAAGTCAACATTAGAAAGAACTCTGTTGGCAATTACTTTTGCATCCTTTGTTTCTTTGTTGAGCGCTGCAAAGAATTCGAGAACTGGAACTGTATCCTTGTTCTGATAGGTTTCGTCGCCTCTCTTGGATTCGAGGTATTTTCCTCCTCTTTCGTCTGTTTTTATTTCTGTTCCATTATAGAAAGCGATTAACGCTGCCATCGAGAAAGAAAGGAGTTTTGGAACTTTGCCATTTTTTGCGATTGACTGTGTAATCGATGGAAGACATCTTGTCCAGTATTTAGCAACTGAGTTCAAAGAAATTTCAATCAAGCGGTGTGGATTAAATGGATTTTGGAAGCGAGTCCAAACATCGTTTGCATATCCTTTAAGGTCTTCCTGGTCGCCATCAATGGAAGGAATTATTTCATTGAAAATTACATCGTGCATAAATTTCTGTGCAGCGGCATTTGGTTCGTTAAAGCCTGTTCCAACTTTTTCTGAGCAAACTATATCCTGAACATAATTTGAGCCAGCCAAGTATGCGGCAAGAACAGAAGAAGTGTGTGCTCCATTCAAAATGCGAACTTTTCTTGTGTGGTAGTAGTCCATATTCTGAACCCACTTAACAGAAAGTCCTGCTTTAACGAGAGGAAGTTCATCTTCGTGTGATTTTGCAGATTCAATAACCCAAAAGTGAAAGAGTTCTGCGGAATCGAGCAATTTATCTTCGTATCCAAGTTTTTCGCAAAGGTTTTCTGCTTGAGTTTTTCCGTTTTCTTCTTTTGTAAGAAGTGGGAAGTAGCCTGGAACAATGCGGTCAACAAGGCAAGAGCAAACATCGCAGTCGTTGTTAAACCAGTTTATAAAATCAGGTCCTAAATGCCAGTCGCGTGCATGCTGGAGAATGCAGATTCTAAGGTTAAGACCTGCATCATCAGAAAGTTCGCAAGGAATTAAAATCAAACCTTTGTCGTGTGCTCCATTAAATGCTTTAAAGCGATGGTACAAAAATGCGGTTAGTTTTCCAGGATAAGAAGCCTGTGGTTTGTCGTCTAATTTTGCAGAAGAATCGTATTGAATTCCTGCTTCTGTAGTATTAGAAACTATAAATCTTAAATCTGGATTTTCTGCACACTTTATATAGTCATCAAAGTTTACATAAGGGTTTATTGAGCGGCTGATAGAGTTAATAGTGCGAGTTTCTACGGTTGGTTTTCCGTCTTTCATTCCGCGAAGAACCGTATTGTAGAGGTTGTTTTGTTCGTTCATCGCATCTATCATTCCCTTTGCCAAAGGTTGAACGATAACTATGTTTCCATTGAAATCTGTTTTTTCGTTAACGATATCAATTTGCCAATCTACAAATGCACGAAGGAATCCACCTTCTCCGAATTGTAGGATTTTTTCTGGACGTTTTACTGTTTTTACAACGTCTTTTATCGACTTTAATGCCATTTTAAGAGCCTCCAAAATTATAAAATAATGCTATCATTTATAGGAAAACCTTTCAATGTCGAAAAAATTATTCCGCGTTTGACATATAAATTGATAAAAAAGCTACATTTTATTATGAAATTTGTACAAAAACAGAAAAGACTTGTAAAAAAAACGACATCATAATAGAATTATTTAACCATTCCTTAGAGGTGCCCTGCTGATGAAAAATGATTGTTCAGGAAAGAGAATTGGATTTGTTTTGCAGTCTATTCATTTTGGCTCATCATTAAAGCTTTGGCAAAAGCTTACGAATTATGTTTCACGGAAAAGCGGTTCTTTTTTCATATTTCCAGGAAGCCATTTAAATAATCCGATATCCCGCAACCCTCGAAACGAAATTTATAAACTCGTTAATTCTGAAAATTTAGATGGACTTATAAGCTGGGCTTCCAGTATAGGCAATGGAATTTCTCAAGAAGAATTAACTGCTTTCCATAGAAAATTTGGAACTCTTCCATTTGTAACAATCGGACAAAAAATTTTAAACAATCCAGATGTTTCTTTTGATGCTTACACTGGAATGAAAGCCTTGACCGAGCATTTTATCAAAATTCACGGTGCAAAGCGGCTTGCATTTATAAGAGGCCCTAAAAATCATAAAGCGTCAGAAGACAGATTTAAAGGTTATTACGATGCTCTGGAAGAATTTGGGCTTGTAAATGAAAAATTAATAACAGATTGTATTCCTTGGTTTGAAGGCGAAAAAGGCGTTCGTCAACTTTATGAAGAGCGAAAACTGATTCCTGGCAAAGATTTTGATACCCTTTTAACCGCAAGCGATATGATGACTCTGATTGCTGCTGAATTTTTTGAAAAGCATGGCTACCGGGTTCCAAAAGATTACATTTGTGGCGGATTTAATGATTCTTCAGAAAGCCACATATATTCGACATCTTTTTCTACAGTGCATATGCCAATGGAAAGACTTGGAATTTTAGCTTACGAAAAACTTTTTAAAGTTTTAGAAGGCCAAATTGATGTTCAAGACGAAATTTTACCTGCTTATCCTGTAATTCGCGAAAGTTGTGGTTGCAACAGTCTAAAACAATTACAAAATTTTTACGATTCTAAAATCAGAATAAAAAACAGAGATCAACTTCTGGAAGAAATCTGTAAAATATTCAAAGCTTCTGAAGATTATAAACACAAAGTTTTTGAGCCGTTGATTGATGCACTTTTTGAAAACAATCAAAGCGAGTTTTTCCAGCTTTTGAACGAAAGTCTTATATCTTATTTTAAAGATGAAGGAGAACTTTCGTATATTTTTGCAACCTTAAAACTTTTGCGTAATTCAACTTGCCTGCCAGAAGAGTATGCAACAAAGATAATAAACACTGTAAATCTTATAATTCCTAAGGTGCTGAATAGAGTTTGTGCAAATAAATTTTATAAAAACGAAAAAACAATTACAAATATAAGTGCAGTAAAGACAGCTTTGCTTTCTGCACACAATCTGAGCACTTTGATAAAAACTCTTTCGGAATATCTACCGCAAATGGGAATCCGAAATTCAACTTTGGTTCTCTACGAAAATGAAGAAATTTCAAAATATGTAGGCGGTTTTAATGAGGCAGGAGAACTTAGGTTTGAAGAAATTCTTTTTCCATCAAAGCTCATAGTTCCTTCAAAATTTGCAAAAGAGTTTGAATATGGAGTTTATATCGTTCAACCGCTGTTTATGGCAAATAAATCGCTTGGTTACTTGATAACTTCTTATACAGATTGCGATGGAAATATTTACGAAGATTTGCGTACTGCGGTAAGCAATGCTATTCAGAGTATTTTTTTATTTGAAGAAATAAACAAAGCACGCCAGCTTGCAGAACAGGCTGAATTTGCGAAGACGGAATTTTTTGCAAATGTTGGAAGCGATTTGTGCGATCCTCTAAAAGACCTTTTTGCGAAAGTTACTCAAATGGAAGTAAACACAGAAAAAGGAATTTTAGAAAAAGACATACTTTCGGAACAGCTCATATTCTTAAAATCACAGATTCAATCTCAATTAAAAAAGACAGAAACTTTAATTGAACTTACACGTTCACAAGTTGACGATCTTCCTATGGATAAAAAACTTTTTGATATAAGACAAGTCTTGCCAGGAAGTGTAGTCGCTAGCCTAAATCACGAATATCCACTGCTTTATGGCGATGCAGAAAGGCTAAAAAAGGCGGTTTTAACTCTTTATGGAGAAGGCGAAGGTTCTATAAACATTTTTACAGAAGTTGAAGGATTAAAAATAATAATAAAATCGCGCCGTTTGGATTGGCAAAAGCCAGAATTACTTTTGGCAGAAAAAATAATTCTTCTTCAATACGGGCTGCTCAATAAAATCGATGAATATACAACAATAATAACTATGCCTTGGCCAAATCTTGCGGGGCTTCCTCCTGTAAAAAATGAAGAACCGCCTGTTAAGATTTTAAATCTTTCTGCAAGAATTCCAAATGTAAATCTTTTTGATTTAGAGATGGAAAATATTACAAATGCAAAAGAAAATGAACAAAAAGTTATGCTCTATTGGCAGCCGGATAATGCTTCGATAGACGAAAGGGTAAAAGTTTATGGTTTACGCCATAACGATAAAATGTTCCGTGCTCCTATTTTGTGCTATAGCCACGAGCTTATAAACCACAATTTTGTTGAAATGTTAGAAGCGCAAGTCCGTACAAAAAAATCCTCGCCAGTGCTTTTTGTAAATACAAAACATACTCGATACGGAACTTGGGCAACAGACGATAACAGCGTGAGCATTCAGTCTATGGCAGAATTTGAAGATATTTTGAACGAAATAATACCTTCGCTGATTGTTTTTGAAACTATCGATGAAGAAAGCATAAAAAGAATTCGCCAAAATTCAAAAACTGTTTTGGTTCCAATAATCGTGTTGCCAGATTCAATTTTTTCTGAGCAGGAAGTTGAACTTCTTTGCTCGCATCCTAGAATAATTCTTTGCAACCGTGGAGCAGCAGAATCTGAACAATTCAATACTCGAATTCATGAAATTCTTGTTGGCGATGAAATTTTGCCTCCTCATACAGGAGCCCTTGTTAAAAAAGCGATTCTCTATTTGAATAAAAATGCTTCTCAGCAGATTGTAAGATGGAAACTTGCGGATACAGTACACGTGAGCGAAGATTATTTGACTAGAATCTTCCATAAAGAGATAGGGCTTTCGCTTTGGGAATATTTGAATAGGTTTAGAATTTATCTTGCAACGAAAATGCTTTTGGAAACCAACGACACAATCTATGAAATTGCAGAGAATTGTGGGTTTCAAGATCAAGCATATTTTTGTCGTGTTTTTAAAAAAATCTACGGAGTTCCACCAGGAAAAATTCGGACAAAACAGTAGGAATTTTTTAATCACAGTTCGTTTTTGTCCAATAAAACGCTTGTCAATTTTATAATAAAAAAGTTAATATATTTGAACTGAGGTTAATTATGGTCGCACAAGAAACACCTGTTCTTAAGGCTCCAAAGAAAAATCTTTGGAAAGACGTTAAGAGACACTATTCTGTTTATGCTCTGCTCGTTATTCCTGCTGTTTACTATGCTATTTTGAAGTATGGTGCAATAGTTAATGGACAGATTGCTTTTAAAAGCTTTTTGCCAGCAGATGGCATTTGGGGAAGTAGTTGGATTGGATTCCGCAACTTTATAGACTTCTTCCAGTCATTTTATTTTGGTGAATTGCTTCGCAACACAATATTCTACAGTTTAGCAAAACTTGTAATAAGTGTTCCGCTTTCAATAATACTTGCCGTAACTCTTTATGAATGTACACACGATATACTTCGTAAGGTAGTTCAGACTCTCGCTTATCTTCCTCACTTTCTTTCATGGGTTATCATGTACGGTATTTTGCTCGTATTGCTCGCTCCAGGCGATGGTATGGTAAATGATATCATAAGATTTTTTGGCGGAGAAGCTGTTGACTTCCTTACTAATACTCACACATTCCCTGCAATCGTAATTATATCTGATGCTTGGAAGGAAATGGGTTGGGCAGCTATAATCTTTATAGCCGCATTGATGGGAATCGACCCTTCTTTGTTTGAGGCTGCGATGGTTGAAGGTGCTTCTGCTGTTCAGCGCGTATGGTACATCACAATTCCTTCAATAAAACCTGTAATAGTAACAGTAGTTCTTCTTAAACTCGGTACTGTTTTGGATGCTGGATTCAACCAGATGTTCATGTTGTATTCTGTTCCTGTATATTCAGTAGCAGATATAATCGATACTTGGGTATATCGTCAGGGTCTTTTGCAGTTTAAATTTGCACTTGCAACATCTGTAGGTATTTTCAAGGGTGTAATCGGTATGTTGTTGGTTATGACATCAAACGCTGTCGTTAAAAAACTCGCTGATTCTTCACTTCTTTAATATAAGGAAACAAAAATGACAAAACCAAGTACAATAAAATTAACTGCTGGCGATCGCACCTTTTATATATGTATAAATGCATTTTTAATCTTTATTGGTGTAATTATTGCAATTCCAATGTGGTCAACAATTACTCTTTCTTTTAGACCAAATACTTTCCTTGGAACAAATTTTGAAGGAATGTTCTTGCCTGTTTGGAAATGGGATACCGCAGCATATAAGGCACTTCTGGGCAATGCTGGTTTTATAAATGCATTCTGGAACTCGATGAAAATCATGGTTTTTGGTGTTATAACTGCTTTGAGCCTTACTGTTCCAATGGCATATTGTATGTCTGTATCTGATTTACCAGGTCGCAAAATATTGAACTACTTTGTTCTTATTCCTTACCTGTTTAATATTGGTGTAATTCCTACATATCTCGTAGTAACAAACCTTAATCTTACAAACCATCTTGCATCTATCTTCTTGCCTGGTGCTATTGGTACATACAACTGTTTGATTATGCGCGGCTTTTTTGAAGGAATTCCTGAATCTCTTAAAGAATCTGCTCGTATTGATGGTGCTGCAGAATGGTATGTTTTGGTATCAATCATTCTTCCGTTGTCTAAACCTATTATCATGACAATCGGGCTTTATTATGCAGTAAACTTCTGGAATGACTTTATGCACGCTATGCTTTATTTGAACGAAGCATATCTTCAGCCACTTCCAATTCTTCTTCGTAACATCCTTATGGCTTCTGGTATGAATGAATACGTTGAAGTAAATGCATTTGGCAATGCTTCTGTACAGGCAATAAAAGCGGCATCTGTATTTATGTCGGCAATTCCTATGATGCTTGCTTATCCGTTTATTCAAAAGTACTTTACAAAAGGCACAATGCTTGGCTCTGTAAAGGGTTAATGTTAAGAGTTATTAAATTTGTTGACCAGATGATAATATTTTTTATTGTCTGGTCAATTTTTTATGGTATAATAAAAACATCTGTTATCTTTTGATAGGGGATGTTTTTATCTATAAAAAAAAAGAATGTTTTTCATTCATATTCAAAAAGGAGGATAAAATGAAAAATTTTTTTAAGAATCTTGCTCTTATCGCTTTGATTCTTACTGTTGTTTCTCCAGTTTTTGCTGCAAAAAAATGGAAAGTAAACAAGGACGGAACTGTTGATATCGAACTTTGGTATGGTGCTGCTGTAACAGAAGCCGGTCCACCACCAGCAGACTGGGTTGCTTATGACATCATTAAAAAGAAGCTTGGAATCAATCTTGTAATTACAGCGCTCCCTTCAAACGAATCAGATCAGGACACAAAGATTAACGCTGCTGGCGCTGCAAATGCACTTCCAGACATCTTTATGTGTGGTGATAACTGTTTCCAGATTCTTTCTAAACAAAGACTTCTTGCACCTGTTGATGATATGTTTGCTATGATGCCTAACCGCACTGCAAAACTTCATGATAAAGATGCTCGCATGCACTCTACTGTAAACGGTGTTTGCTATGGTCTTGATCAGCCAGGAACAATCGTTAGAAACGAAGGTGTTCTTATCCGCAAAGACTGGTTGGACAGACTTGGTCTTAAAGTTCCTAAGACAACAGACGAATTCTTTGAAGTAATGAAGGCATTTACTTTTAAAGATCCAGATGGAAACGGAAAAAATGATACTTACGGTCTTGGTGCTTACATTGAGCTCAAACCACAGAGTGAAGGTCTTGGTTCTCGTTTTGAACCTTGGTTTGGTGCTTTTGGTGTTGCAGGAACTTGGTCTATGTCAAAAGATTCAGCAGGGCTCAATGTTAACAAACCAGAATACTATGATGCTCTTGAATTCCTTAAGAAAGTTATTGATGCAAAAGTAATTGATCCTAACTGGACTGCTTACAAGAAAGATGACTATCGTGCTTCTTGGAAACAGGGAAAATTTGGTATATTCCGTGAACAGAACGCTGCTGCATTTGCAGAATCTAACTATGCTCCATTTGATCAGAACTTCCCTAAAGGAGAATTGATTATCATTGATCCTCCAGTTGGACCAAAAGGAAAATCTGCTGCTGGTGTTTACGATCAGGCATATCGCCGCTATTGTTTGGCTGCTGCTAATGCAGGACAGACAATAAAGAACTGGAAAGATGTTGACAGTTCTAGAAAGACAATCACTAAAAAAGAGATGATTGCACGTCTTCTTGAATGGATGTCTTCTGATGAAGGTTATTACCTTCTCGGATACGGTGTTGAAGGTGTTAACTATGTTAAAGATCCTGTAACAGGTGCTCCATCAAAAGATGGAATTCCTAACAAGGAATTGGCTTATTCAAAACCAAAGATGCAGCCTCTTACTCAGTTGCGCAATATGGTTTACTACAATTCTGATATTGAATTGGCTACTCGCTATCCAACTTATATCACAGCAGTTTCAAAGAAAGAACTTTCTTCTTTGAAAGCACTTCGCATTATGCAGGCTAAACCATGGACTCCTGTAATTGGTGCTTCGCTTCTCCCTCTTCCAGATGCTGACCTTCAGCGTTTCTACGAGCAGGGTGTTGTAGAATTTATGACAGGAAAGCGCCAGCTTACAAAAGCAAACTGGGATGCTTGGTTGGCAGAATTTAACAACATGGGTGGAAAAGCTTGGGAACAGGCTGGTATTGCTAAGATGAAGGAACTGAATCTCCTTTACTAGTTTTTACTGACAACCTAATAGGGCGGTATCGGAAGATACCGCTTTTTTTTTCTCAAAAATTGATTTATATTCAATCTATGAAAAACACTCAAAAAAATGAACTGGCAGTCTGTGGTTATGCAGCCGTAAAAAAACTTGCAGAAAAAAATCCGGATAAAATAAAAAGATTTTACTTTACACAAGAGAGGATGGGAGAGTTTGGGGATTTGTGCAAAATCCTTGCCAGCAAAAAAAGGCCTTATAATAAAGTTTCTGAAGATGAACTTTTGAAAATTTGTGGTAGTGTTCATCATCAAGGTGTAGTTGCCATGATTGAGCAGCCTGAAATCGAACCGCTAAATTCAGCTATAACTGACGAATGGTTGCATAAAAAAGAATCTGCACTTCTTTTGGATAGGGTTGGAAATGCAAATAATTTGGGTGCTATAGTTCGTAGTGCGGCATTTTTTGGCTGTAAAAATATCATAATTCCTCTAGATGAGGCGCAAAGTTCAATCACAACGAGTTCATATCGGGTTGCACAAGGCGGAATGGAATTTGTTGAGTTTTTTTCGGTAAAATCTATCCCAAATCTTTTAAAAGCACTAAAAGGTAAAATGGTGAGAATCGGAACAGAAGTCAATACAAAGAAAACTGTTGATTACATAAAAAATTTGACTGGAAAAAAGCCTGTTCTTATAGTTTTAGGAAATGAGGAACACGGAATTTCAAAGGAAGTAAAAGAAAATTGTGATGAACTTATAACAATTCCGTTTGGAGCTGGATTTCCAACTGAAGAAGTTCAAGCTATAGAAAGTTTAAATGTTGCTCAAGCGGCAGCAATCATTTTGTATGAAATGCGAAAGTGATTTTATATTGATTTTTTGAAATTTAAAATAAAAAACGCGACTTTTATGATTTTTTAATTTCGCTAAAAGTCGCGCTTTGGTTTATTTTGTGTTTATAAAACTATCTATTCATTTCAGATTGCCCTTCAGTTGATTGATGAGCTTTTATTATCGATTGAATTTCTGCAAAGTCTGAAACTGGAAGGTCTCCGAAAATTGTATTTTTTGTTGCACAAGTCGCGTTTCCAAATTCTACCGCTTTTTGAGCATCGTCATATTTTAAAAGACCAAACAAGACACCAGCACAGTAAGCATCGCCGGAGCCAATCCTATCTACAACATCAATTTCTCGGTAAGGCTCTTCTCTATAGAATTTGTCTAATCTTTTTAGATAAACAGTTGATCCAAAGGAATGAATTTTTGGACTTATTACCTCGCGCTGCGAAGTTGCAATCAAACGGATATTTGGATAGTCGCGGCAGAATTCCCGATGCATTTCTTCCAAAGTTCCAGTTTTTCGGAACATTCTTCTGCAACTTTCTTCTGAAATAAAAAGGACATCGACATACGGCAAAACCTGTTTGATTGCATTGCGTGCAGTATCTTCGTCCCAAAGGCTTGTTCTATAGTTTATGTCAAAGGCGATTCTTGCACCTTCTGCTTTGAATTTTTTTATCATATCTAGGGCAAGATTTCTTGTATTATCGCTCAATGCTAAGGTGATTCCAGACGTATAAAACATTCTAGTTTTTCCGTAGATATCTGAAGGAATTTCCGATTCTTGTATCTTTGTTATTGAAGAATTTTTTCTGTCGTATACAACAGTTGGTTTTCGAGGATAGGCTCCATTTTCGTAGTAGTAAATTCCAACCCGTGCTTCTGGGGATTCGTCAAAAATTATAAAATCGTCACTGACAGATGAAGAGCGAATTCTATTTTTTATGAAAGTTCCCAACTGATTTTTTGGAAGTCGAGTAATTATTCCCGAACGACAACCGAGAAGTGAAACTCCGCAGGCAACATTTAATTCAGCTCCGCCTGCGTGTTTTTTAAAAGTGTCGCTCTTGTAGATTAGTTCGTTTACAGGAGGCGAAAGTCTTAACATCGTTTCGCCAAAAGTAATTAAATCGAATTCCTTATGTTCGTAAAATGCGTCTTTGTCGGCCATAAAAACCTCTAAAAAAAGTATTTTTATAAGTTTAATGTTTAAAATGAAGTCTCTCAAGCGGTTTAATAAAATATTTTGATTTGTGGACTTTTACAATTCTGTCAATTATACTTACGTTATGGCAAAAAATTATGAAAAAAAAAATAATCAGACAGGACTTGCACTTGCCTGTTGGATTTTAGGTTTTTTAGTTCTGCTTATAGTTTTTTTGATAAAACAAGACGATATTTATTCGAATTTAAAAAGTACACGATTTTTTGAAAGGCTCTTTGGAAAAACTCCGACATTTATTCAAAATCATGAAATAAATAAAGATAAATTGCCAGCGGAAGACGATTCTGTAATCAATCTTAGTCCAAAAGATAAAATTAGCGACGATAAAATCGATTACGATAAAAATCTCCAAATAAAAGATGAAAAATCTTCTGAAAATATCGAAAACAAAAATATTGCGACATCGAAAAAACAAACCAATATCGAAAACGAAAAGACAATTTTAGATAAAGAAAAAAATATATCTGCTACAGAAAAAAAAGTTGAAAATTTCGACAAAACTTCCTCATCAAATGAAGTCAAGATTGAAAATCCAAAGCCTGCTATATCAAAGCAAAAACTTTATTTTGTTTATATAGGAGAAGATGGAGTTTTGAGCCGAAAGATGATAAATCGTCAGGTTGAAAAAAATAATTCTCCTCTTTTGACCAACATAAATCTGCTTTTAAAAGGTCCCTCTCCTGAGGAAGATTCTAAAGGATACCGAAGCCTGATTCCGAATGGTACAAAAATTTTATCGGCATCTGTCCGCGATGGAGTTGCGTATTTAAATTTTAATGAGGATTTTGAATTTAATACTTTAGGTCCTGATGGCTATTATGCTCAACTTATGCAAATCGTTTACACTGCGACGGAGTTTAGCACGGTTAACAGCGTTCAATTTTTAATTGAAGGACAAAAAAAAGAATACTTGGGTAGCGAAGGCGTTTGGATTGGGAGTCCACTTTCTCGTGCAAGTTTTAATTAAAACTATTTTGCTGAATAAGATTTTAATATCGACTCAAAGTATTTGCTGTTTTTGCTGTACGCACCTTGAAAAACCGTAAGTGTTAAAAATGCAAAATGATTTTGGTCGAGTTTAGTTAAAATTTTAAAATCCTTTGTAAAAGAATTTGAGCCTTGATTATAAAAAATATTTTCGTATTTTTGAGAATTCTTTGTCGTTTCGATTTTTAAAATTTCACTATAAGGGTATGAAGAATCTGTTCCCAAAATGAATTTTCGTTTTATTTGATTTATGATTTCTTTTTTCTGTGTTTGGGAATTTTCGTTTGGCAATTCAATCACATCTAAAACCAAAATTGCATCGTCGTTCAGCATATAAAGATTTTCCGCAGAAGCTTGCCATTGTGTATCTAAATTTATTTGTTGAACGAATTTTTCAATTTTTGAATATGTGATTTGTTCTTTTTTTGCTTTTTTGTCTAATTTTAATGAATGTTTTTCATCTAAAGTTTTTATTGGAAGCCCTTCAAAATTTTCAAAGCTCTTGTCGTCAGAAGACACAAGTTGCCCAGCGGTTATGAGCGAAAAGATTTCTTGATTTTTTGAATTTACAATGTTTTTAATATTAAAAATAGGAATTTGCGAATCAAAATTAATCGTTACTTCTCCGCCAAATTGCTCATATTCTTGTTTAGAAGAGAATGTTTCGTCTATAACTCCAACTTTTTGTCTTCTTGCAGTTAATTCATAAATCATATCATGGAGATAGTTTATTATGTCTGTGTCTTCTGGCGTGATAAAAGATAAAAAGCGTTCGCCAGTCAATTCTACATAGTCTTTTGTAGAATCTAGCGAAAATAAAATTGAAACATCTTTTTTAGGCTGAATTGGTTGGATACTTGTGTTTGCAGGAGAAAAATAGCGAAGGCCATAAGTATTTTCGTCGTAAAATATTATTCCCAAATAGGATTCTCTGTCGAACGAATAATCTTTGTAATAAACAAATTGCCCTGAATGGTCTTGTACCGAATGAATTACTCCTGGTAGTGCAAAGATTGAAAGACTTGCGAGAAAGCAAATAATTGTGCAAATCAAAGATTTTACGTTTTTTTTCATATCATATCCTAAGTGTAAAATAAAAAACCTTCACGCTTTTAATCTTCGTGAAGGCTTAGTTTGATTTAAGCGTTTAACTGTTCTAAAGCCTGTTGAACATATTGTTTTGTTTTTTGAGTAACTTCTTCAACAGGAACAAGTTCTGCCTCTGTTGCCTGTCTTGGCTTGAATTCCACATTTGGAAGAGTTTTTTCGCCAATCGTAATTCTTAACGGAATCCCTATCAATTCCATATCAGCAAATTTTACGCCAGGACGTTCATTGCGGTCATCGAGCAAAACTTCTACGCCGAGAGATTTTAATTGTTCGTAAATTTTATCGGCGGTTTCTTTTATTGCGCCTTCGTATTTTATTGGAACAATGCAAACTTGGAATGGAGCAACCGACATTGGCCAGATTATTCCTTTTTCGTCATTATTTGCTTCGATTATTGAGGCGAGTGTTCTGTCAACGCCTATTCCGTAGCAACCCATTGTTGGTTCCTGAGGTTTTCCGTTTTTGCCAAGGAAAGTAACATTCATCGAATGCGTATATTTATGTCCCAATTTAAAAATATGACCGAGTTCGTTTCCTTTTCTGATGTAGAAATTTGAACCACAGCAAGCGCATTTGTCGCCTTCTTTTACCGTTCTTAAATCCGCATTTATATAAGCTGAAAAATCACGAATTGGCTCTACATGTTTGATGTGATAGCCTTCTTTGCCAGCTCCTGCTATTGCGTTGTGCATCTGTGCTTCGCCGTCTTTTATAACTGTGTAGTCAACTACGAGCGGACACTTTGCAGTTGTTGGACCTACAAAGCCGTGTGGTGCGCCTGCATATTGCAAGATTTCTTCATCTTCTGCGAGTACAACTTCTGACGCTTTGAGGGTTGCTGCCAACTTTGCTTCATTAACATCTAAATCTGCTCTAATAAGAACGCAAACATAAGACAGTGGATAATAGTTTCCCGAAGGGTCTTTTACGATTTTCCAGTTTTCTGCACCAGTTGCACCTGTCATATCCAGCGCAGAATTGATTACGCGATAGATAAGTGCTTTTATGAACATCTTTGAAGATTCATCGAAGAATTTTTCCATATCCTCGATTGAAAAGACATTTGGAGTGGCAACCAGCTCTATAGGTTTTTCTGTTTTTGTAGGGCGTTCGCCTTTTTTATTTAAAGAGAAGTCTATTGCACATTCTGCTTTTTCCACATTTGCAGCATATCCGCACTTTTCGTTAGGGCAGATTATCAAAGTATCATCGCCAATAGGGGATTCAACCATAAACTCTTGGGAACCTGAACCGCCCATTGCGCCAGAATCCGCACGAACTGGAATTATCTTTAAGCCGAGCCTTTTAAAAATTCTAAAATATGCTTTTTCGTATGCTTTGTAAGATTCGTCTAAAGATTCATCATCGGCATTCATCGTATAGCCGTCTGCCATTATGAATTCTCTTCCCCTCATAACACCGTATCGAGGGCGAATTTCATCGCGATATTTTGTATTTATTTGATAGAGATTTATTGGTAATTGTTTGTATGAATCCAAGCTGTCCCTTGCGATTGCAGTAAAGGCTTCTTCGGCAGTAGGAGAAACAACCATATCCTGTTCTGAACGGTTTTTTGCTTTGAGCATTTGTGCACCCATAGTTTCCCAGCGACCAGATTCTTTCCATAAATCTCCAGGAATTATAACTGTTGGTTTAAACTCTAAAGCTTCTGCTGTTTCATTCCATTCTTCTCGAATTATGTTTTCAAGTTTGTAAAGTGAACGAACTCCGAGTGGCAGATAAGTGTAAAGCCCATTTCCAAGTTTGCGAGTTATTCCTGCACGAAGCATAAGTTTGTGGCTTGAAATTACAGCCTCTGCTGGTGCTTCTCGGAGAGTTGAAATATAAAATTTTGAAGTTTTCATCGTTTTTACATTTTATTGAAAATAAAGTTTAGTAGCAACCAAGAAAAAAAAGGCAGAAGATTTAACTTCTGCCCCTATAAGCATTTATTTTACATGTTTACGGTTAAATGGCGAGGAAGTCCATCGACCATTATTGGACTTAGTTCTGCTTGAATTAGTGGATGTATGTAGTGAATTAAATCTTTTGAAACGCCGTCATCGCCTATTATCCAATCGAGCGGAATTTTCTTTTCGACATTTGCAATGTCTCTTACATCGTGAGTTTCTGTTGCACAAATGTACGGATCATCAGAAATCCTTTTTAAAACGACTACCTTGCCAGTTTCGCCTTCAAAAGCTGCTTTTACTGCTGCTCCTCCAACGTTAAACGCTTCTGTAACATCTGTTCGGCTCGACATATGTGCTGCACATCGTTGCAAAGTTGAAAGTTCAATAGCACGTGCTTTTATACCAAGTTCAAGCTGAATTTTTTCTGCAAGGAATTTTGCTGTCCCAGAAAGTTGTTTGTGACCAAAAGCATCTTGTGCAGAAAGATGTTCGCCCAATTCAAATACATAGCGTCCGTCTGGAACTTTTATTCCTTCTGAAACTGCTATTACAAGCGATTTTCCTGTTGCAGATAATTCTTTTACGCGTGTTATAAACATATCTATGTTGAATGGTTTTTCTGGGAGATATATCAAATCGACACCTTCGCAATCATCGGCTTTTGCAAGAGCAGATGCAGCCGTAAGCCAGCCAGCATTGCGACCCATTATTTCGACAACTGTAACTGTAGGGTAGTCGTAAACCAAACCGTCTCGGATTATCTCTTTCATAGTTGCAGCGATAAATTTTGCTGCTGAACCAAAGCCTGGAGTGTGATCTGTTATTGCGAGGTCGTTATCTATTGTTTTTGGAACTCCAATAAAGCGAATGGAACTGCCAGTTTCTTTTGCGAATGTCGAAAGTTTATCGATGGTATCCATTGAATCGTTTCCACCGATGTAAAAGAAATATTCAATTTCGAGTTCTTTTAGAATTTCAAAAATCTTTTCGTAGGTTGCCCTGTCCTTGCTTATCTCTGGAAGTTTATATCGACAAGAGCCCAGATATGATGACGGAGTGCGTTTTAAAAGATCAATTTCCATTGTCGAATGAATTTTTTGAGAAAGGTCTACATATTGACGGTCGAGTAAACCTTTTATACCGTGCAACATTCCGTAAATTTTTTTTGCGCCTCTATCTCTTGCAGTTTGATATATTCCTGCAAGCGAAGAGTTGATTACCGATGTAGGTCCGCCAGACTGTCCAACAATTACATTTCCAACCATAAAATTTCTCCAATTTTTGTCAATTCGTGTTACTCGATTATAATCCATAATATTCGTAATTGAAATAAAAATATAAATTTATAGATGAAACGAAACGATGAATTGGCGTTAAAGAAAAACTTCCGTGTTTTTCTTTAACTGACAGTTTTTGCAAAACTGTCAGCATTTTGTTGTAGGTCGCACGTCCTTGTGCGACTGTGGTTTTGATTGGCGTTAAAGAAAAACTTCCGTGTTTTTCTTTAACCGACAGTTTTTGCAAAACTGTCAACATTTGGTTGTAGGTCGCACGTCCTTGTGCGACGATGCGGCAGGGTCTACTTGTAGCCCCGCATCTTGCCTGCGAGCTACAGCGACAGGGATTGTAGGGGCGCGAAGCGTTGGTGGCTTGCCGCCAATGTAGCGGTAGCGGAACCCCGAAAAGCCCGATTTTTGACTGCCGCAAGGCTTGCAAAAAGCCGCCCATAATAAAATTTAAAAAATCATCGAGATGAAAATAAAAAAGCCCCACCTTAACTTGCGACTTTGCTAAAAGTTGGCAGGGCTTTTTATAAACCGAGTTTCTTTGAAACTCTTTGACAGTGTGCGCACATCCGTGTACGCAGTCTTATTTAGGTTGTTTACCAATGTAAGCGAGGATTCCTCCATCTACATAGAGAATGTGGCCGTTTACGGCATTTGAAGCTTCAGATGCCAAGAATACTGCAGGTCCTGCAAGTTCTTCTGGATCTAACCAGCGTCCTGCTGGAGTGCGACCGATGATGAACTGGTCAAATGGATGGCGTGAACCGTCTGGCTGTTTTTCGCGCAATGGTGCTGTCTGTGGAGTTGCGATGTATCCAGGACCAATTCCGTTGCACTGAATGTTGTCTGCTCCGTATTCTGAACAGATGTTGCGAGTGAGCATTTTAAGTCCACCCTTTGCTGCTGCATAAGCAGAAACAGTTTCTCGTCCGAGTTCTGACATCATTGAACAGATATTGATGATTTTTCCGTGACCTTTTTTTATCATTGAAGGGATAACTGCTTTTGATACGATAAAAGGAGCGTTAAGGTCTACATCTATAACTGCACGGAAGTCTTCCGCAGACATTTCGTGCATTGGAATTCGTTTTATGATTCCTGCATTGTTTACAAGAATATCAACAACTCCAACATCTTTTTCTATCTTTTTTACAGTTTCTATAACCTGTTCTTCTTTTGTTACGTCGCAAACATATCCGTGAACATTTTTTATTCCAGCGTCAGCGTAGTTTTTTAATCCGCTATCTACCTGCTCTTGTCCGCGATCATTAAAAACAATCTTAGCACCAGCGGCAGCATACGCCTTTGCAATCGCAAAACCAATTCCGTAAGTTGCGCCTGTAATCCAAGCAACTTTGCCAGTAAGGTCAAAGTCTTTCATTTCAAATGCTTTTGCCATTTTTTATAGCCTCCAAAATTTGATAATTTAAAGATATAAGAATGAGTTTTTAAGGTCAATGATGAAAAGGACTCATTTGCCCAAAATTCATAAATCATCAAAAAGGAGTCGGATTTTTTCTATCGATTTGTCATTTACGAAATTTTAATTTTACAAATCTTAAATTAACTTGGTTTTATGTGCGAATTTCGCATGCGAATATTGAGATTTGAAATTCGTTTGTGGCAAAACTTCTCTTGAATAAAATCATAAAATTGCTATGCTCACTGTTATGATTATTAAGAAAATTCGATATTTTTTTTGCTTTGCATTTTTGCTTTTTATTTCAGCAACTTTTTTTTCCTGCTCAAAACCAGGAGATGCAAAGGTTGAACAGGCTGTAACTTCATATTCTGCCGGAAAATACGATGAGGCTCTAAAACTTTTTAAAGAATCGTTAAACGAAGAAAGGCGCTATTCTGACGAACTTATCTACAATTTTATTTCTACAATTTATTCTGCACAGAGCGATTTTGAAAATGCTGCAATTTGGATGGAAAAATCTTTGGAAAAAAAGAGCGACTATCGCGGTTATATAACACTCGGGATGAACTATCAGAGTTTGAAAGATTATGAAAAGGCCGAAGAAAATTATCTAAAAGCGGCGCAACTCGATGAAACTCGTGGCGAAGCCTGGGCCAGCCTCGGAATGATGTATATTGAAGAAGAAAAATCTTTAGAAAAAGCGGCTTTGTATCTTGAAAAAGGAGTTGAATTCTCGCCTTCGATTGCTGTTATTCACGCTTATTTGGCAGTGGCATATTACAAACTCGGCAACAAAGAAAAATCTTATTTGGAATTTGAAAAAGCAAAAGATCTAAAATGCGAAAATCTGGATTTGATAAAAGAAAAATTCAACTGTGAATAAATTTTGGTTATCATCTTGATTATGAGATTTTACTTAGATATAGTTAAGTTACCGACTGTTCGGTAACTGTTATGGCGATAAAAAAATCATCAACTGGAAAGACAACTAAACAACTCATATTGGAAGCGGCTTTTTCTTTTTACGAAAAACCTTTGTATAAGGATTTTTCAATGAGCCAACTCGCTTTAAAAGTTGGGATAACAAAGGCTGCAATATATCGTCATTTTGTCAACAAAGAGTCGCTTGCCGTTGAAATGCAAAAAACTTTTTTTGATGTGCTGGCTCAAAATATTTTAAATATAAAAAAAACTGAAAGCGAAAGCGAATATGCAATTTCTAAAGCACAACGTTTGGGAGTGGTAAATTTTTTTGCAGAAAATCAGCAATATATAAATTTCTCTATACGCCAATTTCTTCAGGAAGAAAATTTTGGCAAAATCATGCACGAAGAACTTTTTAAGCGTGGCGTAAAAGATGAATTCAAAGAAATCTATAAAAATATAAATATCGAAAAAAATAAAAAAATAAAAAAGTTCGCACATTGTTTTTATTGTGGGCTTTCTGTTTTGTTTTTTATAAAAGCAAGGCATCATCATTTTGAGCAGACTGGTTATAAAGTTCCTGTCGATGAATTTTCTGAAAAATTGATAAAATTTTTAGAAAATGGTTTTCGAGGAAGCGTAAAAGAAAATTCGATTTTATATCCTACTGAAATTTCTGACGAAAGAATAAAAGAGTTGGATAAAATTTGTTCTGTTATTCCAGGCGATTTGCCTCTGGAAGAAAAAATATTTACGGCTTTTGCAAGCGTTATAGAAAAATACGGAATTAACGGTGCTACTGTTGAGCATATTGCAGAAGAATTGAACATGGCAAAAAGCAGCCTGTATTTTTATTTTAAAAATAAAAATGAAATGATTTATTCACTTCTTTCTAAGGAATTGAACCTTTTAAAAACGATTTGTGAGGAAAATTTTTCAGAAGCAAAAAATTATTCAGAATTTACTTACATAAATATGCGCACGGAGATTTCCTACTTTTTAAGCAGAACGACGATTCTTCCGATTTGTGGCTGGCTTTTGCAAAGCGGAACAGAACCTCCTTTTCATGATGAAGATGATGGATTGGCAAATAATATCTGGGAAGCAAAATTGGGTAATGAATTAAAAGAAATAGATTTGGGATTTCCTCTTTTGCCTAAATATTTAACTTTTTGGATTGGAATTTTGCCTGTTTTATTGATTGTGTTGCGGACAAAGCACAATTTGAGCGAAGAAGAAACTGTGCAGGCGCTAAAATATATGTTTGATTTTGTGATGTACGGTGCAGATTTTTGCAGAGAATGAACGATGAGTTTAGACAAACTTTTGTTTAATGAAATTTAGCTGAGAAAAATATAGAGAATTTTGGAGGTTGAGAGATATATGAAAAAAATAATTATGGCGATGAGCTTTTATCTTTGTTTTTTGGGTGTTTTTGCTCAAGAAACATCATCTACAAAAAATCAGACAGTTTCGCTTACGATTGAGCAGGTTGTTGATTATGCGTTAAAAAACAGTCGAACTTTAAAATCGAATGAAATTGATCTTGAGATAAAGAAACGAGCGTCTGATGTAAGTTGGAATGTTTTTTTGCCAAGTATAAGTGCCAGTGGAGCAATGAGCAGAACGACTGAGCAAACCCCAGGTCTCCCAGACTTTGCAAATGAAGAATCGAGGTGGTCTACAGTTGGTTCTGTGAGCGTTAGTTGGAATTTTTCGCTTGCATATATCGCTCAAATTAAGGCTGCAAAATCAGCATACGAAGGGCAAAAAATTTCTTGGGAGCAAAGCCAAAACGAAACTTTAATGAGCATAAAAAAACTCTACTATGCTTTGTTTCTGCAACAGGAAAATCTAAAAATCAAAAAAACAACCTTAGAGAACGCACGGCAGAGAATGGTTCAGGCAGAAGCCAATTTTAAAAATGGTCTTGTTCCAGAAATAAGTTTGTTGCAAACTCAGGTAAACTATGAAAACTCCAAGCCAGAAGTTGATTCTGCGGAGCAGGCGTTAAACCAGCAATTTGATACTTTTGCATTTCTTTTGGGAATGCCTGTTGGCACAAAAATCGAACTGAACGGTTCTATCGAGCCAACCTATATCGATGCAGACGCAGAAGTCTTGCTTTCAAAATATGGTAACAGAGATTTGAAAATAAAATCTTTGGAAAATAGCATTGATTCAATAAAAATAGGATTGAACGCTCTTGATTTGAGTACCTGGACTCCAGCGCTTGCTTTGAGTTATGGTTGGCAACCAGCTTATGTTGGAAGCGAGGGTGCATTTCATTTTTATAACGATTTGGGGAAGGATAAAAGTTGGTATGATAGCGGTGCTCTGAGATTTACACTTGCATGGAATATAACGAATATGCTTCCTTGGTCTGCAAACAGGCAGCAGGCTAGAGATTACAATCAAAATCTTGCAAAGATAAAACTCAGCCTTGAAACTCTAAAAGAAAATCAAAAAGTTCAGGTTCGAAAAGCCGTGGACACTTTGAACCAAGCAAAGCAGCAGATAGAAAATATGAATCGGTCTGTTCAACTTGCACAAAAGGCTTACGATATGCAGTATCGCTCGTACAGAAACGGCACTACGGAACTTTTGGATTTGCGAGATTCTGAAAATTCCTTGAATAAAGCAAAATTGGGGCAGTTAAATCAAAAGTATCAATATATTTCTGCTCTTATGGATTTGGAAAATACATTGAATGTAAAACTTTCCACAACTAAAAATGATATTGAAAACGCAAAATAAGGACTTATTGGAGGATTTATGAAAATTTCTAAAATTATATTTACGACAGGTGCAATGCTTTTTGCTTTATTGCTTGTAATTGGTTGTTCACCAAAAAATCAGGTTCAAAACAAAGGCGAAACTGAAGAACAGCTTTTTGCAGTAAGTACTTTGAAAACCGTCGCTGGCAATTTGGATGAATATCTTGAATTTGGAGGAGATATTGCATCTGTGAATTCTGTTTCTGTGCTGCCAGATCAAGGCGGAAAAGTTACAAATATTTTGGTTAGCGTTGGCGACCTTGTAAAAAGAGGGCAGACAATCGCTTATGTAAATCCGCTTAGAGTCGGTGCAATTTATAATGATAGCCCTGTTAATTCTCCAATTTCTGGAAGGATAATCTCTATTCCAACTACTGTTGGCTCAACCGTAAGCCAGTCATCTCCTATTGCAAATGTTGCGCGCACTGATGACCTTGAGGTAAAAATAAACATTGCAGAACGTTTTATAAGCCGTATTTCTGCAAAACAAAAAGCAATCATAACTTTTGACGCTTATCCTAGCGTTGAATTTCCTGCTACAGTTTTTGAAGTAAGCCCTGTTCTAGATACTTCTACTAGAACGATGGGTGTAAAACTCAGATTCGATAAGGAAGATTCTCGTGTAAAAGTTGGAATGTATGGTCGAGTAAAATTGATTACCGATTCTGTAAAAAATGCAATCGTAGTTCCTTCAAGTGCAATCATAACGCGAGATTCAAAAAATTACATTTATGTTGTTGAACCTCATACAGATAAAAAATCAACTGTAAAATTTGTTCCTGTTACAGTAGGAATTACAGTAGATAACAAAACAGAAATTTCACAAGGCTTAAAAGTCGGTGATGAAATCGTAATCAAGGGAATGTCCCTTTTGAGCGACGGTGCAAAGGTAAACGTAACTTTCAGCCGTCAAGCAGAATAGTTGCAATCATTATTGGAGATTTATATGACCTTTTCCGAAAAGTGTGTAAATAAACCCGTAACAACCCAACTGTTGTTTATTCTTGCAATAGTTTTGGGTATTTTTTGTACGACACAACTTCCTGTAGATATGTATCCAGATATGGATTTGCCTTATATGCTTGTCTACACTTCTTACGATAACGCAGGTCCTGAAGAAGTTGAGCAGAGCGTTACCGCGACTTTGGAAAGTTCTCTTTCTGGTGTTTCCGGGCTAAAGAAAATACAGTCGCGTTCTATGGCTGGAATTTCTTTTATATTTCTTGAATTCAATTACGGAACGAATTTGGATGCTGCCGGTGGAGATGTTCGTGACAAAATTGATATGGTCCGCAACTATCTGCCAAAATCCGCAAATTCTCCTGTAACAATAAAAATCGATCCTTCGATGATTCCTATAATGACTTTGGCATTGCGGGGCGAGCGTACTCCAGAAGAACTGAGGGCTTTGGCAAAGGATACGATAAAACCAAAACTTGAACAGATAGATGGAATTGCATCTGCTACAATTTCTGGCGGAAGAGAAAGTTCAATAAATGTTGATATTCCTCGCGACAGACTCGAAGCCTATGGTCTTACTATAAGTTCCATTGCGCAGATGATTGGCGTTCAAAATATTCAGTCTTCTGGCGGAACTATAACTTCTGGCGATATAAATTATACGATTAAAAACGATGGAAAATACAAAACTATTGCAGACCTCGAAAACACTGTAATTTCATATAAAGCAGGTTCTGATTATGCATTAAAAACAATCAGACTTAGAGATATAGCAGATGTTTACGAAGGCTATAAAGATGAATCCACCTTGGCGTATTTGGACGGAAATCCCTGTGTAATGATAACCCTTACAAAGCAGTCTGGAAAAAATTCCGTTTCTGCTGCGGAGAATGTAAGAAAGCAAATTTTAAAATTAAAAGAAGAATTGCCAGAAAGCATAGAACTCTTGGAAACTTCTAACACTGTTGATGTAATCTCTCAGACTATATCTGAAGTAGTAAACTCAGTAGTTCAAGGGGCATTGCTTGCAATCGCTGTTTTGTTTATATTTTTGCGTTCTGTAAAATCAACTTTAATCGTTGGACTTTCAATTCCTCTTTCAGTATTGATAACTTTGATCTGTATGTATCTGTGGGGAATTTCCATAAATATGATTTCGATGGCAGGACTTTTGCTTGGCATTGGTATGTTGGTTGATAACTCAATCGTCGTTTTGGAGAATATCTATTCTTATATTCAACGAGACGCAAAACCTAGAGTTGCAGCAGTTTTAGGTTCTCAGGAAATGATAACTTCAATAATGGGTTCAACTTTAACAACCGTTTGTATATTTTTGCCGATGCTCGTATTCAAGAAAAAACTTGGAATGATGGGGCAGATGTTTAACGATTTGGCTTACTCCATAATTTTTTCACTTCTATCATCTTTGCTTGTCGCAATCGCACTTGTTCCTGTTATGTGTTCAAAATATGTAAAAAAAGTTGGAGCAAAACGAAACGAAAGTTCAAAATTCACCTATGGAGCAAACAAAATATTGGGAGATTTTTTTGAACGCCTCGATGAAAAATATGCAAAAGGCGTAACTTTCGTTTTACATCACAAAAAGATGTGCATTTTTTCGATAATGGGGCTTTTTGTAATTTCGATGGTTGCTATAAAATTCATCGGATTTATCTTTATGCCTGCCGCGGCGTCAAACACTGTAACAGTTGAATTTGAATTTCCAAAAGGAACAAAGCTTTCTGTAACAGAAGATACTCTGCGAGAATTTGAAAATTCGGCTTTAAAAGAGTTAAACGGAATAAAATATACAACTGTAAGCGTTGGCGGAACAAGCGTGATGTCTTCCACTTCCGAAACAAATAAGGGCTCTGTAACTTTTTCTCTTTACGAACCAAAAGATAGAAAATCGGGTTATGAAAGTGAAAAAACTGCAAAGTCTAAGCTCAGAAAATATTTTACGATGTATCCAGGCGTTTCTGTTCAGTTTGGAACGAATGCAAACAGACCTTCAAAGTCTTCTGGTGTTTCTGTAGATGTAAAATCCGACGACTTGAATAAAGTTATGAGCACTGCAAGACAAATTGCGAATTTACTAAAAGAAAAGGGCAGCGAGTGGGTTAGCGAAGTTAATTCTGAACTTGAAGATGGACTTCCACAGGCAAACATCATTTTTGACCGAGAGCGAATGCAGGAGTTTGGGTTAAATATTGCTTCTGTAGGTTCTGAAATTTCGGGTGTAATAAGTGGAACTACAGCAAGTCGCTTTACAAAAAATGGTGATGACATAGATGTTATAGTTCGTGTTTCAGAAAAAGATAGAGGTAGACTTTCGGACTTGGATTCTATATCGATGGTAACATCCAATGGAAATCGCATTCCTCTTTCAAGTTTTGCACACTATGAAGAAGCAAAGGCGCCTGTAACAATTTACCGCGAAAATCAAGCGCGCGTAATCCACGTAACAGCAAATCCAGTGGAAGGACTTTCTATTGCGGACGTTCAACGCAAGGTTGAAAAACTTATAGGCGAAAATGTTGCAAAAGAAGAAGGAGTCATGATTTCTTATTCGGGCGACCTTGAAGACATGATTGATGCTGTAAAGAATTTTGGGCTTATCATTATACTTGCAGCCTTTTTGGTTTTTATCGTTATGGCTTCTCAATTTGAATCGATACTCGATCCATTTATCGTAATTTTGACGATTCCGCTTTCGTTTATTGGTGTAATCACAATCTACGCGATAACGAGAAATCAACTCAATGTCGTAACGATTATGGGTATGCTGGTTCTTGTAGGAACAATCGTAAATAACGGAATTGTACTTGTCGATTATACAAATCTTTTGCGCAAAAGAGGCTTAGAACTTGAAGAAGCGTGCGTTCAAGCGGCGCGAAATCGTTTGCGTCCAATTTTGATGTCCACTTTAACAACTGTAATTTCGCTCATGCCAATGGCATTTTTCCCAGGCGAAGGTTCATCTTCAATGCAGCCAATTTCGCTTACGGTATTTGGCGGAATGACATTTGGTTCAATAATGACGCTTTTCTTAATGCCTTCAATCTACTTTATATTCAACAATCGTCGCCTAAAAAAAGCGGCAAAAAAAGCGGAAAAACAAAAAGCCTTAGAAGCAAAAATTGAACAAAACAGTTAGCTTTTATTTGGATAGAACCTTGCGATATAAATTGAATATGCAGGTTTTATCCATTTATATTGCAATTTTAATTGGATGGTTTAGCAGAGTTCAAAACGCAAATCACGAAACTTGCCAAAACCGGAATTCAAAATTTTTCCTTAGTTTTAAGGAGGACGATGTGGGTTATCTTGAAAATATACGAAAACATGCAGGAAAATTGACCAGACTTGAGTTGATTTTTTCGCAGGCGCTGGAAGAAGATTTTGTTGCGGAATTTAAAGAAAAAAAACTTGCAGCACGGTATACAAAAATTGCAAATGTGATGGGTGCAGGATATTCAAATCCGCGCTTAGGTGATGCAATTTGGCCACAACTAAACATCATGTATATAATTTATTGCTCAGAAGAAGAGGCGCAAAAAATTATCGAAATTTGCCAATCTCTAAGAGAAAAATACATATCGGAAGGTATCGCTTGTTTTAAAAGCACTTCTGAAGAAGTGTGATATAGGTTTTTATTCAATTTTTACAGGTTTTACAGAAAAAGACATTTTGGAGTAATTTTGCCTTTATAACAAAAACGATAACTGGATTGTACTTTTTTAGGATTTTTTGCTTGCGAATTCCATAATCAAACTTATAATAAATTTATGGAAATAAATCAGCATATAGCAGAATACTATGATGAGTTATATCCAGTAACCGAAGAACAAAAAGTATTTTATGAAAAAGTCATTAACCAATACGAAACACCTGTAAAATTTCTTAGAATAGGGTGCGGAACGGGGACTTTTGAACATAATTTAGCTCGCGAAGGTTCTGATGTAACCGGTATTGAAACTTCACAGGAACTTTTGGACTCTGCAAACCGTAAACGCAGAACGCAACTTATGTCCGTGCGATATTTTCAGATGTCTTATCTGGAAATGACAAGATTTTTGGGCAGAGGATTTTACAATGTAATTTCGATTTTGCATGACAGAATTCTTTTTATTCACGATAAAACTTTGCTCAAAAAATTTTTTTATGATTGCCGTCAACTTGTTTCTCAAAACGGAAAATTGATATTGAGTTTTCCAAATTTCCATCAATATGTGGATTCAAATTTTTCGGAAAAAATAGAGCTTCCTTCAAAAAAAAGCATTCGTGCACACTTGCAAACTTTTGTAACGTCAAATGGAGAAAATTTTTTTATGGAGCAGTCGCTTTATAACGGCACAAAAGAAAAAATTGAAGTTACAAAAGATGCTCCCATTTATCTTTTGCAGTGGGAAGAAGTTGAACAATTTGCAAAAGAAGCTGGATTTTTTAAGGTTGAATTTTATCAGGATTTTTCTTTAAAAGAATTTACAGATACGAGCCCTAGGGTTTTGGCAGTTATAAGTGCTTAAAATTTCTCTATTGACTTGGGCGACTTTTGCCAGACTTGCGTCAGGCAAAACCGGGCTATCCGCGGCTACGGCATTCGCCTTCGACCAAACGCCGCTTTTTGCTCCATCTATATAAATCCAGTCTATTTTTAATCGAACAATGCTTTCTCAATGGAAGAAATATCGTAGCGCCGTTTGTTTGCCTCTAGCACCGCTCCTATCCCCTGTCGCATAGTCGCACAGGAGGTGCGACCTGCAAGAAGTGTCGACAGTTTTGCAAAAACTGTCAGTTAAAGAAAAACAAGGAGGTTTTTCTTTAACAACTATCCCCTGTCGCTGTAAGCTCGCAGGCAAGATGCGGGGCTATAAGTAGCCCCTATCGCATAGTCGCACTGTAGAACCGTTGAACAAAAATTGCATCTATTTTTGCGAAAAATCAGTCGATAAATTCGCTTAGAATATTTCTTAGTAAATCTTCCAGTGATTTCCGTTTTCTTTGACAAATCTTTTTGCTGGAATTTCTAAAAGTCTTCCGTCTTCTCCTAATATTTTTATCATATTAGTTAAAGGATTTATATCTATAACTCTAAATTGTGTGCTGTCGTAAAATATATGCACGCCTTCGTTTGGAAGATATTTCCTTGCTTCTGCATACCAACTAAATTCGTAACTTAGACAGCACAACAGTCTTCCGCACTGACCGCTTATCTTCATTGAATTTAGAGAAAGGCTTTGCTCCTTTGCCATTTTTATCGAAACTGCTGGCAATTTGTCGTTCATTGAATGGCAACAGCAAGGTCTTCCACAAACACCCAGTCCTCCTGTTATGCGGCTTTCATCGCGCACTCCGATTTGTCTTAATTCTATGCGCATTTTAAAGACGCTAACCAAGTCTTTAACTAATTCTCTAAAGTCTACTCGATTTTCGCTCGAAAAGAAAAATAGTGCTTTTGCTTCTTCTAATAAAAAATGTACACAAACTAACTTCATATCGAGTTTGTGTTGAACAACTTTTTCTTTAAATATTTTAAAAGCATCTTCACTTTTTAAAGCATATTCTTCATATTTTTTTAAGTCTTCTTGAGATGCCTGTCTTTCTACTGTTATTATTTCGCTTGGCTTTAGTCCAACTGGATTTTTTACTTTTCCCAAAACCATAGCAAGATCTTTTCCGTATCTAGTGGGAATTATTACTGCATCGCCTTTTTTTAATTCTGTAAAATTTTTTGGGACGCAACAGTAAACGCTTTCGCTTGAATATTCAAGTTTTGTAATGTAAAGGGGCTCAGGATAAACGAAATTTTCGTCAACTTCGTTATTGTTCCTATGGGATTCATTGTCTTCGAGGTTCTCAATGTCTTCTGTTTCGTCAACTATATCATTTTCAAAAATATCGCTCATAATTTTTCCTGTATTTTGCTATTTTTAAACAGCAAGCAAATCCACAATCAAGCCGTTAATTTCTTCAACCCTTTTTAAGATTTCGATGTTTGAGCGGTGATTGTAGAGAATGTCGTTTGTGAGTTGTGCAAGTTTTTCGTTTATAACTTTTATTTGCACAAAATACGCAGGTTTTCCTGTTTTTTTATCTAGCAGAGATCTGCCTTTGTATTTTCGTGCATGGGTTAGTATTTGATAATTGTTTTTAGAAACATATTTTATAAAATTTCCGAGTTTTTTTCGATAATTTTCAATTTGTTCCATATTTGGATTTTGAGCGAGCATATCGCCTGCTAAATCAACTTCGTCTTTTAAAAAAATAATCGCTTCGTCGACGGTTTTCCCAGCTAATTCTATTGGTAAACCTTCGTTTGCAAGTTCAAATTCTTCTTGATTCTTTTTTAAGGAAGAAGCAAAACTCGTTTTTTTTGCAGCAGAGCTCTTTTCTCCTTTTGTTGTTTCTTTTGCTTGTTGGTGAACGGCATTTTGTAGAGAGGCAAAATATAGCGATTGGCTGTTTATTGCTTCAAGACCTGCCATAATTAAATTACCTTACTTTGAATAATTTTTTGGTCTTGGAATTTTATTGAAGAAGACTGATATTCATCGTCGTTTCCGAGCGAAATGCAATGCCCGTTAAAGATTACATTTTCTGCAACTTGTAAACTTTTTGTGCTTACATCACCTATTAAAACTGAATTTGCAAGTAGCTTTATGCCTTTGGGAGCGACTACATTGCCTACGATAATTCCCCCTATTATTATTGAAGAGGCCGATATGTTTCCTTGTATTCTGGCAGTGTCACCTACAATTACATTGCTGGAAGTTTGAATTTCGCCTTTTATGTCTCCGTCGATACGAATAAAACCATTTATTTTTACATCGCCTAAAATTGAAGAACCTTTACCGATTACTGTGTTTATTGAAATATCGTCGGAAGTGAATGCCATATTATTTTATGAGTTTTACGTTTACATATTTTGCAGGGTCTACAACATCAGAACCAATATGTATTTCGTAATGAAGATGAGGCCCTGTAGTAATTCCTGTGTTTCCGATTGTTCCGATTATCTGACGTTGAGAAATAAAATCACCTTTTTTTACCCTTACAGTCTGCATGTGGCAGTAGCGAGTGTAAATTCCGTGCTTGTGTTTTATGATTACGAAATTTCCAAAACTAAAGTCGTATCCTACAGAAACAATCTGTCCATTTGCAGTTGCAACTATTGAGTCGCCACTTCTCCAAGTTGAAATATCAAGGCCTTTGTGAATGTACCATTGACCTGTTATAGGGTGAACATTTTGACCAAACGGCATCGAAATGTGTCCTATTCCGCCGCGAACTGGCCAAATATTAGGAATGTCGGTGAATAAAGTTTCTTGGCTTTCGAGCATTTTTCCGATTTCTTCAATCGGCTGAACTGCACTTTCTAAATAAGAATTTAACTGTCTTATGTCTATTGCTTCGCGTGTTGAACCTGTAACTTGACTTTGGCTGTCGAAAAGGGAAGAAAGGTCGGAATCGTTCATAGACGCTTTTGAAACTGGATTTGTGCTGTTTATTCCTAAAAGCGAAAGCGATTGTGAAAGCGAAGTCTGAAAACGCTTTGCAGTTTGAAGCAGATTGTTGTTTTCGTCGCGAAGTTCGTCGAGACTTGCAAGAGTCTGACGATTTTCGTTCATAAGGCGGCTTATTTCTGCACTTGAACCTGCAACTTGTTTGTTAAAATACACAAAGGAAGATATTATTCCAACGACTAGAACAACTCCTAAACAGAGCGCAAAAACATTTGTCTGGAAATTTACAACTTTGTTTTGAGAATGAGGAACTATCATTATTGTGAGTTTGCTGTCGCAGATTCTGAAAAATTTTATAACGAGTCTTTTGAATTTTCCAAACCAAGATTTGAAAACAGTAATAAAAGATGATACGATATTTTTTTCTAGTTTTTTATAGTGCCCGATTTTAGCCATCTAGTCCTCAGTAATAAAAAATCACCTTCCCACAAAGCAACATTTCTATCATAACTAATCAAGCATAGATTGTCAAATATGCATAAATAAGGATGAATGCTCTATGATTTGACTATAAGCATCGAGTGCCGTATGGTGCAAGTATAACTAAATAAAGCAGACAATCGAATTTTGTATTTATAATCATAATCTATTGTGATAGAGTAATTTAGTATTATTTTCGGATAAATTCCCATGAATAAAGAGGTAAAAAAATGGATGGCAGAGAAGAAATTGTTGACCTTTTGCGCGAAAATGCGCGCCTTTCAGCAGAAGATATTTCTGCAATGACAAAAAAATCTGTTGAAGATGTAAAAAAAATTATAGCCTCGCTGGAAAACGAAGGAATAATTTTAAAATATGCCGCCATTATCAATCCGGAAAAGGACGAAGCGTATAAAGACAAGGTTGTTGCAGAAATTGAAATTCAATGCCAGCCAGAACGCGAACACGGTTTTGACGCTTTAGCAGAACGCATATACAGATTTCCGCAGGTAAAATCGCTTTATCTTATGAGTGGAGGTTACGACCTTAAAGTTATGATTGAAGGCGATAATCTAAAAGAAGTTGCAGGTTTTGTTTCCAGCAAACTTTCGACATTGGAAGGAGTGCGCTCTACAAAAACACATTTTCTTTTAAAAAAATACAAAGAAAACGATGTCCTTTATGTTGAAGATGAAAGGGACAGGCGCGAAGGCGTTATGGCGTAAAAACGCGTTAGGGATTGGAAGGGTGAGCGCAGCGAAAACAAACGCAAAACCTCAAAACAAAAACAACAGTTCGATTATGGAAGATTTTTGCAAAGATTTGCAAATTTTGTGTTTGAACTTTTGCGTTTGCTCGGAGCCGAAAGGCGTAGCCCTAGAAAGCCCGGCGATGCAAAACGAAGTTTTGTGGCGAACGCCCAAATTCGTAGTGGGGAAAAATATGAACGATAGACAAGATAGATTTTCAACTTCGATGATGAATATTCCGCCGTCTGGAATCCGCAAATTTTTTGAAATGCTGATTGGGCACGACGATGTAATTTCGCTTTCTGTTGGCGAACCGGATTTCCCGACGCCGTGGGTGATGAGGGAAGAAGCTTTTTACCATTTGGAAAAGGGGCACACTTCTTACACTTCTAACTGGGGTTTGATTGAATTGCGCGAAGAAATTGCAAAATACATGCAAAAATACGACATGTATTACAACCCAAAAAATGAAATTCTGGTTACTGTTGGTGCCAGCGAAGGCGTTGATGCGGTTTTGAGGGCGGTTTTGAATCCTGGCGATGAACTGATTGTTGTTCAGCCTTGTTATGTTAATTATGTTCCACTTGCAGAATTGTGCAATGCAAAAGTGATTCCAGTTGATTCAAGTGTGAATGGTTATTTTCCGACTGCTGCCCAAATTGAAAAACTTATAACTCCAAAGACTAAAGCGATAATGATTTGCTCTCCAAATAATCCGACTGGAACGATGATTCCAAAAGAAGAACTCGAAAAGATTGCAAAACTGGTTATTAAAAATCAAATCTGGTGCATAAGCGACGAAATTTATTGCGAGCTGTGTTACGACGAGGCAACTCATACTTCGATTGGTTCTTTTGATGGAATGAAAGATTATGCGATCATATTGAACGGATTTTCAAAGTCGTTTGCTATGACTGGCTGGAGAATTGGCTACATTGCTGCTCCTGCGGATTTGTTGGCACAGATTATTAAACTGCACGGATATAACACTATTTGCGCTCCAATTTTTAGCCAATATGCTGCAGTAGAAGGTTTAAAAAACGGTTGGAAAGATGTTGATAGGATGCGAGTAAGTTATCGCCAACGAAGGAATTTGATGTATAAAGCATTTTGCGATATGGGTTTGCCTGTTCCAGAGCCTAAGGGTGCTTTTTATATGTTCCCTGATATAACTTCTACGGGACTTTCTTCTGAGGAATTTGCTACACAACTATTCCATAAATACAATGTGGCTGTTGTTCCCGGAAGCGTGTTTGGACTCGGTGGTGAAGGTCATATTCGCTGCTGTTATGCGACAGGTATTGATAAAATGAAAATCGCTTTAGATAGAATTGCGGATTTTGTAAAGGAGCTTCGAGGATAATTTATATAGGATTTGCAATGTTATGTAACGCTGTGAAAAAAATGCAGGGTTGTGTAACGATTGTGAAAAATCGTGCAATGTTGTCAAAAGATTATGCAAAATTGTTTTAACAGCGTACAATGTTGTGAAGAAATTGTGCAAACTTGCAAAACGCTAAAATGTTAAAAATTGAATTAAGCCCAGTCGCTTCAAGCGAGGATGCGATTTGGGCTTAAATTTTAAAATTAGCGGATGTCAACTTTTTTTAGAATCTTTATTAAGCCGTCTTTTTGAATTAAATCTATCGGGCGACCTTCTGAATATTTTTTTGCTTCTTCGCTAAAAATTCCTGCGGTAAAGCAAATTCCACGGTCTGCTTTTGAATCGCTAACCTTTGATTGAAAGTCTCGAACGTAAAGTTCACCGATTGAGCCAGTTGTTCTATAAAAGCGGAAAATTTCTGTATTTTCCCACTTGCCAGAATCTACGGTCAAAAGAATTTCTACGTGATCGGATTGAACCGAAATGTCCTGAATTTTTACGATTGATTTTGTGTAGTAAACCATTACAACTTTTCGGCAAAGTGCTACAAAGTCGCTGGATGAACTCATCAAATAAATCTGTAGATTTTTGTTTTGGTTCAATTCCGAATATCTAGCAAGCAATTGAGGCACATCTTTGTAAGTTGGATTTACCGCTTGTATCTCTTTTAAAAGACTCATTCCCAAAGAGATATTTTTAGTCGCTGAGCAGACTTGTGCATAACGGTAACGAAGTTCCAGCGCAATTTCTGGAGGCGTATTTTGATGTTTTAAGCCTATTTCAAAATCCTGCATCGCTTTGTCGTATTGGTTCATTCTCATGTGAACAATTCCTGCTGAAAGACAAGAGCGTGCTCCGTATTCTGGATCTGGACGCAAATGCATAAAAACTTTCATCGCTTTGTCGCCATAACCACATTCTTGCATTGCATCTGCCATTGCATAAAGAACTTCTTTGTTGTCTGGATTTTCATCCAAGGCACGCCTAAGAAATGCAAGACTTTCTTTAAAATGATGCGCATTGTACATTGCGAGTGCTAGCGGTGCGTTTACATTAGAAGCTTCTGGTTTTGCGACCAAGGCTTTTTTTAAGCAAGGAATTGCTTTGTCGTATTCTTTATTTGCATAAAGAGCCAAGCCCAAATTGTAGTTTACGTCAAAACTTGATGGGTCAATCTGGTATGCAGTAGGCAAACCTCTAAACGCATCCTGAATTTTGTTCAATTTTAGAGCACAAATACCTTGTCTTAATGCTGCTGTAAATGGGTCAATTTGAGTATGTGCAGGAGCGATCGTTAGCATAGTATCGTAAATTTGATACGCTTTATCCCAGCTACGCTCGTTAAAATAAAGGTCGCCTAACGCAATCAAACTTTCAGGATTGTGTGGGTCCTGACTCAATTTTTTTGTTGCATCACGAATTATTTGAGAACGGTTTTTTTGTTTACCTTTTTTCTTTCCGCCAGATTTTTTTGAAGAAAACCCGACTATAATAGCAGTAATGCCGATTACGACCACTGCTGGTATTGCTAGTGTTAATGGATCCATACCACATTATCGACAGAAAAGCGATAAAACTCAAGATTTTAAGATATTTTAAAGTATGCAAGTTGTATCGCGACTTTGCCCAATTTACTTTTCCATTATTACAAGATTTCTTTCCCTTGCATCTTCTTCTTGAGAATCTTGTGTTAAAAAGGGCACTGTTAAATTTTCTACAGTGTATTTGGGAGCGGCATCTTTTAAGAGTTCCATTTCTTCGTGTATTTTTTCCAGTTTTGCTTTGTAAGCAACGAGCTTTCCGCCAGTTTTTAAAATTCTGCGTAAAACTTTGGTCATTTTTTTTTCCAAAGGTCTAAATGCTCTAAAAACGCAAAGGTCAAAAATTCCCTGCTGCAACCTTTCTGCTTGGTTTTCTAAAACATTTACATTTACGAGTTCCAGCTGATTTATGCAGTGTTCAAGAAAATTGCAGCGTTTAGACATCCTTTCGACGAGAGTAAAATTTAATTTTGGAAAAGCAATTGCAAGCGGGATTCCTGGTAACCCTGCTCCAGAACCAATATCTGCAATTGCAATATTTGCAATTGCAAGCGGAAAATCCGTTCCAGAAGAAAGAGCAATTCCCTGGCAAAGTTTTGCAATTTTGGGAGCGGCACTTAAACTGTCTAAAATGTGGCGAATTATAATCTGATTGCGGTCATCTGTGTTTATAAGGTCAAATTTTGCATTAAATTCAAGCAATAAATCGATATACAAATTCATCTTATCAGTTAATTCTTGTATATCGAGCGTTTGTATTCCAAAAAAATCGCCTTTTTCAAAACCGATTTCTTTAAGACCTTCTACAAGATAATCCATAATATTTTCTCCTAAATTTATTCACCAAGATTTAAAAGCAAATCCACATTTGCTCCAGTGCCTGCAACTTTTTTTACAGAACGCAGTGAAACTAAATTGCCAGTTTTTACCGCTTCAAATTCTTTTGTTTCGTTTAATTTGTAAAGTGCGGAATTTGTATTTTTTTGATTTTGAAAAAGCTCGCTGGTTACAGAATAAATTGTGCTTGAATTTTTAGTGCCTGTTGCGCGAAATAACAGATGAAAAGTTTCCGTCTGCATTTTTCCGTTTACTGAATATTTGCAGTCTCCAGTTAAAAGAAAAGTGCCGTCGCTTTGCGGTTCTGAAAAAAACACAGTTTTGCAAAACGGAAGCATATCGTTAGAATCGATGAGAAATCTCAAAATTGAAGAAGAATTGCGATTTACTGCATTTTGCGACAAAGTTTGCGATATGTTTTGCGTGTTAGGCGACAAAGTTTGCCCATTCTGATTTGTTACAGACTCTTTTAACTGTTCAAGTTCCGATAAAATTTTTTTGAGCAGAATTTCGTTTGCAGAATTTGCAGTTGCAGGAGAACCAACACTTATAGAAGAATTTGCATTTGTTATAAGATTTGAAAAATTCTGCAAAAGCCCAAGATTGCGCATTGAAAATAAATCGCTTGCGCTCAATACAGCAGAATTAGAATCTATAGAATTTAGAATGTTTTTTTGACTTTGCAAGGTTTTTGTGTTTGCAATTGAATTTTGCGCTTGCGTCCCTCGTATTTTTTCAACTGTAGTCGTGTTTTCTACAGATTGCGTTACAGATGAGTTTATTTGCTCCGCCGGATTATTAGAATTGAGAGAATCGCCATTTTTGTTTGTGCTTTCTTGTTTTGCAGTTGAAGAAGGAACATTTTTTTGCCCTTGATAAAATCCTGCACTTCCTGGAACATAAAACCCATTTCCTAATTCTGGAGTTGAAATAGAAGGCATAGCAGGCGCTGTGGGAAATTCAATCGTTTGAGAATTTTGCGTATTTGAGTTTTTAACATTCGAGTTTTGTGCGAACACCCCTAGCGTGCTGTAAAAATTAAAAAAGAATACAGCACAAAAAAAAGAGAAAAAGCAATTAAATTGTAAAATCTTTTGGTTCAAATTCAATTTTTTCATAAATTTTCAAGACTTTCTTCTATATATTGTAGCCTTTGTTGCAAAGCAGTTATCGTCTTTTGCAGGCGATTTTTTTCTTTTTCCAATTTTAATTTTGGGTCGTCATTTTTGTGTTGCTTCATAAGTTGTGCAACGGTGTCTGCTGGTTTTCCTTCACGAATTTGCTGCTGAGCGGCTTTTCTGTCTTCTTCTTTTTTGAGAGAAGCAACTTTTTTCATGTTGTCAAAACCAATTGCAGGGTCAACTTCTACCTGGCCAACTTTTGTAATTTCTTTTGCCGTGGTGCGTGGAAGGCACAAAACCCTGTCCAAATAATCTTCGTATCTAATTCCAGCTTTTTCACAAAGTGCGTGCGCTTGACTCAAAAGCCTTCCAAATTCCTGCATAAGTTTTCCATTTACTTCGATATAATCATGTCGGATTTTTTGAGTAATTTCTTTTAATTCAGGAGATTCAGTTATGTCGATTTTATAAATTCCCAATTCACCGGCTTTTTCCAAAAGCAAATGGAACTTTGACCAAAAAGCCGCATTGTGTGCTCGCCCTAAATGAAAAGCCTTGCCACCGCTTTCTGCAAGTTTTTCTTCGTTTATTAAGTGGTGCGTATATTCGTGAATTGCGGTGTATATAAGCTGCGAATCGTTTTTAAAATTTTTATTGTGCAAAAGAATTTCGCGAGTTTGTGGATTGTAAAGCCCGTTCACCCTTACAGATTCTTTGCCAGTCATAATCACAGAAAAATCCAGTTCAGTCGGATGAATCTGCAAAAGCATTTGTTTTATAGTTTCGTTATCCATAGGTAAATTATAGACAAAAAAAAGCAGTTGGTCATTATTTGCATTTTATTTTGAGATTTAAAAAGGGCGTTCCCCTCGCTGCGCTCGGGTCGGAGAGCTGCGTGCTGCGTTTTACTTCGGTGCTGCGCACTTCGCGCAGGCGCTCACACTCCGCATTCCTAACGCAAGGGGCTTGCAAGATGAAATATCTGCAATGCAGTTGAAATAAACCAAAACAAACAAATTGTTTTTTCATTACTTTTGTATTACATTGAATTACGGAGGTTTGTATGAAAACAGCAGTAGTTCAAACACGAGTTGATTTAACTTTAAAACAGGAAGCAGATGCGTTTTTTGAATCGATTGGAATGGATACAACTACGGCAATACGCATATTCTTGAAGCAGACTTTAATTCAGCAAAAAATTCCATTTGAAATTATTCAAGATAACTCTTTCTATTCAAAAAAAAATATGCAAGCCTTAGCTCATTCTAAAAACCAAATGGAAAACGGCCAGCACTCAGTACACGAACTTGTCGAGGCATAAAAATGCACAAGGATTTTTCAGATGATGCGTGGGCAGATTATACATATTGGATAATGCAAGATAAAAAGACTCTTAAAAAAATTAACCAGCTTCTTGCTGATATTGATCGAAACGGTAATGATGGGATAGGGCATCCTGAACCATTAAAAGAGAATTTAAGCGGATATTGGTCAAGAACAATAGATGAGAAACATAGACTTGTATATAAAATCGAGGATGGACTAATAAAAATTATTCAATGTAAAAATCATTATGATGATAAATAAAAATTAAAAAATTATCCAAGCTGTAGATTTACAATGTCGTATTATCGAAAATAAAACCTGCATTTATTCAATAATTTTGGGCGTTCCCCTCGCTGCGCTTGGGTCGGAGAGCTGCGTGCTGCGTTTCACTTCGGTGCTGCGCACTTCGCGCAGGCGCTCACACTCCGCATTCCTAACGCAAGGGGCTTGCAAAATGACTTTGCGTTAGGGATCGTTGCGGTAACACCACAGCCACTTGAGTTTTGCGAAAGTGGCGAGGAGTTTGAGCAAGAGCCCGGCGACAGCACAGCGCTGGCGCAACGCCCCATAAAAAAAACTCCACGACTAAAGTGCCATGGAGTTTTGCAGTTAATTATGGGTTTTTATAAAACTATTCTTTTGTAAGAGGATCTACCGTAGCGTTGTTCATTGCAATAATAGTCCACTTATAAGCTCCACTTTCTGAAACATAAAATCTTGACTTAGGCTTTGTTTTATTTGTATCAGAATTGGCATAAGTTGTGAGTGTCCAAGATGTCTTTGCAGCAGAACCTTTGCCATTGCTTGTTACTTCCCATACAACATTTGTGTAATTACCCTGCATTGCAGGCATATCTGGAGAACTATATTTAAGAGAATTTTCTGCAATTACTACCTTAGTTTTATATGGATTGCCCATCATCATAAGAGTTCCGTTATAAGTTCCGTAGAAGTTTTTGTAAGCAGTAAATCTTTCGTCGTATGCTCCACCTACTGCAATTTCTGTAGACTTATAGTTAGGCATTGCTTTCATAGCAGGAACATCAAAATAGAATTTATCTGCTTTTAAAGTTACTGTTGCAGAAGGTTTATTTGCAGTTTTGTTTGCTTCTGAAGAATATCCTTTAAAAACAGAGTTTCCGTTAGCGTCTGTTCCTGTCGTTACAAGACTGTATGTGGTTTTTTCGCCATTTTTGTAATTTCCTGCAGCCCAAGAGAATGTTGTATCTGTTAAAGTAACTGCCATTGGATAGTCTTTGCCCGTTAAAGACATAGTTCCCCAATATGTGTTGTTCCAGTTAAGAGGAGCAGAGCCTCCGTTGCTGTCGTCGTTTTTGCATGATATAAAGCCAATTGTGGCTAAAACCATCATTGCTAACAATGCATTTTTGAATTTAAGCATTTTATCTTCCTTTGGACATTTTTATGTCCTATTTTTTTTCTATAACCCAACCATACGGTCAGGGTTTATCACATAACAGAAATGCATTTGCATATCTGTTTTTGTAATCAAATTAAGTTTTACTTAAGATTTTGACGTTGATGTAAAAATCTGAGTAATGTCATAAGGCATTGCACCTGGTTTAAAAACTATGCGCAAAGTTAAAACTCCGTTTTCGAGTTTTGCTGTTAAAGAACTGCCGTTTATGGTTCTGATTCCATCGTCTGAGGTAAACTCGCTGCAGGTGAGGTAATAAACATCGTTATCTTTTTTTACGCTTACATTTGCAATTTCAAACGGATTCATTGTCATTGTGCCGTTGTATACCATTTTTGGCGTTTTAACTTTTACTGTGTTTGTTGCGGTTTTTGTTATTACAACTGTTGGTGTGTTTCCTTCTCCGCTTTTGCCAATTCCTTTGTCTACGCTTCCATTTGGTCCTACAAGATATACAAAGCCGCCTTTGTAAGTAGAAGAATTTTCAAACCAATCGGCTGCTGTGCCAGAAACAGTTATTTGGATATCTTTGATTTTAGCTTTTTGTTCTTGCTCTTCTTTGTTTATCTCGGTTGGAGTTGTGTTTTTTGGAGCGGAAGTTCTTTGCATTTCTACAGGTCTTCCTGCCATAGCACTTCCCGCACCGATTGAAGAATCCACATTTGTTACCATTAAAGAAATCGATTTAGGGCTATTTATACCGATTCGGACTTTCATACCTGCTTTTGCTGTATCGTTTGCATCTTTTGCTTCTTTTGTTGAATACCAATAAAAAGTCCAAGAATTTACAGCAGTCTTTTGCACTGTATAGTAGAACTGGTTATTGCCCATAGAATTTGTGGACATATTCCAGTCGACTCGTTCGGTGTTATAAATTGTCAAACTTGGGGTTAAAGTGTTTCCAGATGAAGCTCTTATTGTACCTTCAAATGTATAACCGTAAATGTCTTCTAGCTCGTAAGGCGTTACAGTTTTTTCATCATCGTTGTCTTCGCAAGAAAGCAGTGCAAAGCTTAATATTGCGGCTGCAAAAATTGTGTATAAAGTTTTTTTCATAATTTTCCTCCAAATATTTTAATTTTAGAATTTTAGTCTTCCACCAACTGCGAATATTGTTCCAGAGTTAAGTCCGTAATATTGTTTTTGATTTGAACCGTCGCTTCCTTTCTTAAAATTAAGATTATTAAGAACATTATCTGCTCGTACGTAGAGTTCAAATTTTTCTTGATTAAATGTTTTTGAAAGTGTTGCCCCAACCATAAAGAAGTCTGGCGTGTATTTGTTTTTTCCAGCAGTAAGCCTTTGTCTTGAATTCCATTGCACGTCGGTACTGAGTTTTGCTTCAATTTTAGGAATTAGATAACTTGCTCCAGCAGAAATTCTGTGTGTTACGCGCAGAGCCATATCAATCCATTTGCCATTATCTTTTTGTTTTGCACCTGTGTAAGCGTAAGAAATTTTTGCATTAAAACGGTCAAATTTTGTGTTTAACGAAATGTCGCCGCCGTAAGTTAAAGCTTTGTCTATATTCACATAACGCCTTTCCTGTGGATCTGAAAGCGAATTTGTAACAATGCTGTCAATCATGTCTATTACGTAGTTAAAATATCCAGAAAGGTTTAGTTGAGTGTTATCAAAAAGATTTTGTTCAAGGCTAAGGTTAAAACTTTGTGATTTTTCGCTTTTTAAATTTGGATTTCCATAAAGGATAAAATTTCCTTCTCCTGAAGAATAATTATGACGAAATTCCCAATATTTTTGCTTTAAGGTTGGTGTTTTATATCCCATTCCATATGAAAAACGAATTATAGTATCTTCTGCTGGATTAAAGCGGAAACTAAGTTTTGGAGTTAGCATAAAAGAATTTGATGATGTTTTTATTGCTGGCGAATAGTCAAAACGTATTCCTGGAACTACAGAAAACAAATCGACAAATTTGATTGTATCTTGCGCAAAAAGTGAAAGTAAAATTTGCTTTTCGCGTGTTTTAAAGGATTTTCCGTCTATCGTTTCGATAATTCCATTTAAGCCAAAAAGAAATTGATTATCTTCATTAAAAGTCCAACTGGAGCGAACTTCACTTTCCCAATCTAAAAATGACGAGTCTGTATCTGTTTTAGAAGAATCCAATCCTGCGTCAACATTGTAATCTGTATCAAGCAGGAATTTTTTTATGCTGGAAAATCCGCTAAAACTTAAATCGCTGTCGTATCTGTATTCACCTGAAATTCCACCTTCTATTCGGTTGGTAGTGTATTCCATAGAAGAGCCTGCGCTAAAACCCGCTGGCGTGTAGTTTGAAAGTTGATTTGCATAAGCATAAGTACCGTAAGCTCCAATTTTTCCCCAATCATCTTTCCAATCTGTTGTTGCGCGTAAAAAGCAAACTTGTTTTTTTGGAGTTGCATAGTAGTCTACAAATCCACCTGCAAGAGCGTAGTATGCACTTTTTTTAAGACCTGGTGCAAAATCAAAACTGCCAGAAAGATTTGTGCTTAAATTTTCGCCTGCAACAGAAATTGAACCTGCAGTGTAATTTCTCCAGTCTTTTTTTATGCTATAGCTAAATTCTTGGCTAAGGCTTCCGTGAAGTTTAATGCCGTCGAACTCTTGTTTTGTTTTCTTTGTTATTATGTTGATTACGCCACCCATAGCGTCGCTTCCGTAAAGTGCAGAACTTGCACCTTGTACAACTTCAATATGGTCTATGTCTTCCACTGGAATCTGAAAAACTGCTGTGGAACCGCCAATATCACCGCTCACAGCAATCCCGTCTATTAAAACTTTTACATAATCAGAGTCAAACCCTTGCATGCTTATCGATTCTGTTGGATTTCCTGCGCTTGCTCCATTAATTACGACCCCAGGAAGATTTTTTACGGCTTCTGTCAATGTTTTTGCGCCAGACTCTTTTATCTGTTCAGAGGATATAACTTGTACTTTTTCTATTGATTGGCTTTGGCTTTGCTCAATTTTTCCAGCACTTACAATAATTATGTCGTCTTTTGCAAATGAAAAAAATGCAGTCGAAAAAATGGCAGGCAAAACTAAAACCGATTTATTTATATGGAATTTCATTAGTATTACCTAGTATTTTGTTAGCAAATGCTAACCTAAATAAGCCTTTGGTTCAAGAATTTGCAGAATGAAATCTTTGTTATTGATTATTTATTTTCAATAACAAAAAAGAAGAAAAATCTAAAAATTTGGTTTTGCAACTGAAAAATATGGATTAAAAATGCGGGAAATAAATTGAATGGGCATTTGTTTTTTATCTAAAAATTTAAGGGTGAAATTTTGCTTTATTTTTAGATGAGCGATTTAGTTTAGTTTGAATTCCATTAGAACTCTAAACTCCAATGGACGACTTCCTGGTTGCATTTTTTTAAAAGGGGCAGATTTTTTTACAGCATTCAAGGCAGCTTCGTTAAGTTCTTCAAATTCGCAAGGTTCAAGTATGCTTATTTCTGTTAAATTTCCATTTGTATCTATTACAATATGGATTCTCACATTTCCTTCGTGGCCTTTTGCTCGAGACTTCATAGGATACATTTTTTTTGATGCGATTCTTTTTAATGCGTAACCTTTGTAAGTTTCTTCATTTTTTTGTCGTTCTTCGCTCAAAGATGAATCTTCAACATCGTTTTGAGTTTCGCTTTGTGATTCTTCAAATTCTTCCTGATTTTCTTCTGGCTCCTGCTCTTCTGGTTTTTCTTCTTGAATAGTAGCGTCTGGAGCTGCGATTACGTTTTCTAATTTTTTTATTTTTTCGACGATTTTTTTCTTTGGTTTAATTTTTTTGATTACAGTTACAACCGATTGCCCAGTAGAATCTGTTTGCGAAGAGTGAGTTTCTTCAATCGTAAAAAAAGATGAAATTATGCATGCCAAAAGTAGAATTGCAAATGTTATCAGGCTGCTAGTTATCCATCGTTTCATGTATGATTCCTATTCTTGTAATTCCTGCATTTTGGACTTTTGTGAGGATTTGAACGACTCGCTCAAATTCTACAGTTTTTTCGCATTCAAGCGAAATTGCAACTTCTGGGTTTTGTTCGTGCATCGTTCTCAATTTTTCTTCAAGGTTTTCAAAAGGAACGATTTCGCCGCCAAGTTCTATCGAATCATAATTTACTGCAAGGACTTTTGTGGAATTGTCTTCTGTTGTTGTAACGGATTTATCTGTTTCTGGAAGATCCAAAGGAAGCGAAGATTTTTTGAATTGCGTTGAAATCATAAAAAAAATCAAAAGGATGAAGATTACGTCAATCATCGAAGTTATATTGACCGAAAGTTCTTCTTCGCCGTGCATTAACTTTTTTAAAAAATCAGACATTTTCTTATTCCTTTGAATTTGTAGAGGATTTTCCGTCCTGTAAATTTTGTACTATTTCAAGGTCTATTATCATCATTCGTTTTTCGATTATTCTTTTAAAAGTTCGATAGAAAAAAAGACCAGGAATTGAAATCATCATACCAAAGGCAGTCGTTATCATTGCAACCCAAATTCCGCTCGATAAATCCTGCATGCTTACCTGTGAACCTGCCGAAGCGATTTGCTGGAATGCGCTTATAAGACCAACAACTGTTCCCAAAAGTCCAATCGAAGGCGAAACAGAACAAACGAAATTCAAAAACCAAAGTCCGCGGTTCATTTCGTAATAAGTGAGCGAGGTTTCTTTTTCGACGAATTTTTGTAGTTCTTCTGGAGAAAGATTTTTTTCGCTGTTAATTTTATCTTCAAGCCGCTTTTTAAAATATTTTTTTCCTGCTCTGGAAGTTTGATGAAAATAAAGGCATCGCTCAATGCACTGGCAAAGGCAAAAGCACAGCATAAAAAATAGAATCCAGTTTATTGGACCGCCAAGGTTTACAAATTCAAAAAGCTTCATAAAAAACTCCTATTGTTCTTTTTTTAATTTTCGTTTTTGTTGAATTGTCAGATACACATGTTTTAATGCCAAAATGGGATGGTATTTTAACATTCTAGGGCCTGCATATCGCATAACAATCTTTATTTGCTCGCGCATATCTTTTTTATAGCAATGAACCTTGCACATGGCACAAAAAGTTTTTGTTTCCATAAAGGGACATTTTGAAACTCTAAGTTTTACATAATCTGTAAGTTGCTTGCATTCTGGGCAAAGGAATTCTTCGCCTTTCATAGCGGCTTTATTTTTATGTACCCCTTTGCAATATATTTGAATCATAAGCGTACAGACGTAAACTTCGTTCTGCCGTTTGTTTAAGATTTCTTCTTGAGTCATCCTTTTCCTTATTCTTTAAAGAGAAATTTACGCTTCGATTTTTTCTTTTAAAGTTGTACCTTCGCTGCTATTTTTTTTTGATTGTTCATCTTCTTGTTTTATACGCTGCGCTTCTTCGTTGCTTATGGTTTTTATCTTTGTAAAAAAGTACAGATATTTTAGTGGAATCATACATAAAATTACAACTCGTCCAATAGTGTTTGGAACAGTGTTGCCTGTTCGCATTGCTTTTAAGGTCATCATTGCAAATCCAAAAAGCAACATAACTGATGCACTTAGCAAAATGGTCAATTTTGTTTTTAAAGTCATCGCTCGGTGCGTAACAAAACTTTCAAGGTGATTTTTGTAAAGCCTTGTTCCTCTAAACCAGGCATCTACGCGTTTTGAGCCCTTTGCAAAACAAAAAGCTGCCAGCAGCAAAAAAGGCGTTGTTGGCAAAATTGGTAGTGGAATTCCCAATGCTCCAATTCCAGTAAATACAAAGCCAAGTGCAATCCAGATAGGTTTCATTAATATCATATAAATTTCTCCTGATTTTACGATTTTTTAGTTTTAACTGATTTTCGATTCAACTCGCTCGCTGTTCATGCAGCACGACCATTATTGTTATGCAACGCAAGCCTTTTCGCCTCCGACTAACAAATGCGATTCATCAGCTGATTTATTCAACGCTCGTCATTTTTTATCAGCTCAACAAAAACAACAAACTTAACAAACGCACCCGTCCGTCATTTTTATTTTTCATCTAATCATCCAATCACAAATCTCAACTTTTTCTTCCAGATTCAAGTTTTATAACCTTGTCTGCTAAATTAAAAGTTGAATCCCTGTGGCTCACTATTATCACGGTTTTTTCTCTTGCATCCTCTTTTACGGCACGCATAATTATTTCTTCGTTCCACAAGTCAAGATTGCTCGTCGGTTCGTCCAAAAGCATAAAATCGGCACGGTGTAAAAACGCTCTTGCAAGCCCCAGCCTTTGCCTTTCGCCACCAGAAAAATTGTCTCCAAGTTCGCTAACCAAAGTTTCGTATTTTTGCGGAAGCGACTGAATAAAATCGTCAATACTCGCCTTTTTGCACGCTTCAATAATTTCTTCGTCAGACGCATCCAGTTTTGCAATGCGAATGTTTTCCGCAATCGTGTCGTGAAAAAGCACGGTTTCTTGAGTTACATAACTTTCGATTTTTCGCAAATTTTCTGTCTGGATTTTTTTTACGTCCACGTCCGAAATTAAAACTTTGCCGCTGTTTGCTTCCCAAAAGTGCATAAAAAGTTTTAGGAGCGTCGATTTCCCAGAACCGGATTTTCCTTGAATTCCAATTATGCTGTTTTTTGGAAATTCTATTGAAACATCTTTTAAAACGAATTCGGGCGTTGCGCCAGCACTGCTGTCGCCGGGCTTTTGCTGCAAGTCCTCGGCGTTTCCGCTTCGCTCCAACGTCTGTGGTCTTTCCGCGACAATCCCTAACGCATTTTGCTTAGATGGATATTTAAAACTCACATTTTGAGCATTTGCGCCTTCAAAAACAATTTTCTTTCCTTCTTTTACTTCTTTAACGATTGGCTTTTCATCTAAAAGTGCAAGCACACGCTCTCCACTTGCGATTGTCTGGCTCAAGCCGCTTCCAAGATTTGCCACTGCAATTACAGGTCCAAATGAGGAAAACATTGCAGTTGTACAGATTATAACCGCATCAAAACCAATCAAACCTTTTTTATAAACAGCCAGAGAGACAAAAAGCATGCAAATTGAACCGAGCGTTACAAACAAACCAGAAAGCGCTGCCGTTAAACCTTCAATCTTTGCCATTTTGTTCTGGCTTTTTGCAAGGTTATCACTTTTTGTTTCTATTTCAAAAAGTTTTTTTGCACCAGTTGCATACATTATGCTCATAGAAAGCCCGCGCAAGCAGTCCAAAAGAAAAGAATTCATATCTGCAAATTGCTTTCTGTGCACAGTTCCGTGCTTTACAGCAGGTTTGCTTACCAAAGCTGGAACCAAAATTCCAACAATGCAATAAAACAGTAGTGCCAAAATTCCCAGAATAACGCTGTAATGACCAATAAAACAAACCATTGCGCCACAGACCAAAAAAGCAATACAAACTGGAGAAATTGTGTGCGCATAAAAAACTTCTAGAAGTTCAATGTCGGAAGTTAAAAGTGCAATGAGATTTCCTTTTTCTTTGCCTTCCAATTTTGAAGGCCCAAGTGAGCGCAGTTTAGAAAAAACGATATTTCTTATCCTTGCGAGTAAAGTGAATGCAATAAAATGGTTGCAATATTGCTCAATGTAGTGCAGAACGCCACGCGCTATGCCTAAAAACACAAGTGCTTTAACAGGAAAAGACTGCACAAGTGCCATTGTACCAAAAACAGGAATTCCAATCGCACAGAAGAATCCGAGCGTTCCAAAAATTATTGCAAGAATCATAATGGGAAAAAGTGGAGCAACTAGTTTTGAAAGTCTAAGCAAGGTTTTCATTTTGAGCCTCCGTCTTTATTCTCTAAAATTGAAGTGATTTTTCCGTCTTCAAAAGAATAAACTCTATCTGCCCCAACTGCATTTTCTTTACGGTGCGAAATCATGATTATAGTTTTTTCTGACTTTAATTTATGCAACAGATTTAAAATTGCCAATTCGCTTTCCACATCTATATTTGAAGTTGCTTCGTCAAAGATTAAAATTTCGCTGTCGTGTATGAGAGCCCTTGCGATTGAAAGCCTCTGTTTTTGCCCACCAGAAAGGTTTGAAGCGTTTTCTTTGATTTGCATTTCAAGACCGCCTTCTTCCTTTACAAAGTCTGCAAGCTGTACTTTTTCTAAAGCCTGCCACATTTGTTCTTTAGTTGCGTTTGGATTTCCTTCCAAAAGGCAATCTTGAATGCTTCCTTTAAAAATCCAATCTCTGTGGCTTATATACATGCATTTTGAATAGAGAGTTTCTCGTTCATACGAATTTAATTCTTTTCCATAGAGAAGAACCTGCCCCTGATAGTCGCGGTTTATTCCGCACAAGATTTTTGCAGTTGTGGATTTTCCAGAGCCAGATTTTCCGACAAATGCTATGTATTCGCCTTTATTTATAGAAAGATTTATGTTTGAAAGAACTTGTCTTTGATTAAATTTGTAATTTACATCTTTTAGTTTGTAGACTGCGTTAGGGATCGTCGCGGTAACACCACAGCCACTTGAGTTTTGCGAAAGTGGCGAGGAGTTTGAGCAAGAGCCCGGCTCCACAGAATGTGGAGTAACGCCCAATAAATCAAAAATTTTGTTTGCTGCAGTAGTTCCATTCATTGCCGTATGAAAATAACTTCCAAGCCTACGAAGCGGTATAAAAAAATCTGCACTTAAAAGTATGCAGATAAAACAATTTTCTAGAGTAAGGCTGCCTGCAAAATACGCTCCAAGTGCTGCTGTAATTGCAAGTCCTGCTCCAGCGTACGCTACAATATCCATCACTATTATGGAATTTAACTGCATTGAAAGGACTTTCATCGTTACTTTTCTAAAATGTTCTGCTTCTTGCGCCATTTTTTGTTGTTTATATTCGTCTGCACGGTAAATCTGCAAAGTTGTAAGCCCCTGAAGATTTTCCAAAAAATTGTCGGCAAGGTTTGCGTATTGCCCCCAATATTTTGCAAGAATTCGCTTTGCAATTTTTTGTACGAGCACAATCGAAAGTGGTATTAGAGGGACGCAAATCAATAAAATTAGAGCCATTTTTAGATTTAAAAATGCAAGAATTAAAAATAGAGTTACGGCTGCAATCATTGAATAAAAAAACTGCGGCAAATACGAGCCAAACCAAACTTCAAGTTGTTCAACTCCTTCAACCGCTAATTGAACGATTTTTGCTGTTTCTGTTTTTTCTTGATATTCAGGCCCCAGTTGGAGAAGTTTTTTGTAAATCATGGAACGAAGATTTTTTTTAACATTGCACGAAGATTTAAAACTTGTAATGGAACTAAAAAAAGAACATAAAAACGTTACAACAATGCTCGCTGCTATGAGAATTGTTGGAATTAAAAAATTCTCGCCTTTTGTGCGTATAAGGTGAGCAACACAAAAGACAAGAACGGCGTTAGAAATAAGCGAAAGCCATCTAAAAAGAACTGTCGAAAGCACATATTTTAGGCTTTCTGGAACAGCTTTTAAAAGGCGTTTATCAATCATCATATAGAAAAATTCCTTTAAAAAAGTTAGTAAATAAATTTGTTATTTTTTTTGTTAGTCTTAATTAACATTTGTTAATTATAATTAAAAATATTTAGGATTTACAACGGCATTTTAGAAAAATTATTTAGAGCTTTTGAAAAGGTTTGGATTTTTTTGTAGATTTTAGTTTTTTGTAAAATGTGGTGAGGAATTTTTGTTAGACTATGATAACAAAAGAAAATCAAATTGAAGAAACCCGCGACCGTCTTGAAGAAAAATTTGATTCGATAATTCACGCATTTAAAATCCGCGGAAAAAGAATTATTGAGCATAGAAAAAATATCATAAGGCTTATTCTCAACAATCCAAATTGCACCTGCTAAAAGATTTTTATCTTGCAAATATTTTTGACAGAAGGATTGGAAGAGCAACCATTTACCGCACAGTAAAATCTTTAGAAGAAATGGGATTTATTTCAAGGCACACAATCAGTTTTAATTAGAAAAGGTAAAAGAAATAATATTGATAAAGGCAAGTTTCTGCGTATTTTGAATTTAGTTTAAAAATCCCATCGAATCCAAAATTATACTTGCCGCAACCGTTGCCGCAGTTTCCGTTCGTAGAACCCGGTTTCCCATTGAGCAAAGACAAAAACCAGATTGTTCAAGAAAATTTCTCTCGTCTTCCGTCCAGCCGCGTTCGCTGCCAATGGCAGCAACGACTTCAAAAGATTTTTCAGATTGCAAAAAATCGTGCAGACTTGTTTTTGCTCTTCTGTTGTCCAACGCAATCAGCGAAGACAGAGTATTTTGATTTTCGTTTATCTTTGCTACCGCTTTTGAAAGTGAATCTACAAACAAAAGTTCAGGAATATGAGTGCTTGCCGCTTGTGCAGTTCCTTCCAAAAGCATTTTATAAGCAGAGCCGTCGCTCACTACGGAAGAAGACAGATAGGATTTTTCGGTAAGTTCAGTGCCAGTTAAGATGATTTTTTTGCAGCCAAGACCTGCAACATCCCGCAAAAGCCTTCTAAGCTGAATCGGGCGCGGAAATCCAATTATGAGCGTTAAAGGATAGAGTGGTTTTCCTGCGGATTTTGGCGCAAACGAAAAATAAATTTCGCCTTTATCAGAAATATTTGTTATTGTTGCAGTTCCAGCTGAGCTGCCAATAAGGCCAGCTTCAAAAGAGTCGCCAGTTTTTTTGTGCAAAACTTTTATAATATGCAAAGCGCGTTCATCGTTTTTGCACAGAGGCTTTAAAATTTCTTCTTTAGTAAAAAGGCAGATATTCATTCTTCACTCGATTTTTATTTTAAGGAAGTAAATCGCCTAATTCTATTTTTTTTTTGTGAATTTTACAACGAAGCAGGGCGTTCCGTCGCTCGCTTTCGCTCGCGCCGTCGGCTGTTACGCACTTCGCTTCCGCTCATCCTCCTCGGCGTCACAAAAGTGCCGCCTGCGGTGGACTGCTACGCAGGTGCTCCATAGCCTAACGCGTAGAGAAAAAGCATTGTTGAAACTGAAATTAGATTTTTTAAAGGAAATAAGATATATTCATAAAATGACTTCTGCAAAGCCGTTTATAAAATGGGTTGGTGGGAAAAGCCAATTACTCGATAAAATCAGCGAAAAATATCCTTCAAAAATCGAAAAGTATTGCGAACCTTTTGTCGGCGGCGGAGCGGTACTTTTTGACATTTTAAATAAATTTCAGCCGCAAGACGTATTGATCAACGATATAAATAAAGAACTCATAAACACTTATTTTCAAATCAAGAATAATTGTGAGTGTTTAATATCGCAACTTTTTGAAATACAAAATCGTTATAAAAATCAGAGTTTAGAAGAAAATAAAGATTTTTTTTATGAAAAGCGCAGTCGATATAACGAAATAAAAATAAACGGAAACAAAGCCGAGAATCTTGAAAAAGCGGTTTTGTTTATATTTTTGAATAAAACTTGCTTTAACGGACTTTACCGCGTGAACTCAAAAGGTGCTTTTAATGTCCCTTTCAATAATGCAAAAAATCCGCTTTTATGTGATGAAGAAAATTTGTTTGCCTGTTCAAAACTTTTGCAAAATGTAGAAATGACAGCCGGCGATTATAAGGAATGTAAAAACTTTATCGACGATAAAACTTTTGTCTATATCGACCCGCCGTATCGTCCAATTACAAAAACATCGGCATTTACATCATATTCAGAAAACGGATTTTCGGATAAAGATCAGGTTGAGTTAGGAAATTTTTTAACTGAAATCTCAAATAAAGGTGCAGAAGTTTTGGCGAGCAATTCTGATCCTAAAAATACAGATAAAAATGACAATTTCTTCGACAATTTATATTCACATTTTGAAATAGAGCGGGTCTCTGCTTCGCGAATGATAAATTCAAACGCAAAAAAACGCGGAGAAATAAACGAGATTTTGATTAGCAATGCTGCGAACGTATTTTAGTGGAGGTATTATGTCAAAAAAAGAAATAACTAATTTTTTCTCGAATGAAGGTTCTCGGAATGATGTTAGAATGCGTGTTGTGAATTTTTTTTCGAAGGAAGATGCTGGTAAAGGAACTGGAGAGGAGGCTGCAAGATATATTTATTATGTGGAAAACTTAAAAGACGGCAATAGAGTTTATCTTCAACGTCCAGCGAATCTTCATAATGGATTTGATTTTTTAGTATGTGTTGAGAATATTAATTATGCTAAAAAAGGAGAACGCCGACGGAACTACCCAAAGCATGAAGACATAGGCGAAGACTTGCAGTGTAAGAAAAAAGAAAATAAAGAAGAATATTCTAAATTATATTCTCTGTTGAAGAAAGTTTTTGAGTGTCACGATGTTTCAGATGAAGAGATAAAAAATATTTCCTTCTCTAGAGGTTTTCCTGTTGATCATATTGTAAAAGTTATAAAATGGCTGTTTATTGAGCAAGATATTAGATACTGGAATTATTCTGGCAGAAATATGACTTGGAATGTTATTCCGAACGAAGACTAAAACAATGAAAAAAGACTTTGATTTATTTATATCTCAACTTAGCGAAACAAATGCGACTTTAGATTATTTTACGGATTTTGAAAAAGTAATCCTCAATACAAACAAGATTGCGATAAAACTCAATCAGTTGAATTATTTGATTGGAAAAAATGATTTACGAAAAGCAATCAAAGAACTCTATGATGAAAATCCGAAAGTTTTTGAAGTACTTGATATTCTGATTGCCGTAAGAACAAAGGATAAGAAAAAAACTCTCAATGCAAACGGAGAATTTGTTCCGCTTGAGACTTATTTTTCATCGTTGCAAGGCGTAATCGATTATGTTGAGCAGACAGGACTTGCAGAAGTTTTTAAAAATAAAAATATCACAAATCTTGTAGATTATGTGTTTGGAGTGGAAGTCGGACTTGATACGAATGCACGTAAAAATCGGGGCGGTGATAATATGGCAAAGGCGGTCGCATTGAAATTCAAAAGGGCAAATATTCCATTCAGAAAGGAAGTGAACAGTACGGAATTTGAAGAAATAAAATCGCTCGGTCAAGATTTGAAACGCTTTGATTTTGTGGTTCAAACAAAAAAGAAAACTTATCTTATTGAAACTAATTTTTATAACGGCGGCGGCTCAAAGTTAAACGAAGTTGCGCGTGCTTATACCGACATTGCTCCAAAAATCAACCGCTATGAAAAGTTTGAATTTGTCTGGATTACAGACGGTCAAGGCTGGCTTTCTGCAAAAAATAAATTGGGCGAAGCGTATTCTTTGATTCCAAGCATTTACAATCTTGCAGATATTGATGAGTTTATTTTGAAAGTAAAATCGGAAATATAAAAAGGCATAAATATGGCAAAGAATCTATTCAATTATAATGTAAAACTGGTTCCGCTGAGCATAAAAAATCAAGAACAAAACTCATTCCGAATGGAACTTAATGGATATTCCATATATTTAAAAAATAGAAAGATTTTTATTGAAGAATAATGAATTGGATATTCGTATTGTTTCTATTGAACATATTAATCCTCAGGTGGAATAATAAGAAATTTTCTGGGAAAATAGGGAATCTGTTACCCTTAGATGCAACCTGGAATTCAGGTATAGGAAGTAAACCCCTAAAAGAAAAAATAAAATAAAGACTCAAACTTAAATACTGTAAAAAAATTTTGTACTGATTATATGCAATATAGTGATAAAAAGGATTGGACTGAAGAAGACGTAAATACGCGTACTAAATATCTTTCAGAATTATTGTATAATAAAACATGTTAGGAGCACGCTCTCGGCGGACAAGAAAGAAGATTATTTACACATTAAAGATAAATGTGGTAAATATATATCTGTAATAATCGAGAGGAGAAAAGGCCGGAAATGAACATATAAGATTTATATAAATTATCTTCACCATAATAATTATAGGAGTTTTATATGTACGGTCCTCAACCCAATGAAATACACCCCATGAAGGGGTTTGATCAAGTATGTTTTATTAAGAATATAATTACTAATCCAAATATAATCGCTGGTGATTATTCGTATTACGATGATCCGGTAAATTCAGAAAACTTTGAAAATAATGTTCTGTATCATTATCCATTCATTGGAGATAAATTAATTATTGGAAAGTTTTGTGCCATTGCCCGAGATGTTAAGTTTATAATGAATGGTGCAAATCATAAAATGAATTGTTTCACAACATATCCATTTTCAATATTTAGAAATGGATGGGAAAAAGTAACACCGGAAATGGAAGAGTTACCAATTAAAGGTGATACGGTAATTCAGAATGATGTGTGGATTGGTTATAATTCTTTAATAATGCCCGGAATAAAGATAGGTAATGGTTCAATAATTGCATCAAATTCTGTTGTAATAAAAGATGTAGAACCATATTCAATCGTTGGAGGAAATCCTGCAAAATTAATACGAAAAAGATTTGATAATGAAATTATTGATCTTTTAGAAAGTATAAAATGGTGGGATTGGCCAATAGAAAAAATAACGACAAATCTCGAGATACTTACCTCAAATGATGTAAGTAAATTACGAGAAATTAGTGATATGAAAATCACCTAACACCCGCTTCAACCTGACATTGCCTTTACGGCAATGCAGGGTAAGCATATGTTCAAATGTCACACAATAATAAACAATGCTCCATTCTTATTACAAATCTCACAATCACGACTTTACTCTTGTCCAAGGCGACTGCACAAAAATCTTGCCGCAATTTGATTTTCAATTCGATATGATTTTTGCCGACCCACCTTATTTTCTTTCTAACGGCGGTATTTCCGTCCAGTCGGGAAAACAAGTCAGCGTCAATAAAGGAGAATGGGATAAGTCAAACGGTTTTGAAAAAGACAATGAGTTTAACCGCCAGTGGCTCAGTTTATGTCGAGAAAAATTAAAAGACAATGGGACAATTTGGATTAGCGGAACTTATCACAATATATTTTCGGTTGCACAAATGCTCAATGAACTTGATTTTCGTATTCTAAATTGCATAACATGGGCAAAGACAAATCCGCCGCCAAATCTTTCCTGCAAATTTTTTACGCATTCAACGGAGTTTATTTTATGGGCAAGAAAAAATAAAGATATAACTCATTATTACAACTATGAATTGATGAAAAAAATAAACGGCGGAACTCAGATGCGAGATTTATGGAGTTTACCTGCAATCGCAAAATGGGAAAAATCCTGCGGCAAGCATCCGACTCAAAAACCACTGCCGTTGCTCGCCCGAATAATTCTTGCATCAACTAAAGAAAATGACTGGATTTTAGATCCGTTTACAGGTTCAAGCACGACAGGAATTGCCGCAAACCTTTTGAATCGTAGATTTTTAGGATTGGATAGAAAAGAAAACTTCCTAGAAATCTCGAAAAAACGCAGAGAAGAAATTGACGATATAAAAATACACGCGCAATATTACAGTAAACTTTTTACTTTCCCAAACAATCCGTTCGAAAAAATCCCAGTTCTCCACGAAAATCCCTCATATTTCGGAATCGACTTACCAATAGATTGATTTCTAACAAAACTTTTAATGCAGATAATAAGAGTCAAACTATCTCGGCTTTAAAAACAATGCTATTCTAAAGAAAATTATCGTTGGATGATTTTTATCAATCGGTATAGAGGTATTTGATGAATTTTAAAAAACTTACGGATTGCTACGAACTTTCTAATGGCGTAAAAATTCCGTGTTTAGGGCTTGGAACTTGGCAAAGTGCAAACGGTAAAGAATCTTACGATTCTGTTTATGCTGCTTTAAAAAACGGGTATCGTCATATAGATACTGCCACTGCCTATGGAAATGAAGAAAGCATTGGTAATGCAGTTTGCGATTTTATAAAAAATACAGGCACTCCTCGTCAGGATATCTTTATAACTACAAAACTTTGGAACGATGACCACGGCTATCAAACTACAAAATCCGCATTGGAACTTTCTCTAAAAAAACTAAAAACGGATTACATCGATTTATATCTTATCCACTGGCCTAATCCTTTAAAATTTCGCGACTGCTGGGCAGAAAAAAATGCTGAAAGTTGGCAGGCTATGGAAGAACTTTACAAAGAAGGAAAAATCCGTGCGATTGGGCTTAGCAATTTCTGCGAACGCCATATCAAACCGCTTCTAAAAATGGCTTCCATAAAACCGATGGTGAATCAGATAAAGGTTTGTCCAGGTCAAATTCAACAAGAGCTTTCTAATTACAGCAGGAATCTTGGTATGTTGATTGAAAGTTACAGTCCGCTTGGTAGAGGCGAAATTTTTAAAAACGACGAGATGGCTCTGCTTGCAAAAAAATATTCGCGCACTGTTGCTCAGGTTTGCCTGAGGTGGAATTTGCAGTGTGGCAATCTTCCTATTCCAAAAAGCACAAAAGAAGAAAGACTAATTGAAAATTCGCAGATTTTTGATTTTGAACTTGAACAAGAAGATATACAAAAAATCGCAAATCTTTCAGGATTGGAAACCCAATTAGCGCGAAATCCTGATGAAGCGCCGTTTTAATTTTTTTAATACATTTTTGACTCATACTTGAACTAAAAACTCTCTTTAAATTTATTGTTTTTTATAAGTTTATTTTTTAAGATATAATATAATTGTAGAGAGTTTATAACACATCAAAGAACATTGCTAAGTTTTGGAAAATTTAAATCACCAAATTTATTGAGGTGATTTTTATTTTTAATTTGGAGGGATAATGAAAAATAATCTTCGTTATATGATACTAATCATATTTAGTGTTTTTTTTATTACCAGTTGTATGACAAAAGATGAAAAGTCTGTTTCTGCTACAATCGATTTTTGGACTTTTCCTAATTTTACTTCAGAGTCTGGAAAAGCTGGCGATTTTGAACAAAGCCTTATTGACGCGTTTAGAAAAGAAAATCCATCTATTAAAATCAATTTTAAACTCTTATCTTTTGCTGATGGTGGTAAAGAAATTCAAGATGCAATCGATAAGGGAAATCCACCTGATATAATTTATGATGCTCCTGGGCGAATTTTGTTGTGGGCAAATAGCGGTTTGCTTGAACCTTTGGACGACGTTCTTGCAACAGAAAAACCTTATATAACAGTAGGACTTTTAGCGGTTTCTGCGGGCAAAGACAGACGCTCTTATATGTATCCAATTCACTGTGGTCCATTCTCTATGGCATTTAACAAAGAAATGCTTGAAGATTTAGGGCTTATAGATCTTCTTCCATATACTAGGAGGGATAGACAATGGACGCTTGGCGAATACGAAAAGCTTCTTTCTGCTTTGCGGTCAAAACTTCCAAGCGAAAAAACTCCTGGTGTTTTCTTTTATAAAACTCAAGGTGGAGATCAGGGAACGCGTGCTTTTTTGGTGAATCTCTATGGAAACGCAAGGCTTTTAAATGGAGATTACTCGCAGTATGTATTTAACACTCCCAACGCTGTAAAAAATCTTGACTGGACTGTAAAGGCTATGAAAACTGGTCTTTTGTTTGATGGAAAGGATATGACTTCTAACGATGCCATTCAGATGTTTGTTGAATCGAATGCGGCACATACAATTTTGTATTCACCTCAGTTAAATAAAATGTACGATGGAAAACGCAACTACAAAGGAAAGGATTTTACACCTATTTATATGCCTTTCCCTAACAGTTCTTCGGCACCTGTCCTCGAATTTCTTGCTGGAGGAGCGTGTATTTTTAAAACATCTAACAAGAATCGCACAAAAGCCGCTAAAAAATTCCTTCATTTTATGGCAACAGATGAAGTTTGGGCTCAAAAAGTTATAAATGCAACTGGAGGCTTTCCTGCAAGTTCTAAAGTTTCTGTTGAAACTAAGGACCCGGAGATTTTATATAATTCAGTTTTGCAGAGATTTTACGGTCAGTATTATAATAACATAAATGGTTTTGGCGATATGCGAGGATATTGGAATACTGCTTTAAAAAATGCTGCCAGTGGAAAAGATATTCAGAGTGTGCTGGATGTTTTTGTTCGTGATTCCAACAATTCTTTGAAAAAGTAAAAGGAGCATCTTATGATGAACGGTAAACTTTTTTCGATAAAAAATAAGATGGCAGCGATATTTGCTGTTTTTTCTCTTTCTTTTCTCTGCATCTTGGGTGTTTTTTCAATGTATCTTGCATTTAAAGCGTTGTTAGCGAATACAAGGTACTTTATAGGAGAAATGGCGACTAATACTTCTAAAATTTTAGATGAACGTTCGCGTTCAATTTTTGAAAAACTGGAAGCGTTTGCCAATATCCCTAAAGTTCAGGATGAAACTGTAAGCTATAGAGAAAAAATAAATATATTTTCAAATGAAATTCAAATGCAAAAACAGCGTGGTTGGATAAATTTTGGAATTTCTGGAGCAGATGGGCTAATTTATAAAACAGACGGAACTGTAGAAAATGTTTCTTCTAAAGACTGGTTTAAAAGAACGCTTTCTGGCAAGTCAACCCTTACCGATCCTGCTATGAGCAATACCGAAAGAACCTATGTGTTTATTGCAGCAATTCCAATTCATAATCTGCAAGGTAAAATCACAGGTGTTTTTGCGGCCTCTCTTTTAGGAGATTCTCTTTCTAACCTTATAAGCGACTGTCTTGTCGGTGAAACTGGAACCGCATATATATTGAGTCCAGATGGCATTGTTTTGGGAAATCGTCAACCTGAACTCTTATATCAAAATATTTTTTCTACAGTTTTTAAAGATTGTGATAAAGATTTTGAAAATTATATATACAGCGCTTCAAAATCTCGCAAATTAAAAGTTAATTATTCAAAGGTAAAAGGTGAATCTCTTATTTATGCGATGGCTCCTATGCGATATACAAATTGGAATCTTTTAATTACCGCACCTGCGAGAGAATTTGTTTCGGACAATATGAATTCTTTTGTAAGTACCTTTGCTGCATTAGGATTTATTCAACTTTTAATAGCAATTATGATTGGATTCTTTGTAACAAAGAGAATTGTTAAACCTATGAATCTAATGATAAATGTATTGGAAGATATTTCCCAAGGTGAAGGCGATCTTACTATTGAATTGCCTATAAGAAGCGAAGATGAAATTGGACAACTTTCATCATTCTTTAATAAGACAATTTTTAAAATTCGCAATTCGATAAAGAAAATAGCTACCGACTCTTCTAGCATGCAAAGCATTGGCTCTCAACTTGAAACCAATATGACTTCTGTAACAGATGATGTTGTCAGCATAACCGAAAAAATAAATGAACTTAGGGCCAAATTTAACGAGCAGGAGCAAAGTGTTTCTTCTACTGCGGTAGCTGCAGAACAGATAAGAAATACAATTCGAGATTTAAACGAAAATATCATGCAACAGGTTTCTGCCGTGCAAGAGTCTTATTCTTCATTTGACAATATGAGTAAGAATATTTCGAGCGTTTCTGTTTTTGTAAAGGAAACACAAGAATCTATAGTCAAACTTTCTTCTGCAACTATTGCAGGAAGACAGTCGCTTGTAACTGCAAATGACATTTCTCAAAGCATTGCAGATGCTTCTGGAAGTTTGCTCGAGGCGAGTGCTGTTATTCAAAACATTGCTCAACAGACAAATTTGCTAGCAATGAACGCTGCTATTGAAGCCGCTCATGCTGGTGAAGCAGGCGAAGGATTTGCAGTTGTTGCAACAGAAATTAGAAAACTTGCTGAAGGTTCTAGCATTCAAAACAAAAAAATTACAGCAGCTTTAAAGAAAATTTCTTCTGAAATTAGCGTGCTTGCTCAATCTGCTGCTAGTGCTGTAGAAAAGTTTAACCATATAGAAAATTATTCAGAAGAAGTTGGTAACTCTGTTCAAACTGTTGTTCGAGCGACTGCAGAGCAAGAAGCTACAAGCGGAAAAATTTGGGATACGATTAAGAACGTAAACCGAATGACAGAAGAAGTAAGGTTGAATTCTGGAGAAATGCTTTCTAGTGGAGACCAAATTTCTAGTTCTGCTTCGCATCTCGATGGAATTACTAAAACTTTGCGCAAAGCGATGGACGATATAGAAATACAGGTTGAAGGAATCAATTCTGCAACAAGAAAATCTCTGGAAATTGCAACCAAAAATCACGAGAGCATCGAAGGCCTTGTAATTGAAGTTAGCAAATTTAAAACAGAAAAATCTGAAACCGAAGAACCAGAAGAACTTTAGTAGAAAGTTATTGCCTTTTATACTGCTCAGATATTGCTCTTAATTGTTCACGCGTTAATGATTCTTTATTTTTGAGCATCTGAGCAGGAATTTGGTAAGCTTTTTCTAGTTCTGTGGGAGTGAGAATTTCTTTTGGTGTGCCGAACGACATATCTCTGTTTGGATAAAACAGAAGTACGTTGTCGGCATATTTTTTTGAAAGTTCCAACTCGTGCATTGAACAATAGATTGTTGTGCCTGTTTTTTTTGTAAATTCTTTTAAATAAGAAAGCGATTTTTCTTTTTGACGCTCTTCCATTGCAAACATTGGTTCGTCCATAAAAATACTTGCGCTGCCATATAATAAACTGAACGAAAGTATTAGGCGCTGAATTTCTCCTTTGCTCAAATGCGTTAGAGGACGTTCTAAAAGTTTAGAAAGTTCAAAAACATCTATGAGTTCCGAAAGAAAATCTGTGTTGGATTGCAACGCTTTTGCATTGCCTTTTAATGAGCCCCTTGAATAAACAGTTGCCAGAAGTTCTCCTACTTTTTGTTCGCTTTCGAATTCCATATTTTGATATATGACACTTGCCAAAAGGTTTTTACTTTCTTGGTCTAGTTTTGCAGGGGTCTGCCCCAAGAGTTTTACTTCGCCACTGTTTGGAATCAATCGCCCAGAAGCAAGCATTAAAAAAGTTGTTTTGCCGCAACCATTTTGCCCGACTAAACTTACAAAACTGCCACCTGGTAATTTTCCAGAAAAATGTTCAAACACAGGTTTTGGAATTATTTGATTTTCTTGAGAGTCTAAATCGCCTTCGATTATTGGATATGTAAATGTAACATCGTTAAATTCTAAAAAATCCATGAGGCGATTTTACAAAAAAAAATATTTTTTTTATATAGTGCGAATCTTGTGTTTAGTTGATGAATGAGAATATTGATTTTAACAAGGCTTCTAAAATTTTATAGCGCGGCCACAGTCTCATTTTATTTTTGTATATTCTTAGCCCCGATTGCCACGGAAAGACCGCAGCGAGCAATGCCCGCGAGGACTTGCAGTAAAAGCGGGTCGCGGTAAATCGATATGCTCCTTATTTTTATTCAGTTTTTTTTTGGATTAGGCTAAAGATTGAAAATTCATCTTATATCCTATAAATTACTGATATTATATTTTACTTTTGCATTTTTTAATTTTATAGAGGGATTATGGACATTTCGATGATTGCAAAAATTGTGGCGTTCGTTATTTATCTTGGATTGATGATTTATATTGGTCTTTTAACTGCGAACAAAAACAACAGTTCTTCTGACTTTTTTTTGGGTGGAAGAAAAGTGGGGCCTTGGGTTACAGCGCTTTCGGCAGAGGCTTCGGACTCTTCTGCGTGGCTTTTGATGGGGCTTCCTGGTCTTTGCTATTTGGGTGGCGTGAAGGAAACTTTTTGGACTGCACTTGGGCTTATTTTGGGGACGTATCTTAATTGGTTTTTTGTTGCTAAACCGCTTAGAAAGTGCTCTGTTGCTTTTGGTGATGCAATTACGATTCCTGAATTTTTTACTAATAGGTTTAAAGATAAGAGCCACTTGATTTCTGTTTTATCTGTAATTTTTATTGTATTCTTTTTTACCATTTACACGGCGTCTGGTTTTGTCGCTTGTGCAAAACTTTTTAATTCTGTATTTGGACTTCCGTATCATGCTGGTCTTGCGATTGGTCTTGTTGTTATTTTGTGTTATACGATAATTGGTGGATATACCGCTGTTTGTACTACGGATTTTGTCCAAGGGGCTTTGATTTTTGTTGCCTTTGTTGTTTCTAGTTTAATTCTTGTTTTCTCTTTGGGCGGACCTGCGCAAGCATTTAATGCTGTTCAAAATTTTGATGCAGCTGCTGTTGCTGGGAAATTTGGCGAAACGATAAAAAATGCATTTGCAAACAATTCCAGCTTTACAGGAATGAGAATAATTTCTGCGTTGGCGTGGGGACTTGGATATTTTGGAATGCCGCATATAATCGTGCGCTTTATGGGAATTGATTCTGCGGAATCTGTTACTAAGGCTCGCCGAATTGGAACTGTTTGGATGGTCATTTCTTATGTTGGTACTTTTTTGATTGGAACACTTGGAACTGCATATCTTTTTAACAATGGCACAATTTTAGGTGCGGAGCCGGGCGCGGTTATCGAAGGAATTTCAAAATTTGGCGATGCGGAAACGGTTTTTTCTGTGACGATGCAAAATATGTATCCATCGTTTATTGCTGGTATTTTTTTATGTGCAATTTTGGCGGCTTCTATGTCTACTGCGGACTCTCAACTTTTGGCAGCTTCTTCTGCGGTGGGACAGGATTTGTATAAGGGCATAATAAATAAAAATGCGGATGAAAAAACGGTTTTGAATGTTGGACGCTTTACAGTGTTTTTAATCGCTTTGATTGCTCTGTTCATTTCGTTAAATCCAAATTCTTCAATCTTTAGTTTGGTTTCTTATGCTTGGGCAGGTTTTGGCGCGACTTTTGGTCCTTTGGTTTTGCTTGCGCTTTATTGGCGAGGAATGACGGCAAAAGGTGCGATTGCAGGTATAATTGGTGGCGGAGTTGTTGTTGTAGGTTGGCATCAGCTTTCTGGCGGAATATTTGACATTTACGAGATTGTTCCTGGATTTTTGACCTGTCTTTTGTGTTCCATTGTTGTTTCTCTTTTGGATAAAAATAAAGATGAACAGATGCTTGCTGAATTTGATGCTTTTAAGAAATCGTAACTTTTGTTTTGAGCTATAAATTGTGATTTTGGATCATATGCAGATTTATAGTTGATTTGCATTGAATAAATATTAAAACAATGCGATAAACTGGATGCCTTTTTAAAGAGGGCATCCGTTTTTTTTATAGCGAGTTTTTATTCGTTAATGGGTTATTGTTTGCAATGGAGTTGTTGCAATACAAGGAAATTTTTGAAAAATCCTTGTCTTGTCTTGTCTTGTCTTGTCTTGTCTTGTCTTGTCTTGTCTTGTCTTGTCTTGTCTATAAAGTCGATTTTTAAATTTTTAAAGTGAATAACAGAGAAAAACACGAGAACTAATGCGTATGTAAAACTTAAAACGATTGTTGCAATGGATTTGTCTAGCTTTGCATTTAAAATGGCGATTGCGCATATAGAAACTTGAATTAAATCTAACAAAATCAAAACCTGTGTTTTTGAAAAACCCAAATTTAAAAGCTTATGGTGAAGATGTCTTTTATCTGGACTCATAATAGGCCGTCTTTCTCTAAGCCTTCGCCATATTGCAGCAATCGTATCTGTCATTGGAATTGCGGCAAAAACTATAACGAAGAGGATTTTGTTAAATTCAAAAGTTGAATTTGCATTTTGGCTTACATAAAGCGGAAGAATTGCAACCATAAATCCAAGAAATTGGCTTCCGTTGTCTCCCATAAAAATTTTTGCTGGAGGACGATTAAAAACAAGAAAACCCAAAATTGCACTGGCAAGAAAAATGCAGGTAATCGCTTTTTCCGCATTTATTTCGGCATATATAACTGCAACGGATACTAAAACAAAAAGTGCTAAAGAGCCACATAAAGCATCTAATCCATCTATTAAATTGTATGAGTTTATTATGCCAATAACCCAGCAGTATGTAAAAATGCAGGAAAAAATTCTTCCAAACACAGTTGTGTTTAAAGGTATTCCTAAGATTGATTGGAATCTGTAACCAAAAAATACAGCAATTCCTGTTGCTACAAGTTGCGCAAGAAGTTTTGTGCGCGCTCTCAATTCGACTAAATCATCTAAAATTCCGACTGCAAAAATAATTAAACAGCTTATGAAAAATGGAAGTTTTTGAATAATCTTATGTGGTTCGGTTATTCCAAAAAAAGCGATGCATCCGAGTATAAAAGCGAGAAAAATTGCAATTCCGCCTAAGCGCGGAATGTTTCCAGAGTGAATTTTTCTGGCATTAACAGAATCATAAAGTGCAAATCTGTTACAGAATTTTATTATTTGTTTTACCAGAAAAACTGAAGTAAGAAATATTCCAACTGCAAACAACGCAACGAGCCACATAAACACGCTCCGTAAAATTAAAATCGTCTTGATTATAACTATGGAAAAAAGCTTATTCAACAAAATATCCAATATCTTTGGATAATTCGCATAAACCAGATAAGATTAGGTTAGTTTTGAAGGTTGCCTTGTAAGGATTATTCTGAGCTGCAATTTTATATGAGCAAAGGCTTCTCTAAGATAAGAATCTAAAATGCAGATCTTGGGAGTTTTTGCACTTATACAATAAATTTTTGTAAAGCCGAGCTTTTTTGCAATTCGCTCAATGCGCGCAAGATGGTAACCGCTAGAAACGAGAACAATAGGATAGTCTAAAACCTGTGTTAAAGTTTTTCCTTCTTTTTTTGCTATGATATTTGCACTCAATTTTAAATTTTGTATCGTGTCTTTTGCATAATTTTCTTCTATTATTCTGCTTTCTTTTATTCCAAGCTTACAGAGTTCTTTTTTTAGTGCATATCCTTCTGGATAAACATTCCATAATGATTTGCCACCGCTCGTTATGCACAATAAATCTTTGTTTTCTTGCATGACGAATGCGCACTTTTCTACACGTTTTTTTACGGAAGGATTAAGACTCCCATCTCTGTTTACGCCGCCTCCAAAAAGGATTACATATTTTACAGTAGGAATTTGATTTGTCGTATTGGGGATTGCGATTTTTATGAATAACACAAAAAACAGAATTGAGAAGGAAGATAAAAGGGAAAAAAGTACAATTTTAGTTTTTTTGCCGAACCGTTTTAATTTTCCTCGTTTGCATAAAAAAAATAGAAAATAAAAAAGAATCGCCAGCAGAATCCAGATGCTTGAAAAAGATTTTAATCCTATTAAAAAATCCAAAAATGAATTGTAATAAAAAATCTGCAAAACTATGTAGTAAACATTGAAAAATATTGCTATGGCTAAAAAAGGATACACGGTTTTATCTGCTAATTTCTGAATGAGTGAATAGGAGCTGGAATTCTCCCGCCACGATTTATAAAATCTGCACAGCCAAATTTGCTTACGTTCATAACTGGGCAGCCACCCAAAAGTCCGCCAAATTCAACCCAGTCGCCAGCTTTTTTGTCTGGGGCAGGAATCAAACGAACTGCCGTGGTTTTATTGTTTACCATTCCAATCGCAAATTCATCTGCCATTATTCCGCTTATCGTTGTTGCGCTTGTATCGCCTGGAATTGCAATCATATCGAGCCCGACAGAGCAAACGGTTGTCATGGCTTCTAGTTTTTCCAAATTGATTGAGCCTTGTTTTACGGCGTTTATCATTCCTTCGTCTTCTGAAACTGGAATAAAGGCACCGCTTAAACCGCCGACATTTGTGCTTGCCATTACACCGCCTTTTTTTACCATGTCTGTTAGCATGGCGAGCGCTGCTGTTGTTCCTGGTGCGCCGGCTCCTTCAAGCCCAATTTCTTCTAAAATTCTTGCAACAGAATCTCCAACTTCTGGCGTTGGTGCAAGCGAAAGGTCTAAGATACCAAAATTTACGCCGAGCCGCGACGCTGCTTCTGTTCCAACGAGTTGCCCAAGTCTAGTGATTTTGAAGGCCATCTTTTTTATGCCTTCTGCAAGGACGTTTATAGGTTGCCCCTTGTATTCCTTTGCAGCCGCCAAAATTACTCCAGGGCCTGAAACTCCAACATTTATAACTGCATCTGCTTCGCCAGGCCCGTGGAATGCTCCTGCCATGAAAGGATTATCTTCTGGAGCGTTGCAAAAAACTACCAACTTTGAACATCCGTTTACTGCACAGTCTTTGCTCTTTATTGCAGTTTCTTTTATAGTTTCACCCATCAGTTTTACAGCATCCATGTTGATTCCGGATTTTGTTGAACCCACATTTACAGACGAGCAGACAAAGTCCGTGCAAGCAAGCGCTTCTGGAATCGATTTTATGAGAATTAAATCGCTTGGCGTTATTCCTTTTTGAACCAAGGCCGAAAATCCACCGATAAAGTTTATTCCTAATTCTTTTGCACACCTGTCTAAAGTTTTGCAATATTCTACATAAGAGTCTGCTTTGCTTGCTGCAGCAACAAGCGATATTGGCGTTACAGAAACCCTTTTGTTTATTATTGGAACACCTAATTCTTTTTCTATTTCCTGACCAACTTTTACGAGGTTGCCTGCTTTGTTCATTATTTTGTCGTAGATTTTTGAATTTGCTTTTTTTGCGTCGGAATCTGCGCAGTCTAAGAGGCTTATGCCCATTGTTATGCAGCGAACATCCAGTTTTTGTCGCATAAACATATTTACTGTTTCTTCTATTTCTTTTGGCGTGTAGAGCATATTTCCTCCAAAGCGACTTATATTTTTTTTTATTTTACTGATTTTGAAAAGTTCGTTCAATTTGATTAGGGACGCGAACGATAAAACTAGTTGTATACAAGACTCTTAGCCCCGATTGCCGCGAGTACACCACAGCGCAGCGAGGAGTTCGAGCAAAAGCGGGTCGCGAGCGAGCAATATGCTCCTAAATTATTCTTTTATTGAATTTAAACGTCTTGTTCTATTGACTTATAGGTTGTGCAAAGTTTATTATTATGAAAATTGATTACCGCTTTGCTTTGCAAAACTTTTTAGTTGACAGGAGAAAATATGTCTACAGTTGAAAACAATTCAAAATTTGATAAACTTCCCGCACCAATTCAGGCTCTTATAGGGCTTGCTTCGTTTGTTGCAATAACGGCTGTTGGTTTTTTAGTATTTTTTGCTTTTGATATTCTCCTTTTGGATTTTGACCCGATTGGAACTCTTTTTGAGGCAATTTTCTAGTTTTAATTAGAGCGTTGGCTTATAAAATTAAATAATTTTGATGGAAGTGGCATCCTTTTTGGATGTCATTTTTTTTGTTTTGTTGTGGTATAATTCGTGCGATATTGGAGGTTTTTATGAATACCGATTTATATATTTCTAAACATAGAATTGTGCAAGAATATTTGCAGACCATAGATAAACTTGCAAAACAAGGCGTTAAGGAAAATGCCACAGAGATTGCTCTTAATATAAATAAGATGACTGGAATAATAAAAATGCATCTTGCTTCTGAAGATAAGCTTTTGTATCCAGAACTGCTTGCAAGTAAAAGTGAAAATGTAAAGAAAATTACCAAGCAATATATGGACGAGATGGGCGACCTTTATAAAGCGTACGGAAATTTTGCAGAAGAATTCAGAACTCCGTCTAAAATTGAAGAAAATTCGCAAAAATTTGTTGAATCGTTTAAGGCTGTGGAAGCCGCTTTAAATACTCGAATTGCACGCGAAGAAAAGGAATTGTATCCGCTTGCAGAATAAGGCTTTAAAAGAATTTGCTTTCCGTTTTTTTGCACGCGAGTGTTTGATTTTTGCACACGAGATTTTGCATTTGCCTAATCTTGTGTGTGGATTTTGTACATAGGCGTTTTATCTGGCAGGAGTTCGAGAATATGTTTTTCTGCTTTTAGAACTTCTGTTGGGTCGTGGGTTACATGCAGGAGTGTCGTACTTCCTGTTTGTGCAATCATCTGTAAAAGGTGTAATATTTTTTGCCTGTAGTTTTCGTCTAGGGCGTGGCAGGGTTCGTCCAAAATCAAAATTTCTGGATTTTTTACGGTTGCTCTTATTATGAGGATTGCCCTTTGCTCGCCGTAACTTAAATCGCTAAAATTTTCTGATTCTCTGCTTTCAAAACCTGCAAGTTTTAGCCATTTTCTTGCCGCTTGAATTTCTAAATCTGTTTTTTTTGTGTAAAGACCTATGGAATCGTGAAATCCAGAAATTATTACGCTTTCTAAATCTGTGCTGCCTATCATTCTGTATTCAACATGCATTCTGTAACTTACGATACCGAGTTTTGCTTTTATATCCCAAATGCTTTCGCCCGTGCCGCGTTTTTTGCCAAAAAGGTGAATGTCGTTGCTGTAAACTTGTTTGTTGTCGCCTGTTATGAGCTCTAAAAGCGTTGTTTTTCCAGAACCGTTTGGACCGCGCACAAGCCAATGTTCGCCTTTATAGACGTTCCAGTTAAAATCTTTTAGAACAAGTCTTCCATCCCAGCCAACGTTTACATTTTGCATTTGGACTAGAGGAATTTTTTCTGATGAATTTTCTTCGCCATATTTTTCTTCCGCGATTTTTTGAGTTTCGTTTTGAATCGATGTAAATTCTTTTGCAAAAGCTTTTTTTTGTTCTTCTTTTTCGAATGAATTTTTTCGCGCTCTTTGCAAAATCAATTTTTCGTATTCTTCCTTTGTGCCACAAAAACTTACCGCTTTATCTGTAAATTCTAAAACATTTGTGATTGCGCTTGGAATTTCCGTATATCTGTCCATTGCGATTATTATTGATGTTTGGGCAAATGCGGATTTTGATTTTTTTTGTCGCAAAACCATTGTTTCAAAAAATTCCATTAGGATTGTTCGGCTTTGTGCGTCTAGTCCTGCGAATGGGTCGCTTAATATTAAGAGTTTTTTTTGCGAAAGCAACGCTCTGCATAGCAAAGTGCGCCTTATTTCGCCTGTCGACATAAATTTAAGTCCGCGGTCCAGTATTTTTTCGATTCCGCAGAGTTTAACTTCTGGCAAAGTTTCCAGGCGTTGTGCAATCGGTGGCAATGGAAGGTTGCGGTGTTTTGCATCAGGTCCACCTAAAATTTCTGCAATAAAACGTCGCCCAGTTCTTCCTATGTCGATTCCGTCCAAGTATTCACTTTCGTCTAATTTTCGCTCTTCTTCTATTAAATTTGCCGCCCTTTCTAAAGAGACAACTTCTGTGGAAGTTTCAAATGGGGAATGAATAATTTTTCCATCTGCATTCTGCACAAAATTTTTTGCTCCAGAAAGTGCGTCGAAAAAATCAGATTTTCCGCTTCCGTTTGCTCCTATAATAAGCCATGCTTGTTGTTTTTTCATTTGCCAACTTAGCGAAGCGATTTTTATTTTTGAAAGGTCTTGGATGCGAACATCATTTAAAAAGATAAGCGAATTGTTCATGTAAAAAATTATAGTCAATCGCAAAATTGTTGCAAACGGCCTTTGATTAGAGAGAATTTGTTTGATAAAATCAAAATATGAATATCATCAACGCTTATGGCAATGAGCCAGGTAACGACAAGTCTGTTCTTTTTTTGTGTAGGACTCCTTTTGGAAGATTTTTATATAATTTGACGCTTTTTTTGCAGATTCCAAAGCTTATGGGATTTTATCTGCGTACTCCGTTTAGCAAAACTTTGATAGGCGGTTTTGTAAAAAAGAATAACATAGATATGTCTGCATTTGCTGGGCGAAAATTTAAATCTTTTAATGATTTTTTTACTCGCAAGGATTTTTCAAGAAAAGTTGAAGGAGAAGAAGATTTGTTAATTTCTCCGAGTGACAGTTTTTTAAGCGTTTATAAGATAGAAGATAATTCAACTTTTTGTATAAAAGGATTTGATTATTCTCTAAAAGACTTTTTTGGAACAGATGAATTTTCTTCAAAGTATTCTGGAGGCGACTGTCTTGTTTTTAGGCTTTGTGCAAACGATTATCATCGCTATTGTTATATAGATTGCGGTTCTCTTGAAAAAAATCACTTTATAAAAGGGACTTTGTATTCTGTTCAACCAGTGTGCTGCCGAACGTTTAAGGTTTACACAAAAAACAGGCGCTCTTGGACTATCTTAAAAACACAAAATTTTGGAGATGTTGCGCAAATAGAAGTCGGTGCATTCAGCGTTGGCGGAATAGTGAATCATCACGAAGATTATTGTTTTAAAAAAGGCGAAGAAAAAGGGTATTTTGATTTGCACGGCTCTACAATAGTTCTCCTTTTTGAAAAAGATAAAATCGTTTTGGACGAAAAAATAAAAAATTCGACTTTAGATGGAAAAGAATATAGAGTTTTATACGGTTCTAGGATTGGGAAAAAACTATAAAATCTGATTTTTTTTGTTATTTTAGCGAATTCCTTCTTTTTTGTATATTTTTTTAGCATATTTTATATATTTTTCTCTAAAAAATAGACGTAACATAAGATAATCTTTACTTTGCCAGATTAAACTTCTCTGGTAAAATTTTTTGGAGGAAAATATGAAGAAATTATTAAAAAGAGCGGCTTTTGCCGTATTTGCTGTTTTTTTTGCTTTTTCATCGTTTGCAGAGGGAAGTAAGGAATATGTTACTCAGGAAATCAATGCAAGCAGTCGCTGTCTTCCAACATTTTATGAAAACATAAAAAGTCGTTGGACATTTAAGATGGGATATAAAGATGGGGTAGATGTTGCCCAGTGGAAAAAAGACGGACTTGCTAAGGCTCGTGAACTTATTATTCAAGAAGAAGATAATACTCCTTTTGATATGGTTGTTATCGCTAGTGAAAAACGAGATGGTTACACCGCTCAAAAAGTTGTATTCAATATTTCTAAAGACAGCCGCGTTCTCGCATATCTTTTAGTTCCTAATGGGAAGAAAAATCAGACTTATCCTGCTGCGTTGATGTTGCACGACCACGGTTCAAAATTTGTAATTGGTAAGGAAAAAATGGTAAAACCTTTTGGCAATACAGAAGAGGATAAAGAAAAATTAAAGAATTCTGATGCGTGGAGTTATTCATATTTTTCAAAATTATATCCTGGCGATGAACTTGCAAAAAGAGGTTATGTTGTTTTGAGTTTTGACGCACTTGGTTGGGGCGACCGCTCAGTAAAAGGCTTTGCAACAGACAGTCAGCAATCTTTGGCAAGCAACTTATTTAACATGGGAACAAGTTTTGCAGGAATAATTGCACAAGAAGATTGCCGTGCTGCAAAATTCCTTGCAAGCCTTCCTCAAGTAGATAAAAAACGTGTTGCAGCTTTAGGCTTTAGCATGGGTGGATTCCGATCTTGGCAACTTGCTGCAATCAGCGACGACATAACTGCTGGAATAAGCGTTTGCTGGTTTGGAACTATGAAGGGGCACATCGTAGAAAAAGACGGACAGCTCAAAGGCAACTCTGCATATTCAATGCTTCATCCAACAATCGCAAAATTCTTGGATTATCCGGATGTTGCAGGTCTTGCCGCTCCTAAACCAATGTATTTTATAAATGGCGATGTTGACCCTGTAAATCCTGTAGCTGGCATAAAAGAAGGTTACGAGAAGATTCAAAAAATTTGGGCTGCAAACAATGCTCAAGATAAGTTAAAGACTGAAATTTTCGCAGGACATGACCATTCTTTCCCTGTTGATAAGCAAAAGTCAGCATTCGATTGGCTCGATGCTCAATTTGGAAAGTAAACTCACCTTAAAAATTTAACGACAAAATGCACGCGATGATTATTTTATGATTGCGTGCATCTTTAATTTTTATGATTAGAACTGCGGTCTGGTGAATGTAGAATTTTATCTACAGCCTGCCGCATTTTTTTATAGGATTCGCTTCCCGAAAAAATTCTTTTTTGAATAAATCCAACTTCGTAATATCCGAGTGAATTTCCTGCTGAATGACAGGTAAAACCAGTTTCGTACGGTCCATTTGTTAAAACGATATGAGGCACAAGTCCAATGCCAAGTCCAAGTTGTACCATTGCCATTATCGCTTCGTTGCCTTCTGTTTCTGCGGCTATTATTGGTTTTACATTTCTCGATTCTGTCCAAATATCAAATCGTTCTCTTGCGATTCCTGCTTTTGGCAGGATAAGCGGAACTGAAGAAACAATATCCTGTGGACTTCCGCTGACTTTTTCAAAAGGACCTCCTGTGCTCGCAGCAAAAACCAATGGAGTTCTTCGAACGGGAATGCAGTCTATTTCTGCCAGGGGTGAATCTGGAATCGCTGCAACTGCAATATCGGCTCGTCCTTCTTTTATGGCTAAAATTGCACCAGCAGGGTCTCCAGTTTCTACATTTAATTGAATATCTGGATATTGTTCTGCAAGTCGGCTTAAAAATGGTGGCATTATAGAGTAGCAGGCAGTTACAGAAGCGTATACGCGTAAAATTCCTGCAATCGCATTTGATTTTGATTTGAACCTTGAAAAAACATCTTCTTTTTCTTCCATGCATTTTTTTGCAAATTGGGCAAATATTTCGCCTTCAAAAGTCAATTTTACTTCCCGATTATTGCGCTCAAGCAGAGTTTGCTCGGTTTCATCTTCAAGGCGGCTTATGAGTCGGCTCAAGGCGGAAGGGCTTAGATTTACCCGCTGCGCAGTTTTTGCAAAGTGCAGAGTTTTAGAAAGAGTTAAAAAAGCTTCCAATTCAAAAAAATCCATAAAGGCATTTTAGGAAATATTTGAGAAAATTTATACATTGGGATATAATTCGAGAAATAGTTTTAAATATATTCGGAGGAATAGATGAAAAAGATTTTAGTTGTTTTGACTTCAGCAGCAGTTGCTTTTAATCTTTACGCTTTTGACCCAGCAGCGACTATAAAGCCTGTTGGAGATGTAAAAGAATACACAAAAATCGACTATACAATCACAGAAAAATTTGGCGACTACTATCGCTCGCAAAAATCAAAGTATGTTCACTCGTTCGATTCTCAAGGACGCAGAACTCAGTCAACAGAGCTTACTGCAAAAGATGCATTGGTAGACAGACTTAACTATGCGTATGATGTAGACGGCAGGTTGACTTCTACAACTGCTTACGATTCTGACGGCAAAGTGAGCTGGCGAATAGCAACTTCCTATGACGAAAAAGGCAACAAAGTCGAAGAGTCAGAATACAATGCAAGCGATATGCTCATAAATAAGTCAATCTGGAAATTTACAGCAAAGCAGAGCGAAGAAGCATATTACAATGCAGACGGAGTTTTGCTCGGAAAAACTATAATAAAATTTGATGACCAAGGCAGAGAAATCGAAAATTGTGCTTACAATGCCGACGGCACTCTAGAAGTAAAACGCAACTTTGCATATAACGACGCAGGCAAACTTTCAGAAACCGTATATACAAATTCATCTGGAATTATTGTACAGAAAGTTGTCTATCGCTTTGACGAAAAATACGCCATTACAGAAGAGCAGTCTTATAACAACGAAAATAAATTGATTCGCCGGGTAATTTACAAATACGACGACAAGGGTAATGTTACAAGAACAACAACCTATGCCGTTTCTGAAAAATTTGGTGGGACTGTAAACGAGCTTGTTGCAATAAATGAATTCGTCTATGTATATGCAAGTGCTCCAAGTTCAACTGCCAATGCAAAATAAAATATAAAATTTTATAAGTGCGCACACATATATAAACGCGCGCATATCTATCGATGAAAGCACCTTAAATTTTGGCAAAACCGCTACTTTTTAAGGTGCATTTTTTTGACTAAACAGTCTGTTTTATTATTCCGCCACCGCGTATAACTCCATCTACATATAAAACCGCAGATTGTCCAGGCGCAACCGCTCTTTGACTTTCTTTAAATGTTATCTTCCAAGGAGTTCCGCAATATTCGTTTTTATCTTCATCATTTGGAATATATTTTTCTATAATTGCTGGCGAGGGTTTGCTTGCAAGGCGGATTTTAACCATCGCTTCAAATTTTTTGTTTGGTTCAACATTTTCAGGCCAAACAAAATCATCGGCAATAAGAGCATCTGAATTTAAAGCGTCGTTGGGCGCAAGAACAACAATATTTTGTTTTGCGTCTATATGCTGGACGTATGCAGGATAATTCAATGCAACGCCAAGCCCCTTTCGCTGCCCTATAGTGTAGTGTTCAATTCCGCGGTGCTTGCCCAAAACGTGCCCATCTAAATCTATTATATCGCCAGGCACGCTCGGCTTGTCGTTAAAAATCATGTCAAAATATTCAGGGCCAATAAAATCCTGGCTCTCTTCTCTGTTTGCAGCTTCAAGGTTAAAAGATTTTGCAAGTTCAAAAACTTCTTTTTTGGTCTTGTTAGCAAGTGGAAATCTCACTTTTTCAAGCACGCTCGACGGAATTCGATACAGAAAATATGTCTGGTCTTTTGTAACATCATTTGCATTTGCAATCATACATGGTCTTTTATGGCTGTCAAAAAGGGGTGTTTCTGGTCGCACGATTCTCGCATAATGACCTGTGCAAAAATAGTCAAATTGAATGTCTAGCGAGCGAATTCCTTCTAAAAGCGCATCAAATTTTATAAATCTGTTGCATCTTATGCACGGGTTTGGCGTTCTTCCAGAGCGATATTCGCTTTTAAAATATTCAAGTACAAATTTACGGTAACTTTCTTTAACGTCAATTACGTGATATTCAATTTGATTTTCGTTACAGAATTTTTTGCAATCTGCAATATTTTTTTCTTCGTTGGGTCCATAGCAAGCTTCTCTTATCGATTTTTCGCTCTTAATTTCTGGAATTCTGCCGTCCCAAATGGACATTGTAACTCCTATAACATTGCACCCTGCCTTTTGTAAAAGCAAAGCGGTCAAAGTGGAATCCACACCTCCAGACATTCCCACTACAACAGTGTCTCCAGACTTTGGTAAATCTTCATCAAAATACTTCATAGAAATTCCCCAATCAAACTTCTGGCAAGTATATAAACAAGCAAAAAACTTAACAATAAAAAAATCTATAATTTTTGTAGCATAAATATTTATCAAAATACAAAAGTTAAAAGGTGCTACTGCCTCATGAAAATCCCGTGCTTGCTCAAACTCCTCGGCTTTGCCTGTGGTGTTACCGCAACGCCCGGGGCTATTTTCTATGGTCGCACGACATTTATAGTTTATTGTGATATAACTAGTTTATGCTAGAGATTTTAGAACGCAAAAATTTGCTTAAAGGTTTTTATAAGACGCTTTTTTCCCTTGCAATTCCCATAATTTTACAAAATCTTATGCAGACCTTTGTAAACATGCTCGATACAATTATGGTCGGAAGACTTGGTGCTGTAGAAATTGCTGCAGTCGGGCTTGGAAATCAAATTTATTTTATGCTCAGCATCATACTTTTTGGAGTAAGTTCTGGTTGTGGGGTTTTTGTAAGTCAATATTGGGGGCAACAGAACATAAAAGGAATCAGGCGCACTGTAGGAATAATGCTTTTTGTTTGCACTTTTTTCTCTATTTTGTTTTTTATCGCTGGATTTTTTTTACCAGATAAACTTTTTTCTTTATACACAAAAGATTTAAAAGTTATTGCACAGGGAGTTTCGTATCTAAAAATTGTTGCTTTTAGCTATCCTTTTACTGCAATAAGTTTTGCTTTTCAAATGGCATTTAGAAACACAGAGCGCGTTTATCTTCCAATGGTTTGTACCTCAATAAGTTTAGTTTTAAATGGTATTTTTAATTATATCTTTATATTTGGAACAAATTTTTTCTTATTTGGGCAGGAATTTTCAATTCAACCGATGGGAGTAAGTGGAGCGGCTCTTGCCACCATGATTTGCCGCATTATAGAATTTTTTATAGTCATAATTTATTCATATTCAAGGCATTATGAAGTTTGCGGAAAAATCGCAGAATTTTTTGATTTTGATTTTTCGTTTATAAAAAAAGTTTTTAAAATTGCTTTTCCTGTTTTAGTAAGCGAAACAGTTTGGGGGCTTGGAATAACAACTCAAAATGCAATATTTGCAAGGGCTGGGACTTTTGCAATTGCGGCTTTTAATATTACAAACACTATAAACCAGTTGACTTGGGTATTTTTTATAGGAATGGGAAATGCCTCTGCTGTTATTTTAGGTAAAAAAATTGGGGCAGAAGATATAGAAGGCGCAAAAGCCTATGTTCAGCGTTCGTCATGGTTTATGCCGCTGATGGGTGCTATTATAGGCTTGCTTTTGATTCCACTAAGTTTTTCGTTAAAATTTATATTTAAAGTTGACCCATATATAATCTTGCTCGCACAGTCCATGATTTATGTTTTGATGTGTGTTTATCCTTTGAGAGCCTTTAATATGCTTTTGATAGTTGGCGTATGCAGGGCTGGGGGCGATACAATTTTTAGCATGATTATAGATAACGGTTTTATGTGGTTTATTTCTATTCCACTCGCCTTTGTTGCAGCGTTTTGGTGGAATTTGCCACCGTTTGCAATAATGTTATTTTTAGAAACTGAACAAGTGTTTAAAGTTTTAGCAGGTGCTTGGCGTCTTAAAAGCGGAAAATGGCTACATAGGGTTACACATTAGTCAAAGCTAAAGTTGTTTCCAAGGAGTTTATCTTATAATGAAAGAAATACGTGGTTTTGCTTTAAAACACAAGTTGGAAAAGTTTTTTCTTGTTTTGCTTTTTTTTGTCTACGTCGCATTGATGTTTTTTCAGGCATCGCTACATTCTTTTGCAAAATATTCAATTCTTCCGCCAGAAATGCAGTCGTTTTATATTCAAATGCAGGAAGTTGTTTTTTTTGGAGTTTTGATTGGACTTATCGAATTGCTCCTTTCAACTCAATTTGTAATAATTGGAGGAAAAATTGGGTATTGGCTTGCCCTCATCGTAAATTTTTTTAACATAGTTTTTGTTTTGCACGCTTTTATAATAAAAAAAGAAATTCCCGCATTTTTAGGTGTGCCGTTTTCCATTGTTTCCATAATTCTCTGCACTGTGATTTTTAGTCAGTATTGTAAGATAAAAAGGAGCGTTTCATACATTCAGCGATTTTCTTATATTGATGAATTGACTGGACTTCCAAACAGAAAAGAGCGGATTGCTACTATAACAGATTTTATGACCGGCTATTCAAAAATTCCTGCTTTTTCGCTTTTGATGATGGATTTTGATAATTTTAAATTTTTAAATGAAACTTTGGGACATCAGATTGGCGATGTTCTGATTCAAAAAATTGTAAAGAATTTGCAAAAATTCATAAAATATCCTGCATCGATTGGAAGAATTGACGGCGATGAGTTTTTGATAATTTTGCCAGGTTCATTTGCAGAGGCGGAAATAAAATCCTATGCAAACGAATTAAACAAAATTGTGAGCAAACCGTTTCATTACAAAGACAAAGATTATAGGATGACTGCGAGTTTTGGAATTGCAAGTTATCCAAAAGACACAGAAAATCCTGCAACGCTTTTACAACAGGTGGACATCGCTCTTTTTAAAGCAAAATCTCATGGCAAAAACCAAATTGAATTTTTTGAGCCAAATATGCAGATTACTCTTGAGAATAAAGTTGATATAGAACAAAGGCTTTCTGCTGCAATAATAAACAACGAACTATATATGGAATTTCAACCGCAATACAATATTCCTGAACAAAAATTGCGGGGGTTTGAAGCGTTAACAAGGTGGGCATCGCCTGCAATGGGGCATATTTTGCCACAAGATTTTATTCCTGTTGCAGAAGAAAATGGATTAATAGTAGAAATTGGCAAGTGGGTTATGAAAGAAGCCTGCGTTTGCTTTATGAAATTGATAAACGATTATGAAGAAAAACCAATGCTTGCAATAAATATATCGGTTGCTCAATTTAGAGATCCAGATTTTATTTCGACTGTAAGAAAAATAATAAACGAGACTGGTATAAATCCGGCTTATTTGGAATTTGAAATAACAGAAAGCGTTTTGATTCGTTCGTTTGAAGTTGCAAAATTTGTAATTACGCAGTTAAAAGAGCTTGGAATAACGATTGCACTGGACGATTTTGGTACTGGATATTCATCGTTGAGTTATCTGCGTTTGCTTCCTTTGGATGTTGTAAAAATCGATAAATCTTTTATCGACATAATTGGAATCGTTCCAAGCGAGAAAAATATAATTCAATGCATAATCGAAATGGCTCATAAACTTCAATTAAAAGTTATTGCAGAGGGAATTGAAAACCAAATTCAGTTGGATTATCTTACAAAAAATAATTGCGATATTATTCAAGGAAATCTCCTTGGTCGCCCAGCCCCTATGGCAGCACTTTAGTCTTTAAGGCAGCTTATGCGTATAGAAATGATGAAGGAAGATGAAAAGCAAAAAATTCTTGAATATATGCTTCCTTACGAAAAATTTTCACTGACACTCTATGCCGAAATTCTTCACGATGCAAAATCGATTTTTGTTTTGCGCGGTCATTTTAACGAAATTCACGGAGTTTTTAGTTTTATACAAGGAATAACGATACATCACTGTCTGCCAAATATTTATGGCAAAAATATTATTGAAATTCAAAATGCGTTTTTACTTTTTTTTAATGAGCATACGCCAAAGTTTCTTTTTAGCATTGTAGGAGAAGAAACTGGAACAAAATTTTTAAAAGAATTCATCACTAAAAATTTTTTTAAAAGTGTAAAATCGCAAATCAACTATTTTTTAATGGAAGAAGGCAGATTTGATTCAAAAAAATCGCTTCAAAAAGCAAATCGTCAACTTGTTGTTGAAAAATGCGCTGAAAACGATTTTGATAAAATTTTTGAAATGCAAGTTGCGTTTGAAAAAGAAGAAGTCGTGATTGACGGTTTTAAATTTGACGAAGATGCTTGCCGTGAACGTTTTGAGCTTTTTTTGGATGCAGGTGCGGTTTACGCAGGAAAAATAAAAAATGTTCCACTTTGCAAATTGACTGTAAACGCAGTCGGAAAAAATTATGCGCTCTTGGCAGGAATTTACACTCTAGAAAAATACAGAAATCATGGGCTTGCAAAAACTCTGGTCGATTGCGTATGCCAAAAATTCCATACGCAACAAAAAAAGTGTATTTTATTTGCAAAAGTGAATAATTTGCCAGCTTTAAAAGTTTACGACGAATGCGGTTTTAGAAAAATCTGCAACTTTTGTATAATCTATTTTAATAAGGAATTTAAGCGATGAATGATTTTTTTGTTTGCCCAATTTGTGCTAAAAAAACTATCGCAAACATAAAAAACAGGCGATGGGAATGTTCAAACTGTGGGTTTGAACTTTACAACAATGTTGCAACTGCGGTTGGACTTTTAATTTTTAATAAAGACGGAAAACTCTTATTAGAAAAACGCGCGAAAGAGCCTCGAAAAAATTTTTATGCTTTTCCTGGGGGCTTTGTCGATTTTGACGAAAGTGCAGAACAGGCATGTGTTAGAGAATGTCAGGAAGAATTGGGAGTAACCCCTTTTGACCTAAAATATCTTTGCAGTTTTCCAAATGATTATGAATATAAAAAATTTGATTATAAAACCTGCGATTTGTTTTTTACGGCACAACTTCCAGATGGAGTAAAATTCAACTTGCAGGAAACAGAAGTTGCAGGGCTGGAATGGTTTAGTGTAAAAGATGAAAAAAGCATAGACGAAATTCCGCTTGCATTTGAAAGTGCAAAAAGAACTTTAAAATTTTTTTTAGGGAGAACAAAAAATGGAGAATCTTAAAATTTTTATCACTGTAGTGGCGTATTGCATTTTTGCTTTTTTGATTTTAAGAATTCCTTTTGAAATTAAAAGATTAAAAAAAGAATGTGGAAAAATCAAAATGGAATTGAAATCCGATTTTCCAATTCGCTCTTATGCGATTTTTGCTGTATGCGCAGCGTTAATCGGCATTATTCCGTTTAGAAATTTTGCTTTGTATATTTCGGTTGTTTTTATTTGTACAGCGCTTATTGCAACTGCTTTAGCGTCTAGGCAGGTGGCTAATTCTAAGATGAACGGAATTTTTGAAAATATGATAATAAGCGATACGACAGCAATAAAATACGAGCAGATTCTTTGTTTGCCTACGCTTGCTTACGAAAAAGACGAAGACACTTCTCAAGTTGATTTTAGACTTTTAGAAATTTTACCCAAAAAAGGTTCAAAGATAACGCTGGTCTTTCCTAATGAAGAAACTAGAAACAAGGCTTTGGACGCTATTCTAAAAGAATGCCCAAGTCTTGCACAATGTTAGGATTATTTTGCATTGAATACGAGGATTGTAAGTACTTTTCTATTTGTTCCAATCTGCTTGTTAGACTAGACATAAGGATTTTTTTTTTATATATTAGACGAACACGGCGTCTTACCCAAGTGGTAAGGGAACGGTCTGCAAAACCGTGATTGAGCAGTTCGATTCTGCTAGACGCCTGTATCAAAGGACGATGCTTTTTAGCATCGTTTTTTGTTTTTTTGGGTATGTCTTGGCAAAGCCGGTACCCGTAAATATATATGTGGCTATCTTTAGCGAGATTTTTATTTTGCAAAAAGATAGCCATTTTTTATTTCGATTCTAAAGTGCGTTTTTTGTTCTGCTGACGGAAAGTTGATTTTTGTAGAAAAGACTTAGCCCAGATGGCAGCGGCGCAACGCGTTGGCGGAACGCCAATGGAGCGATAGCGCAACCGCGAACAGCTGGTCGTGACAAATAATTGCGCTCCTTATTTTTTTGTAGTCTATCAAAAAAAAAATTACTATAATAAATATATGGAAGATATTAAAGAAAAAATTTATGACTTTGTGGTTATTGGCGCTGGGGTTGCTGGTTTAACGGCTGCTCAATATGGTGCGCGTGGTGGGCTTGATACGCTTTTACTGGACACCTGGTATCCGGGTGGGCAGGCCTTGAATATTTTTAATTTGGAAAATTTTCCGGGATTTTTTCCGTCGATTAACGGTGGAGATTTTATTGAAAATATGCGTTTGCAGGCGGAAAATTTTGGTGCTAAGATTTTACAAGGCAAAGTGAATTCGATCGACAAGAGTGAAAATCGCTTTGTGATTGAAAGCGATGCTGGTAAAATTTTTGCTTATGCGGTTTTAATTGCAACGGGGGCTGAGCACAGAAAACTTGGCGTTCCTGGCGAAGAAAAATTTTTTGGCAAGGGCGTTAGTTATTGTGCTACCTGTGACGGTCCGTTTTTTAAGAGAAAAAAGATTGTTGTTGTTGGCGGTGGCGACAGCGCTTTGGAAGAGGCAATACATCTTACTTCTTTTTCTGATGATGTTACTTTGGTGCATAGACGCGATGAGTTTAGAGCACAAAAAGCGATTCAGGACAAGGTTTTTAAAAATAAAAAAATAACTGTTAAGTTTAATTCCGAAATTGAATCGATTGAAGGCGAAGAAAAAGTTTCGTCTGTTGTATTAAAAAATCGCTTGGATTCTTCTACGCAAAAAATTGAATGCGATGGCGTGTTTGTTTCTGTTGGAATGAAGCCCTTAACTTCGCTTGTTGATACGCTTAAAAAGGATGAAGTTGGATATTTGATAACCAATTATAAGATGGAAACAGAGATTCCAGGTCTTTATGTGGCTGGAGATGTTAGGGCAAAACCTTTTAGACAGTTGGTAACGGCTGCGAGCGATGGCGCGATTGCTGCTCACATGGCTAGCGAATACGTTTCTACTATAAAGTCTAAGTCTTTGTAAATTGTTTTAAGCAAGTCGATAAAATTTTCGTAAAAACATTCGCCTTGGGCATTCCTTATATGAATACTGCTTTAAAAAATAAAATATTCGCTTTTTTGTGTTTTGCTTTTTTGTCTGCAAATTTTTTATCGGCACAATCGAATATAAAAGATGATGCTGATTTTTGGAGCGATTACCCTTCTGAAGAGCTTGCTGATTTTTTGATTTTAAAGATGAGCGATGAAGAGCTTTTGAGCCAGATATTGATGTTTGGTTGGGCAGGAGCAGAACCAAGTGAACTTTTGATTCGTTGGGTGCATGAACGGGGGCTTGGTAGCGTAAAAGTTTTTGGCTGGAATACAGACAACACAGAACTTGTTGCTCGTTCGGTTTCAAAATTGCAGGAAAAATCGCAGCTGCGGCCTTTAAAGATACCGCTTTTTGTTGCAACAGACCAGGAAGGTGGCTGGATTCGCCACGTAAAAGGCGACACTTCTGACACTCCTGGAAACATGGCGATTGGCGCTTCTTCATATCCTATGGATTCTTATTATTCTGCTTTTTATATAAGTCGCGAGATAAACGCCTTGGGCATAAATATGAACTTTGCTCCAACTGTGGACAATTATACCAACTTAAAATCCACGGTGATTGGGCCGCGTTCGTTTTCTTCAAATCCTGAACATGTGGGGCAGTTGGGTGCTAGTTTTGTTGCAGGCTCTATCGATGCTGGTGTTATTCCCACCGCTAAACATTTTCCGGGGCATGGAGACACGAGTTTAGACAGTCATGGAAATTTGCCAGAAATCAACATAGACTATCAAACTCTTGAAAATCGAGAATTGATTCCTTTTAAATATCTTATTGCCGAAAAAATTCCTGCAATAATGAGCGGACATTTGAGTTTTCCAAAGATTGTTCCCAATGGAGTTCCCGCAAGCCTTTCTAAAATTTTCTTGACGGATATTTTGCGAAATAGGTTAGGTTACGAAGGACTTATAATTACCGACGATATGATGATGAACGGAGCGACTATGTATGCTGGCAGTTTGAGTCGTGCTTTTAGACTTGCTATTGAAGCTGGCAATGACATTGTAATTTCTTCTACTACTGCACTCTGGCAGGAAAACCTTTGGACTTCTAATCTTGAACTGATGAATCACAATACGGAATTTAGAAACACTGTTAAAAAAGCAGCTAGGAGAGTTTTGCTTTATAAGTTGAATTACTTTAAAAGCAAAAATGCCGCTCCGCTTTATCCAGACCCCAAAAAAGTAAAAGAGCGAGTTCCTGATAGGGAAGGTCAAAAATTTTTTTTGAATCAAGCATGTCGTTCAATAACTTTACAAAAAAAAGGTGAAAATTTTCCATTAAAAGCAAGCCAAGGGGAAAAAATCCTTTTGGCAGGGCAAAACCAATTTCCAGAATTTTTTGAACAGGCAAAAAAACGCTATCCGAATTGTGCAGAATTTAAATATGATTATGAGATGGGACCAAATCAAGCGGAATGGATGAAAAAAAATATTGAATCCACGGCAAGAAACTTTGACATCATCATAATCTGTGTTGCAAACGAAAGAAGCGCAATGATTGCCTCGAGCCTTGAGCGAACGGGCAAAAAGGTGATTATCATGTCTGTTCTTTCGCCAGTTGGAGTTTTGGGATTTAACTGGGCAGATTCTATTCTTCTTGGTTACAGTTATTCGCCTTATACTTTTAAAGCTTTATTTGCCGCTTTGAATGGCGAATTTGAGCCAACTGGAAAACTCCCTCTGTAAATTTAAAATTTTGGAATCGCTTTTATCTTTGTAAATTTGCTGTCTTTTGGATGGATGTTTGGCAGAAGTCCGTTTATTCTGTCGTTTTCTTTTTGCAGTTGAAATTTTATCATCTCTTTAAAAGAAGTCATAAGGCATTCGCAAGAATCATTTTTTTTTATGATGTTTGCTTGCTGCATTTCTTTTATGAGATAATAGCAGGTTTCTATTGTAGAAACGCAATGCGGATGCGGCTCTTTTTTAAATGTGAAGATTGAAGAATAAGTTTGCGAAAAACTCAATTTTGGCAATTTCATTATATTTGTTGAAAGTTTTATCATCTTTTTTGAGCAAAACCAGGTTGAATCGATTATTATCGCCAAAAGTTTTTTTCCATTTAACTCTTCTTTAAATCCTTCTTTTTGTGATGACCATGCGTCTTTATCAGGATATAGCAAAACTGGAAAGTATCTTTCGTCTGAAAGCAGATTGCAAAGCCTTTCGTTTTTTGTAAAGTCGATTCCCATTATTATTTCGGAGTCTAAAAGTCCAGCGTGGGCAAGCCTTCCTGTTCCAGTTCTCTGCCGTTTTGCTTCTTTTGGGTGCATTAAAAAAACGAATTTTATTTCAGAGTCAAAAGGCTTTAGATATTTGCAAAAACAATTTTCTTTTGGGCGAAAGCATTTGTAACAGATTTCTCGCATGATGAAAGCAATTATAGAGAAAAAAACGTTCGCTTGGAATCGAATAATAAAAATTGAACGGCGAAAAAAACGAAAAAAATGCCGGGAGATTTTCCCGGCAAGCAAAACTGAATTAAATTTTAGTTAATTATTTTGCGTTTGAATTTGAATAGATATAGTTGTAGTCAGCCCCTGTATTTTTTGGAGTTTTATCCGTTAGCTTGAATAAATCTCCCAATTCAAACTGCCCTGCTGCGTTGCGAGGAATTCTGTTAAAAGAACCGTCCGCATTGTAACCGTTAGCATATTTTGCAATATTGCTGTCTACAAAAATTTCTTCTTTGGTAACTTCTTGCCCAGCGGAATTTAATGACTTTGCTCCGTTAAAGAAGTAGTTATTTTCTGCTGCAAGTTTGGATGCAAGGTCTGGATCGTTCGAAGAATCAAAATTATCTCCAGAGCCACCGTTTACAGAAAGCACACCTGTCGCCTGGAATGTTCTAGGGCTTGCTGCTGCTTTTCCTTTGCCGTAGAGAGATATGTTGTAGTTTACGCTGCCAAAAGAAGTTACGCGGTCTAAAATCAATGCAGGATTTGAGTTAGATGTTACTCCGTTTAGTCCATTACCCCAAGCAACTGAGTTGCGCAAGATATGTTTTATTCCGATTCCATCACCGCCGAGTTTAAATCCGTTACCGTCGCCTTTACCTGTTCCGTCGAGTTTTGTTCCGTTGCCATAAGCGATACAGTTTTCAATAAGGACAGCACCGATTGCGCCAGTTTCTACTTTTGAATAGAGATCCCATCCGTCGTCAACATTGTGGTGTGCTACGCAGTTACGGAAAACGTTGTTGTCGCCAGATGTAAGTTTTGAAGCAAATCCGTCTGCATTGTTTTGTGCAGGGTCGCTGTTTCCAAAAGATTCGCAGCCTAAAATAAGGTTGTCGTGTGGCCATTTTTCGTAACTTTCAGAAGAACGTCCAGAAATCTGAATTCCTGTATCGCCGTTAAGGTAGGTGTCTACTTCGATTATCTTGTTGTAGCTTCCTGCAACTTGAAGAGCCTTTACATCGCCTGGAGTTCCTGTTATGTCAAAGCCTCTGAGCGTCCAGTAATTTCCGTAGAGATTTAATGCTGTTACCTTTGCTTTTGATTTTGAAAAATCAAGTACAGGGCGAGTTCCAGCTTCTGCAATCAGCGATTTTCCAGCTTTTGCAGTACCGTCGTTTCCGCGTTCAATTTCTATGCTTTTTCCTGGATAGTAAGTTCCACCGAGCATTATGATAGTCTGCCCCGGCTGGCAATATGCAACCGCAGAAAGCAAGTCCAAAGGTTCGTCTTTTGTTCCTTTTCCAAATGCGTTTGCGTTAGGAGAAACATAGAGACTTGCCCCTTTGTAAGTTTTAGAGATGATTGAATGAGAATAGGTTACCGATTTGTAGTTTTTTTCGTAATCGTTGATTTCTCTGTTAAACTGTGCAATTACCGCTCCTGGCTCTGGCTTCCAGTTATCTTCTGGATCAAAAGTTACCAAAAGGTCTGTTAAATCTTTGTTGATTTTGATTGTCTTTTTAAAATCTACAAATTTCTTTCCTGCTGGAACGGTGATTTTTTCATCCTTAATTAAAACTTTGCCATCTGTTGTTTCTACGCGCAAAGTTCCGTTTGCATTTGCTGTAAATGCAAATGGATATTTTTGATTGTACCAAGTTGTAGGACAGTCGATTGTTGTTGCAAGTGGAACAAGCTCTGGCGGTTCTTCCTGTGCAGGAGGATCATTTTTTGGGTCTGTTATTTTTAATACAACGTCAGAGAAAGTTGCGTTACAACCTCTTGCTACTGCAAAACCAACATAGATGTGTTCTTTATCCAGCTGAAGAAGTTTTACATTTTCGTTGTCGTACATTATGAATTCTTCTTTTGTGTCTTCTGAAGGAATTGCACGTTTGTAGATTGCGTGATAGCCAGTATTGTCTTTTTTGAGTGTTACTCTATAAGTGTCGCCTGTTTTTATTGCATCGGAGCCCTGGTCGTAAGAGAATGCAAACGATTTGCTTGTTGCACGAGCCTTAATTCCTTCGTCGCCGAGCGCGATAACTTCGTCTGTAAGCCCACTTACAAAACGAGCACCTATTCCATTTTTTATTTCTTTTTTAACGCCGTTTACATGTGTTGTAAATTTGCGTGTTATTACTCCAGCGGAATTATTGTATGCAATCATCAATGGTTGACCTTCAACCCCCAGCTTGTCGAGTGCCAAAAGACCAAATCCTTCTTGTCCGTCTGCCATTGAGTTGTGATAATCTACATTTACGGTTGCAGTTAATTCAAAATTTTCTTTTTTAGGATCAATTACAGTGTAGTAAAAAGAGATTCCATCAAAATAACTTTCAAATTTTCCGCCTTTTTCCATTATGTTTCCATTTTCGGGATTAAACGTGCAAGAATACAAAGTTACTTTTAGGTCATTTGGATCTAACAATTCATAGCGATTTCGTTCTGCATTTGTGGAAGTTCCAAATTCTGTAAATGTCCAGACACGCTCTTTTTCTGCTCTAATCAATTTATGAATTGGATTTGAACCAACGCGTTCATTCCCACGAACTGCAAAAACTGTAATGTCGGAATATGTCTGCGGTTTTAATGCCTTGATTGTTGCATTAAGCGAAGTTGTTTTAGCAAGCTCTAAGGTTTTTCCCGTAGAGTCCGTGTATGAAACGATGTATCCATCGGCCTCTGTTATTGCATCCCATTTTACTTCAACATCGCCACCGCCAATATTTAATGTTGAAACTGTTGGCTTTATTAGTGGAAGTGTAAAATCAAAGCTTACGGTTTTTGAAGATTTTTCTTTAGATTCTCCGTTGCGCTGTGTGTATACAGTAAAAGAATACCTGCCCGAAAATTCAGGGGAAAATTCTGCGTGTTTTTCTGCACGGCGTGTTTTTCCAAATGTGTTTTTTACAGGTTTTCCGTAAGGTCCTTGCATTTCTACATAGCCTTTGTCTGCCGTTTTGTTATCTGTTGCTGCCGTAAAGGTTACGGAAATTTCGTTTGGATTTCCTTCTGTAAGGCTTACGGATTTTATTTCTGGTTCTGCAACAGAACTCCAGTCTGGGCGTGCAGATTGTGCAAAAAGTGTTGAAGCAACAAAAATGCACAGCCCAAATGAAAATAGTTTTTTCATTCATTTCTCCTAAAATACAAAATTTGCAATGCAAACCTAAACTAAAAAACGCAGACCTCCACAAAGAAAGCCTGCGTTTCATCTACTACTTATGTTTTTTATTTGCTTACGCTTATTTTATAGATATTTATTCCAGATTTTTTTGAATACAAGATGTAAGTTCCGTCTGCTGGTGCTTTTACAGAGCTTTCAGATGCAATAGTTCCAGCTTCTGCATCAACATCCATTGGAAGTTCTTTTATTATTTTTCCATCTGGACCTACAACAACTAACTGTCTCATCTCTGTTTTAGAAGTTGAATTTCCCCAAACAGTTATTGTTTCTCCAGCTTTTGCAGGGAAAGAAACACAGCGATAGTCAGGTTTTCCAGCACCTTGAAGTTGAAGAGCCATATTGAATTCATCACCATTTTTTGCTTTGTGCATAGGTTTTTTTGAGATATTCATATACTTTTCTGCATTCGCATGGAGAACAAATCCGTCTTCGCACTTTGTCTCTTCGGTGATTGTTCCCTTTTCCATGTCTTCTGCGCTAAAATAGCCTTCTGCAAAAGCAAAAGTTCCAAGCATCATCATGCAGGAAAGCAATAAGATAACTGATTTTTTCATTTTAAAAGCCTCCTAAGGTTTTTCAGTTCACTTTTAGAACATTCTAGTTAGTTTTTAGATACGAGATTTCAATTAAATTGAATTTAACTCATCGCTTGCATTATAGATAAAAATTATAAAAAATTTAAGGAGAGTATTTACAAAAAAACGATGTCGGCTAATATAAAAGTCTTAAAAATTTATAAAACAAAGCGATATTTTGAAGATTTATTCAAAATGATTTTAAATCTTAGTTCTTTTTTATTTAGGAGGAAAAATGACAGAACTTATTTCTACTGATGAGCGAGTTTGTGAACTTCTTGACGAAAAAAACTTTTCCTCAATAAAGGAAATCGTTTCTTCAATGCCAAGTGCAGAAATTATTGCGCTTTTTGAACGAATTGATGAAAAGCAGGTTCCTGTGATTTTCAGACTTTTGCCAAAAGATTTAGCCGCAGAAGTTTTTATAGAAATGGATAGCGATTTTCAGGAACTTTTGATAAAAAACTTTTCAGATAATGAATTAAAAGCGATTCTTGACGAATTATATGCAAACGACACCGCGGATTTGGTTGAAGAAATGCCTGCAAATGTTGTAAAGCGAATCTTAAATCAAATAGATCCTTCTATGAGAAATGATGTAAATCAACTTCTTCAATATCCAGAGAATTCTGCTGGCTCAATAATGACAACCGAATATATCGCTCTAAGATTAGGAACTACGGTGGGCGAGGCGATAAGCAAAATTCGCGAATATGGTCTAAATCAAAAGTCGTTTTACAGTTGTTATGTTACCAAAAACAAAAAATTGATAGGGCGAATTTCTTTAAAAGATTTAGTTCTCGCAAAAGACGATTCAATTAAAATTGATGAAATCATAAAAACCAATGTTATAAGCGTAAAGACGAACGAAGATAAAGAAGAGGTTGCAAAACTGCTTTCAAAATACAATTTTTATGCGATTCCTGTTGTAGATGGCGAAAATCGTATGGTTGGAATCATTTCTTTTGATGATGCTTTGGAGGTAATGGAAGACGAGGCAACAGAAGATATTGAAATTATGGCTGCGATGACTCCTTCTCAAAAAACTTATTTGCGCTCTTCTCCATTTGATTTATTCAAGCATAGAATTGTTTGGCTTTTGCTGCTTATGGTTTCTGCAACTTTTACAGGAATGATAATAACAAATTTTGAACACGCACTTGCAGCTCAAGTTATTCTTACCGCTTTTATTCCAATGCTCATGGACACTGGCGGAAATACAGGCTCTCAATCTTCTGTTACGATAATCCGAGCGCTTTCTCTTGGCGAAATTGAATTTAGAGATTTGCCAAAAGTCCTTCTAAAAGAATTTTGCACTGCGTTTTTGTGTGCATTGTGCCTTTTTGCCGCTTGTTTTTTAAAAATCTTCCTGATTGATTATTTGCTGCTGGGAAACGAAGATGTAACTTATTCAATAAATCTTGTTGTTTGCCTTACGGTTGCATTCACCGTTGTTATTGCAAAACTGATAGGATGTACGCTTCCGCTTCTTGCAAAAAAATTGACTTTAGATCCTGCGGTTATGGCAAGCCCTTTTATAACTACGATAGTCGATGCTGTTTCGCTGATTGTTTATTTTACGATTGCAAAGACATTTTTATTTTAAGAAAATTTTAAGGATGAAGCCATCATTCTATCTTAATTGTAAAGAGCATATATTTTTAGTAAAATAAATCATCATGGTAATTGCTTCTATAGATATGAAAGATGGACACGTCGTTCAATTAAAAAACGGACGCGATTTGGTGTTGCAACGCGACGATGCGGAAAATTTGATTTCTGAATTTAACAGATACGGCGAAGTTGCAATAATCGATTTGGATCAGGCTTTTAGAAACACAGACGAAAAAGGCGAAACCAAAAATACCCAGCTTTTTCAACATCTGCTTAGAAAAGGAAATGTTCGAGTTGGTGGGGGAATCAACACTGTAAAAAAAGCCAGAGAATTGATAAGTCTTGGAGCAGAAAAGGTCATAATCGGTTCGGCAGCATGGAATTCATCAATAAAAGATGGCGAATCAGTTTTGAACGAAAATTTCTTGCAAGAATTAAATGATGCAATCGGAAAAGAGCGCGTAATCATTTCTGTAGATGCAATTCACGGAAAAATCGCCGTAAAAGGCTGGACTCAAACTGTTGATGTTTCCTTGGTGGAAGGTGCAAAACAGGCAGAAAAATATTGCTCTGAGCTTTTGTTTACCTGCGTAGAAAAAGAAGGCTGCATGGAAGGCACAGATATGCAACTTGTAGAAGAATTGCGCAAGGCTGTAAAATGCAGAGTTGTTGTTGCAGGTGGCGTTAACAGCATAGAACAGATTGTTCAGTTAGAAAAATTAGGTTGCGATGTTCAACTTGGAATGGCCTTATACACTGGGGTTGTAAACTTAAAAGATGCCTTCATAAACTGTTTGAATTACGAAAAGACTGGCGGACTTATTCCTGTTATAGCACAGAGCCCTGCTGGCGAAGTTTTAATGATGGGATATGCAAACAAAGAAGCGTTTGCAAAATCATTTGAAACTAGAAGATTGACCTTTTTTAGCCGTGCAAAAAATAGGCTTTGGACAAAGGGCGAAGAAAGTCAGCACTATTTAGATCTTATAAAAATGCGTGCCGACTGCGATAGAGATACAGTTCTTGCGACAGTTTTTCCAAACGGCGGAGTTTGCCATACAGGTTCGTACACATGTTTTGGCTCGGAAGTTGATGCAAAGTCAAATCTTGAACGCCTTTACGCAACTGTTGCAGAGCGATTTGCAAATCCTCGTCCCGGAAGTTATACGGCAACTTTAGACGCAAAACGAGTGCGCGAAAAAATTATGGAAGAAGCCGAGGAATTGACCGATGAAGCGGAATCTAAAAACGACATAATTTGGGAAGTTACAGATTTAATCTATTTTATGAGCGTTTTGATGTACAAAGAAGGCGTTACTTGGCAGGACATCTACGACGAATTGGATAAACGACACAAAGAAAAATAGAAAAGCATTCTGTTATATTACAGAAAATATTTGCCTGCACTAACAAGTTTTATTAGATTTATTCAGACTCGCTTTGGTTCATCTAATATGAATTTTGCGTTGTAAAAGTGGAGAAAATTTAATTTGAACGACCATCTATGGCAGATACTTACAACTTCTTTTTTTAAGATATTGATTCCGGGGCTTGTAACGACAATTCCGTTGACGGCAATTTCGTTTTGTTTGGCATTGGTTCTTGGAAGCCTTACCGCTTTGGTTCAATTTGCAAATGTAAAAATTTTAAAGCATGTCGCTCGTTTTTATATATGGGTAATACGCGGGACACCAATTCTGGTTCAGCTTTATGTTGTATTTTACGGACTTCCAAAAGTTGGTGTTATGATTGCACCGTTTACGGCTGCGGTTCTTGTTTTTTCTATAAACGAAGGAGCTTACACAGCGGAAATAATGCGGTCTGCTTTTGAATCCGTGCCGGTGGGGCAAATAGAAGCAGGATATTGTGTTGGAATGAATTATCTTCAAATTTTCTGGAGAATACTTCTTCCTCAGGCGCTAAAAACGGCATTTCCTCCGCTTTCAAATTCGCTCATCGCTATGGTAAAAGAAACCTCGCTTGCGGCAAACATAACTGTTACAGAAATGTTCATGGCAACGCAGCGAATCGTTGCACGCACCTACGAGCCACTCGCACTTTACATTGAAGTCGCGTTGATTTATCTGGTTTTCTCGACTGTCTTAACAAAAGTTCAGAGGATTGCAGAGAGAAAAATCAACTTTTTTACAGAAAAATCAGGAGGCGAACGATGATAGAAGTAAAAAATCTAAAAAAAGCGTTTGGACTCCTGAAAGTATTAAATGGAATCAGCCTTTCTATAGACAAAGGTGATGTAATCGCGGTTATTGGGCCAAGCGGTTCTGGTAAAACGACTTTGTTGCGATGCCTCAACTTTTTGGAAAGGGCGGATGAAGGTGAATTAGATTTTGACGGTCAAAAATTCGATTTAAAAACGATAAAAAAGAAAGATATGAATAAAATCCGAAGTCAGACAGGATTTGTCTTTCAAAATTACAATCTTTTTCGCAACAAGACTGCACTGGAAAATGTTACAGAAGGTCTTATAGTCGTTGGCAAGCTCAAAAAAAAGGATGCAGAGCAGATTGGAATGCAGATGCTTGCAAAGGTTGGAATGGCAGACAAAGCAAACGCATATCCTCATCAACTTTCTGGAGGGCAGCAGCAGCGGGTTGCAATAGCAAGAGCACTGGCAGCAAATCCAAAGATAATATATTTTGATGAACCGACGAGCGCCTTGGATCCAGAGTTGATTGGCGAAGTTTTGCTCGTAATGAAAAAACTCGCAGAAGAAGGAATGACGATGGTCGTTGTAACGCACGAGATGAATTTTGCAAAAAATGTGAGCAACCGCGTTATCTTTATGGAAGGCGGTCATATTGTTGAAGAAGCACAATCTAAGGAATTTTTTAATTCTCCAAAAGAAAAAAGAACAAAAGAATTTTTGGGAAGCTTGGCGACAAATCTTGCAGAAAAATAATAATTTGCTTTATAAATTTTAAAATACGAGGTTTATATGAAAAAACTTATATTTGGGGCAATTTCAGCCCTCATGATTTTTACAATTTTCTCCTGTTCAAAAAAAGACGAAGGCGACTTACTTTCTACGATACACTCAAAAGGAAAAATCACTATTGCAACAGAAGGTTCCTGGGCTCCATGGACTTACCACGACGAAACCAATGCCCTTGTAGGTTACGATGTAGAGATTGGCAAAAAACTTGCGGAAAAGCTTGGAGTAAAAGCGGAGTTTGTCGAAGTTGACTGGGACGGAATTTTTGCAGGAATCGATGCAAAGCGTTACGACATAAGTTGCAATGGAGTTGAAGTTACAGATGAGCGTTCTTTAAAATACGATTTTACAGAACCTTATGCTTATACTCGAACCGCCTTAATCGTAAGAAATGATAATAAAACCATTACTGATTTTGCCGATTTAAAAGGAAAAACAACCGCAAATTCTATTGGAAGCACATATTCGGAAGTGGCAGAACGATTAGGTGCAAAAGTTGTAACGATAGATTCATTTGAAGAAACCTTGCAGCTTGTTGAACACGACCGTGCCGATGCAACTTTGAACGATAATGCAACTTTTTATTATTACCAAAAAGTTCAGCAAAAAAATCCTTTTAAAGTTGTAGCCGAAACAAAAAATCCAAGCCATGTCGCAATTCCTTTACGAAAAGGCAGCGAAACAGCAACTCTAAAAGAAGCTTTAAATAAAGCGATAGAAGAATTAAACTCCAGCGGAGAGTTAAAACAAATTTCAGAAAAATATTTTGGAACAGATTTAACAAAATAAGATATTTAAAACGCACGGCAAAGTTTGAGCAAATTGCAAAACTTCAATTTTTAGTCGTGCGTTTTTTTTATTTTTCTATCCTTAACCTTGCGGCTTTTGCATGTGCTGCAAGACCTTCTGCATCTCCTAAATATCCTGCCGCCGTTGCAGATTTTACAAAGCCTTTTGTTCCAGAAACAGTACGCAAAGTCGTAACAGTTTTTAAGAAAACCCTTACGCTAAGCCCGCCAGTAAAACGCGCACTACCAGAAGTTGGCAAGGTATGATTAAGGCCTGCTGCATAGTCGCCAAAAACTTCCGCACTTTCGTGTCCAATAAAAAGTGAGCCGTAGTTTCTGCAAAGCGAGTCTATTTTATCTCGCTCGTTGCCAGCTTCCATCGCAAGTTCAAGATGTTCTGGGGCTTTTTTATTTGCAACTTCCACAGCCTGTTCAAGAGTTTCGCACAAGATTATAAGACCACAGTTTTCTATTGACTGTTCTGCAGTTGCCTTTGTTGGAAGTTCTTCAAGCTGTTTTTCTATTTCTTGTGCAACACTTTGAGCAAGCTTTTTTGAATTTGTCGCCAAAACTGGCTGAGCAACAATATCGTGTTCCGCTTGAGCCAAAAGGTCTGCTGCAACCCATTGTGGATTTGCACTTTCGTCCGCAATTATAAAAACTTCTGTCGGGCCTGCAATCATATCTATTCCCACATTGCCGTAGACCATTTTTTTTGCTTCTGCAACAAATTTGTTTCCAGGTCCAACTATTACATCAACTTTTGGGATTGACTGCGTTCCAAATGCCATCGCTCCTATCGCCTGAGCACCACCGCAGGCAAATGCTTTTCGAACTCCGCATATATAAGCAGCCGCCATAATATTTTCGTCTGCGTAAGGTTTCCCGTCGATAAACGGTTTGCCAGAAATTCCCAAGCCCTGTTTTTCTGCGAGCGCCCTTTCTTGTGGATGAATCCTTGGCGGAGTGCATAGAATTATATCGTCAACCCCAGCGGCTAGGGCAGGCGTTACAGTCATAACAACAGTGCTTATAAGTGGAAATCTTCCGGCAGGAATGTAAACTCCAACTTTTTCTACAGGAATATTTTTTTGCCCAGTGAAAATTCCTTTTTCAAGTTCAACTTCAAAATCGTTAAAACATTCTTTTTGTTTTTTTGCAAATTTAAGCACAAGGTCGCGGCTGTAGCAAAGCGAATCGTACAGGTTTGGATTTTCTGATTTTAATTTTTCAGCAGCGTTTTTAAGTTCCTCAACAGGAATCTGCAAAGTTTTAGGCGCGCTCAAATCAAATTTTGCACCGTATTCAAAAAGAGCGGCATCTCCGCGAGATTTTACATCCAAGAGAACATCTTTTACCACGTCTAGCGAAGTTCCAAAATCTCTGCCTTCAAAAAAACTTTCGTCCAAATCCGAATAATTTTTAATTTTAATCATTTTGCTTCCCCTGTAAAAATTTGCATTGCAATGAACGGCACGCATTTTATAAAATTTCTGCTGTATTTACAATTAAGAATAAGAAGCACAAATCTTTACTCGACCAGCTGTCCGCGGTTACGCTTTCGCTCCATTGGCGTTCCGCCAACGCTTTGCGCCGCTCCCATCTGGGCTAAGATTTATTTTTTTATGAATAAATTATTCACTCGTGGCAATAGCGGCAGGGGCTACTTGTAGCCCCGCATCTCGCCTGCGAGCCCACAGCGCCAGGGATAAGTTTCAAGAAAATCGTCCGTGATTTTCTTGAACAGACAGTTTTTTGCAAAACTGTCGACAATGCTTGTGTCCGCACATCCGTGTGCGACAGGGATAGTAGGGGTGAGCGCAGCGAAAACACGCCAGCGGCGTGGTCGTAGCCGAAAGGCGCAGCCCCGCATAGCCCGGTTTTTGCGGAACAAAGTGGAGCAAAAAGGCGCCCAAATTTCCACAGTTCTTGGCATAATATGGAAACAAGTCGATTTTTATGGTAGGTTATCGCTATGAAAATTTATAAATTGGGAGAAGATGTCCTCCGTAAAAAAGCTGTTCCTGTTGAGCAGGCCGAAATTAACGATGATTTACGTAAATTTATAAACGAAATGTTTGATACTATGGACGAAGCCGAAGGCGTTGGGCTTGCAGCACCTCAGGTTGGCGTTTCCAAACGATTTTTTGTTATAACTGCCGACGATGATGTTCGCCGTGTTTTTATAAATCCTCAGATAATCTACACGAGCAATGAGCTTTGCGATTACGATGAAGGTTGCCTTTCTTTGCCAGGGTTTGATGAAAAAATCACTCGGCCGGCAAAAGTTACGGTTTCTGCTCTGGACGAAAATGGTAAGGCTTTTACTTTGGAAGCGGATGGGCTTTTGGCTCGCTGCATTCAACATGAAAATGACCACTTAGACGGAATTATGTATATAGACCGAGGCGATCCTGAATTTGCGGCTAAGGTTACCGCTCAAATGAAAAAGCGCCTTGAACGCTCTGCAAAAAAAGAAGCAGAAAAAGCAAAAAAAGCGGCTTCGATTGCGGCAAAAATTGCTGCTAAAAATGCGAACAAAAATTCATAAAAAGGCAAAGACGGTTCTATGAAAATTTTATACGCTGGTTCTCCGCTCGCTTCTGCACTTGTCTTAAAAAAACTTATCGAATTTTCTAACTCCGATGAGGCTCGCTCTTTAGATTTTAAAATTGCAGGAGTGCTTACAAATCCGCCTGCTGCACGTGGCAGACACAAAGAGTTGATTCCCACAGAAGTTTCGCGCGTTGCAAAAGAATTTAAGATTCCGCTTTTTGAATTTGAGCATCTGTTTGCGGATTCCAGGCTTGCGATTGAACCTTTGGGAGCAGATCTTCTCGTGAGTTTTGATTACGGAAGAATTTTTGGACCAAAGTTTCTTTCTCTTTTTGCAATGGGTGGAATAAATCTTCATCCTTCGGCTCTTCCGCTTTACAGAGGTTGCACTCCTGTCCCTGCTGCAATACTAAATGGCGACAATCGCTTGGGAATAACAGTTCAAAAAATTGCGCTCAAGACGGACGAAGGCGACATTCTAGCTCAGGATTTTGTAGAACTCGACGGAACGGAAACAACTTTGAGCCTTATGGACGGAAACGGAATCGAAAGCCCTGTAACTTTGAAAGGTGCAGAACTTTTAATAGATGTTATAAAAAATGCTTGCATTCAAAAAAAATTGGATGGCATCGCTCAGCAAGGAGAAAGCTCTTATACGCCTTTTATAAAAAAAGAGGATGGTTTAATCGACTGGAATATGAATGCTCATTCAATCGAAAGAAAAATCAGAGCCTATACTCCGTGGCCACTTTGCTATACTTTTTGCAAGGGACAAAAACTCCTTATTTTAAAAGCCGTTCCTTTGGATTGTGCTTTGGAAAGCGATGTTGGGGCAGGAACTGTGCTTGGCTACAAAAAAGAAAGCGGAATAAAAATTGCTTGTGGCGATAAAACTGTTTTGCTTGTAAAAGAATTGCAGTGGCAGGGCAAAAAAGCGATGGACTATAAATCCTTTATGAATGGGGCAAGGGACTTTATAGACTGTGTTCTAGTTGATAAAATATGACGATTTTTCGTCCAACGCAACAAAGACTGCAAGCAGTAAAAATCGTGTACAAAACTTTAAGCGAGAATACCGATTTTAAAATGCATTAAATGATTATAGAGGAAATCTTTTATGAAGATAAATTTTAAAGAAATATCAAAAAAAATAATCAACAAGATTAAAAATTTTAACATTCAGGATTGTCGTGTAAGTTTTAACGATGGAATGAAAAATCTTGAAGCTAATGGACGTTCGCTTTTTATTGCGATTATCCTTGCCGTAGTTTTAATGCTTGTAACTTGCCTCGCTGTATTTTTTATCGCTGTTAAAGGCCCAGAAAAAGTTCTTGTTCCAGAAGTAAAAAATAAAGAATTAACTCAAGCACTTTTAGAAATGCAGGTAAAAGAACTCTATCCTAAAATCCAGTTGCGCTATGATGAAAAACCTTTTGGAACTGTATTAAATCAATCTCCATCATCTGGTGCAATAGTAAAAGCTGGAACTCGAGTAACTTTAACGGTAAGCAGAGGCGCTGTTGTTTCTGAAGTTGGAAATTACGTTGGATTAAAATACGACGAAGTCAAAATTGATTTGAGCGCTATGTTTACAGGAGCAACAAGACCTCTCATCGTTCTTGCAGAGCCTAGTTATAAGGCAGATGTTTCAGAAGCAGGAACTATATTGGAACAGGTTCCAGCACAGGGAACAAAAATCTCTGAACCAGTAACTGTTCATCTGATAGTAAGCCGCGGTCCAAATTTTGAAAATACGCGCGTTCCTTCTTACATTGGAAAATCTGTTCAAGATATGCTTGCCTTGTTACCAGATTCAAAACTCGTAATAGATTTTACGGGACACAGGGCGCTCGCTGGCGAAAAAGAAAATTCTGTAATTGATCAACAAAAATTTGAAAGCGAATATGTGCCGAATTTCAGCAGAGTTTCTGTAGAAATGGCATTTCCCGAAAATAGCGATGATGGTAAAATCTACGGAATTTTTGAGGCGAAAGTTGCAAAATTTCCATATCCTGTTTCTATGACTGTTGAATGTGTGGAAAAAACAGGGCAAAGATTCCCGCTTGTAACTTTACAGCATACTGGGGGCGATTTTACGATTCCTTATGCGGTAGCTGAAGACAGCGAATTGATTCTTCGCATTGCAGGAAGGGAAGTCAAGAGAATCAGCGTTTCTAAATAAAATATAGAAATAATTTTGAGGGAATAATATGGCACGACCTTTGGTTTGTCTTTGTTTGACTGCAAAAACTTTGGCAGAAAACGTAAAAATTGTGGAAAGCTACAAGGATTTTATAGACTTAGTAGAACTCAGAGTGGATTTTCTTGAAACTGATGAACGCTTGCAGATAAGGGATTTTCCTTCGATGATTGACGTTCCTGCGATTTTAACGATAAGGCAAAAAATTGACGGTGGTCTTTATGAGGAAGGCGAGTCAAGCAGGACTATGCTTTTTGCACGCGCTCTTGCGTTTGCAGACGAAAATCCAAAAAAGAATTTCGCTTATGTGGATTTTGAAGAAGACTACCATGTTCCCAGTTTGGAAGATGCAGCCCAAGCATTTGGAATAAAAATAATCCGCTCCTACCACAATATGAGTTCACCTGTCGAAGACATCGTAAAAAAATTTGAAACTTTAAGACAGAACAATTACGAAATTCCAAAAATCGCCTTTATGCCACACACTCTAAAAGATATTACAAAGGTTTTTGAAGTTGCAGAAAGTTGGAGCGGTAGCGAACAGATTTTTTGTGCTATGGGTCATTTGGGACTTCCCACCAGAATACTTTCTGAAAAACTGCATTCATATCTAACATATACAAGTCCTTCAGAATTGCTTGGAAACCTTCTTGCAATTGGACATATAGATCCCATTACTTTGAATAACGTTTATAGATTTAGAAATATAAACAAAAATACAAAACTCTTTGGCATAACAGGTTATCCGCTTACGGTAACTTCAAGTCCAGAAATGCACAACGCTTTGTTTAAGAAAAATAATTTGGATGCGGTTTATATCCCCTTTAAATCAGAAAGCATAGAAAATGCGATGAACTTTGCAGAAGTTTTGGATATAAAAGGATTTTCTGTAACGATTCCTCATAAAGAAACCGTAATTCCTTTTTTAAAGTCCACAGATAAAAAAGCACAGGATATTGGTGCTTGCAATACAGTTGTGCGCGATGGAGATTTTTGGAAAGGCTACAATACAGATGCTTTGGGATTTAAAAAAGCTTTGCTCGAATTTACAGGCTTAAAAAATCTTAAAGGTAAGCGCGTTGCAATAATCGGTGCTGGCGGTGCAAGCCGTGCGATTGCCTATGTCGTAAAAGAGTGTGGTGCAAAAGCTTGCGTTTTTAACAGAACACTTTCAAAGGCGAGGATTGTAGCAGAAAAATACGGATTTGAATTTGCAACTTTAGGACCGGAAAACCTTGAAAAACTAAAAAAATATTCGCAGATAATAGTGCAGACAACATCTAAGGGAATGGCTTCCACAGAGCCTTCTAACATAGAAAACGATGCAATCTGGTTCTACGATTTTAGTGGCAAAGAATTCGTCTACGATATAGTTTATTCGCCAGAAATTACGCCTGTTATGGCAAGGGCAGCATCCTTTGGCTGTAAAGTGTGCAACGGCTTGAGCATGTTGCGCTATCAGGGCGAAGCCCAGTTTGATTTATTTAAGCAGCTTATTTAAAACAATATCATTTTGACGCCAATTCTTTACAACTTTAACCTGTAAATCAAGGTCAATCCTGTAGTCAAAAAGTTTATTCAACTGCTTAATAGACTCCAAACGTATTGCCTTAATCATGTTTGCGCCTTTACCAATTACAATTCCTTTTTGGCTTTCTTTTTCTACGCACAAAAAAGCGCGGCACCACATTTTGTTAGGTGAGCGCATTTCCATATCTGCAATCTGCACATACAGGCAATGTGGAATTTCCTGCTCAAGTCTGTTTATAGCTTCTTGTCTAATAACTTCTGCAATCCTAAAGTCAACTTCCTGGTCTGTATAATATTCTTCTGGGTAAAGGTGTGGAGCAACAGGTGCAAGTGCATATAAAGCTTTTAAAACTTCGTTAATGCCTTTGTCTTCTTTTGCAGAAGTTTCAAAGATATTTTGTTCTAGCAAATCTGGAAGTTCCGCTTTAACAAAATCTGCTGACTTTTTTGGCAAAGAATTTTTTTCATCTATCTTATTTATAGCAACGACAATCTTGTTTTCGTGCCCTTTTAATAAAGAAGTTATCAATTTTTCTTCTTCGCCACAGGCACGCGTCGAATCAATCATGTATAAAATTGCATCCGCATTAGAAAGTCCATCTGCAACGATGTTTCGCATTTTTAAGTTCATTTTTTTGTCTGACTGGTGGTAGCCTGGTGTATCAACAAAAACGAGTTGACCGAGCGAAGTATTTACAATTCCTTTGATTGCGTTGCGAGTTGTCTGCGGAATTGCACTTACAATGCTAATCATTTCGCCAGAGGCAGTGTTTAAAAAAGTGGATTTGCCGGCAGACGGTCGGCCGATTATCGTTACGAGGGCGGTTTTTTCGCCAACATCGCTTTGATTTTTGTTAGAAATAGAATCTTCCATGAATTTTATTATAGTGATTTTTTTTATTTTAGACGACAACTTGTGTTCTCGTCTGGTCATTCGCAGTTCGCTAGGCGCTCATCCTCCTCGGCACCACTCAAGCGTGCTGCCTGCGGTGGACGCTTGCGCGCTGCTACTGCCCAGCGTAAGATTTATGCAAGGCGTTGAATTTTGTGCTCTGTTTTTACTCGCCAAAAAATAATTTCTTGTGGTAAAATGTGCCAATTATGGAACAGATTAGAATTCTTCCAGGACATCCATGGAATAAGGGTGCAGTTTATGCCGACGGAGGAGTTAATTTTTGTGTATTTAGTCGCAATGCTACTGCTATAGAATTAAATCTTTTTAAGAAGAGTGACGATTCAAAACCCTATAAAACCATACTACTGGATTCAAAAATAAACAGAACTGGAGATTTGTGGCACGTTTTTGTTGCAGGCTTAAAACCTGGCGCACTTTATCTATACAGAGTTTTTGGTCCATTTGAACCAAGTCAAGGGCATCGATTTGATTCAAAACGTTATCTATACGACCCAAAGGCTTATGCTTTAACAGAAGGTTCGCTTTTTAAAAACGAAACTCCTTGTTCACCTTGCCCCCTAGAAAAAATGCCAAAATGTGTGGTTGTAGACCACTCTTCTTATGAATGGAACGGCGACAAACCTCTATCGCATCCTTTAAACCAAACTATAATTTATGAACTTCATTTAAAAGGCTTTACAGCGTCTAAAACTTCAAATACTCGCCATCCTGGAACTTACCGCGGAGTAATCGAAAAAATTCCTTATCTAAAAGAGTTGGGAATAACCGCAGTAGAACTTATGCCAATTCAAGAATTTGATGAATACGAAAACACAAATGTAAATCCTCAAAATGGTAAACGACTTGTCAACTATTGGGGATACAGCACAGTTTGTTTTTTTGCACCAAAGGCTTCGTATTCATCAAATAAAAAAAATGGGCAGTGCGTAAACGAATTTAAAGATATGGTAAAAGCGTTTCACAAAGCAGGAATCGAAGTGATTTTGGATGTGGTTTTTAATCACACTGCGGAAGGCAACGAAAATGGAGTTTCGCTAAATTTTCGAGGTTTTGATAATTCAATTTATTATCAACTTGTTGCAAATCACAAAAATTATTACTTGAATTTTTCTGGTTGCGGAAATAGTTTAAATTGTAATCATCCTGTTGTTCAAGATTATATAATCGACTGCTTGCGCTATTGGGTGCGAGAAATGCATATTGATGGCTTTAGATTTGACCTTGCAAGTGTTATGAGCCGCGACGAAAAAGGTTTTTTAACTTCAGAAGCCCCTTTGCCGCGCAGGATCAGCGAAGACCCCGTGTTGCGCGATATAAAAATTATTGCAGAATCGTGGGATGCCGCTGGAGCGTATCAAGTGGGTTCGTTTCCTGGTGGCAGATGGTGCGAATGGAACGATAAATTCAGGGATTCGATAAGACAGTTTATACGAGGTGATGAAAATTTTTCGACACAGGCAGCAACTAGAATTTCTGGTTCCAGCGATTTGTACCAGCCGAGCCACAGAAAGCCGATTCATTCAATAAATTACGTTTGCAGTCACGACGGTTTTACGATGAACGACCTTGTTTCGTTCAACTATAAACACAACGAGCAAAACGGAGAAGAAAACCGCGACGGAACAAATTCAAATTTTAGTTTTAACAACGGTTTTGAAGGCGAAACTTCTAATCCAAAAATAGAAAGCACAAGGCTTATTCAGATAAAAAACTTTTTTGTCGCTCTGCTTTTAAGTCAAGGCGTTCCAATGTTTTTAATGGGCGATGAAGTGCGCAGAAGTCAAGGCGGAAACAACAACCTTTACTGCCACGACAGCGAAAGCGCTTATTTTAACTGGAATAACAGGATAAAAAATGCAGAACTTTTTTCTTTTGTAAAAGCGCTTATAAGCCTTAGAATGAGACATAGAGTTTTTACTCGAACAGATTTTTTTGAAGGTCAAAAGTCTGCAAGCGACATAAGCCCTGCCGATATAACTTGGTTTAATTACGACGGGCTTACTCCAGATTGGTCAAAAATGAATAAGTTTTTGGCGTTTAGGCTGGGCGGAGGAGCAGGTAACGGTAAACTGGAAGAGGATTGTGATTTTTATGTTGCTTTTAACACGAATATTCACGATATAACTGTAAGGCTTCCTCTGGCAACTGTTGGCCGAAAATGGTTTAGAGTTTTGGACACTTCAATCGAAGGAAAAGGTTGCATAGTGAGTGCAGGTAGCGAGGAAGAAATTCTAAATCAGGAAAAATATGTTATTCTATCCAACAGTGTTGTTGTATTGGTAAGTAAATAAAATTTGCGTGATAAAATCAAAGGGAATTTTTATAAACGTACTTAAAAATTATTATTGGAGAAATTTATGAGATTTGATGCAGAATTATTCAGAAAAAACTTGGCAGCCCGCCTTCGCCGTCAATACGGAAAAGATATTTCTCAGGCGACAAATCACAACCTTTTTGATGCGGTGAGCGCGTCTGTTCAAGAACTCATAATTCCTGCATGGATGGCAACTCGCCGTCAATACGAAAAAAAGCCAGTAAAGCAGGTTTATTATCTTTCTGCTGAATTTTTGATGGGAAGAGCATTGAGCAACAACCTTTTGAATTTGGGCATAAAAGACGAAGTAAAAAAAGTCTTAAAAGATATGGACATAAATTATGACGTAATTGAAGACGAAGAACCCGATGCAGGGCTGGGTAACGGTGGTTTGGGGCGACTTGCAGCGTGTTTTTTGGATTCTCTTGCAACCCTCGACTATCCAGGACACGGTTATGGAATTCGCTACGAATATGGAATGTTTGAGCAGCGCATAGAAAAGGGCTATCAGGTAGAATATCCAGATAACTGGTTAAAACATCGCGACCCATGGGAAGTAAAAAGATCAGATTTGGAAGTTCGTGTAAAATTTGGTGGAGAAATAAAATACGGCAAAACTCCAGATGGGCAGGACAGATTCTATATAGAAAATGCAGAAGAAGTTATAGCAACTCCTTACGATATGCCAGTAGTTGGCTTCCAGACAAACACAGTCAACACGCTCAGACTTTGGCAGGCTTCAAGTCCCAACGGTTTTGACCTTCAGCTTTTTAATGAGATGCGCTACAACGAAGCGGTTTTTAATCAGAATAATGCAGAAAACATAACTCGTGTTCTCTATCCAAATGACAACGGACCTCAGGGAAAGACACTTCGCCTTAAACAGCAATACTTTTTCTGTTCGGCATCTTTACAGGATTTAGTTCATCACTATGTTATAAATTACGGCACCGACTTTTCTAAGTTTCCAGATTTGCATGCAATTCAACTAAACGATACTCATCCGGTTGTTGCAATCCCAGAACTCATGCGAATCTTAATGGATGAATACAGCATTGGTTGGGACGAAGCTTGGAACATAGTTTCAAAAACCTTTGCTTACACAAATCACACGATTCTTGCAGAAGCTCTTGAAAAGTGGGATATAAGCATATTCCAAAATTTGCTGCCAAGAATTTATCAGATTGTAGAAGAAATAAATCGCCGCTTTTTGATTGAATTGCGCTCAAGATATCCAGAAGATTACAAAAAGCAAAATCACATGTCCATAATCCACGATGGAAAAATTTACATGGCATGGCTTGCAATTCATTCTTGTTTTAGCGTAAACGGAGTTGCAAGTCTTCACACTCAACTTTTAAAAGAAAAAGAATTAAAAGATTGGTACGAGCTGTATCCTCAAAAGTTCAACAACAAAACCAACGGAATAACTCAGCGAAGATGGCTTTGCGATTCAAACCCTGAACTTTCAAAATTCATAACGAAGAGGATTGGGCACGGTTGGGAAAAAGATTTGACAAAACTGATTGAGCTTGAAAAATTTTGCGATGACGATGAAAGTTTGCGCGAATTGATTGAGATAAAACAGCACAATAAGGAAGTTTTAGTCGATTATTTAAAGCATACTCAAAACGATTTTCTTGACCCGGACAGCATTTTTGACGTTCAGGTTAAACGCTTGCACGAATATAAAAGACAGCTTTTGAATATTTTCCATATAATGTATCTGTACAATCGTATAACGCAAAATCCAACTTTTGACATTCCAAACAGAACATTCATCTTTGGTGCAAAATCTGCTTCTGGTTACAGGCGTGCTAAAATCATAATCAAGTTGATAAACACAGTTGCGGAGCGAGTAAACAACGACAGGCGCGTAGGCGGAAAATTGCGCGTTGTCTTTGTGGAAAATTACAGGGTTAGCGTTGCAGAAAAGATTTTCCCGGCAGCAGATGTTTCAGAGCAAATTTCTACCGCAGGAAAAGAAGCGTCTGGAACTTCAAATATGAAGTTCATGGTAAACGGAGCGTTAACCCTTGGAACAATGGATGGCGCAAATATCGAAATATTTGAAGAAGCAGGCAAAGAAAACGGATTCCCATTTGGACTTACTTCCGAAGATATCTTTAAGATGGAAAGCGAGCATTCATACAATCCACAAACATATCTCGAGCGAAATCCAGCGCTTGCAAAAGTTGTAAATCAGCTTATAGACGGAACTTACGACCCAACCCATCAGCTTTTTAAAGAAATACACGACTCTTTGATTTACGGCGTAGAAGGTCAGCGACCAGACCCTTATTATGTGCTTGCAGATTTTGAACTGTATGTAAAGGCTCAGGAAAAAGTTGCAAAAGCGTATCTGGACAAAAAAAATTGGGCTAAAAAGACCTTGCACAACATTGCGCATTCAGGAAAATTTTCTTCCGACAGAACGATAGAAGATTATGTTCGCGATATTTGGCACATACACAAAGTTGAAGTTCCTCAGATAGAAGAATAAGGGGAGAAATGAAGTTATATCACGGAAGCAATCTATCGATTTTAGAACCGCAAATTTTGGAATCAGATATAGAACTCGTTTTATCTTCAATTCATCTCTATCATTCTACAAATTTAATTCAGACAGCCATTTATCCACATCAGCTTTTTTTATGGCGCTCGTATAAAAGTATTCGGTAATTTTTGAGTTTGGAAGAATATTTTGTAAAGTCAAAAGAGCAGACTCTTTTCCGCTGGCTGTTGCTGTTGCAAAAGGAATTATGCGCTTGCCGTCTATTGCACATTTTTTTATGTATTCTTGAAAGAAAAATGGCAGTGTTCCATGCCAAATCGGAAAACCGATAAAAATAACTTCGTATTTGGAAAAATCAAATATTTTGGTCTTCGTTCCTACCGCTTGTTTTGATTTTAGTTCCTTTCCTGCACGTATGACAGACGAGATGTAAGTTCCGTATGGATTTTCAGGTTCAATAAAAAATAAATCTGCACCTTTTCCCTGCGCGATTTTTTCTGCAATTTTTTTTGTTTTTCCAGATTTTGAATAATAGATAACCGCTGCTTTCATTTTCTTTCCTTCCTTTTTCTAAAGATTATAATTCATTTTTTACTTTCAATTATCCAAATTTTTCAAATATCGATATAATAAAATTGTAAATTATGGATTACAGTTATGTGTTAAAAACCGCAATTCCACAAAATCAAAAACTTTTGGAATACGGTTTTGTTCAAGCTGACGAAACTTTCACTTTTAAAAAGCTAATTGCCGATGGCGAGTTCTATTCGCTTATCACGCTTACAAAAGAAAATTTATCCGCAGAAGTGTATGAAAGTTCAACAGATGAACGATATGCACTTTTTGACGTTGTAAGTGCAAATGGAAGTTTTGTAAATAAAATTCGAACAGAAATTTTAGATTTGATAAACGAAATAAAAGAAAAATGTTTTTTAACTGTGGACATAAAACAAAAATATGAGGAATTCTTAAAATTTTTTTTTCGCACAGAGCCAGATTTTCCTTGGACAGATACTCCAGACTATTCGGTTTATCGCTGTCAAAATAAAAAGTGGTTTGCCCTCGTAATGAACATAAAATTTTCGAGTCTTGGAATAAAAAGCGATGAGCGCGCTTGGGTCGTAAACATAAAAGCTCAGCCAGAAAAAATTGCAAGTTTAGTAGATAATAAATCGATTTTTCCAGCCTACCACATGAACAAAAAATATTGGCTTACAATCCTCTTAACCGCGGTTACAGATTTTACAAAACTCTGTGAGCTTACAAAGGAAAGTTTTTTGCTAGTTAATTTGTAAATGCTCAATTCATTTGTATTTGTATATCGCGTTAATAGATTGAAAAACGAAATATTATAATCTATACTCGTGTGCGATACAGTTTTTCTAAAAATGGAGGAAAAATTTATGAAGAAAATTTTTACAGTTGCACTCTTTGCATTTGTTGCGGCAGGACTTTTTGTGGGTTGCAACAAAAAAGAATCGAAAAAGGTGGAAGGTGGGAAAGTTTGGATTGTCGCTACAGACACCGTTTTTAGACCATTTGAATACACAAATGCAAAAAATGAATTTGTGGGAATCGATGTTGACCTTTTAAAAGCGATTTCTGAAGATCAAGGTTTTTCTTATGAACTTCACTCTTTGGGATGGGACGCTGGCGTTGCAGCGGTGCAGGTTGGTCAAGCAGATGCTTTAATTGCTGGTGCTACAATAAAACAGGAGCGAATTGATAGCGGTTGGATTTTTTCTGACGGATATTATGATGCAACCCAAACTTTTGTAGTTGCAAAAGACAGCTCAATTTCAAAATTTGAAGACCTTGCAGGAAAAAATGTTGCTGTAAAAAATGGAACTGCTGGAGCAGATTTTGCAAATTCCATAAAAGACAAATACGGATTTAAAGTTAGCGTTTTTGAGGATTCACCAACAATGTATCAGGATGTACTTTTGGGCAACAGCGTTGCTTGCGTCGAAGACACTCCTATAATGGCAGACAACATAAAAACTGGAAATCTCGCATTAAAGATTCCAGCAGGAATGGAAAGTGCAGGCGCTCCTTACGGATTTGCAATTATGAATCCTGTAAACAAAGAATTGATTGACCTTTTTAACGCAGGTCTTAAAAACATAAAGGCAAACGGCAAATATCAAGAAATTTTAGATAAATATTTAAAATAAAATTATCCTTGTATTCTAACTAACTTGTTTCCCACGGTTTATGCGCCGTGGGATTTTTTTTGCCATGATAAAATCACAAAAATGTAAGGCGAAATCACAATATAATCTACTTTTATATCAATCGTTTTTCTAAAAAGCACATTGAGGAATGAAAAATTCTTGTTTATAATCCTATTGGAATTTTTTTTTTGGAGTGGTGAATGCTGTCTATTATTCAGGTATATTCATTTATGCTTTTACGTTCACTCGGATACACCCTTATCTTGTGTTTGTGGGCGCTCGTTTTTGCTATGGTTATCGGGCTTATTTTTGCTCTTTGCAATGTTAGCAATAATCGTTTTCTTAATGCTTTGGGTACCGTCTATGTGGATGCTGTTAGAGGAGTTCCTTTAATAGTTTTAGCTTATTTTATTTATTTTGGAGTTCCACAGGCGTTTAGGTTTGCAGGTATAAATAATTTTAGACTTCCAGCTTTGCAGGCCGGAACAATCGCTTTGGCGATGAATTGCGGCGCTTACATGGCAGAAATTTTTAGGGCAGGAATTGAATCAATTGATGTTGGCCAAATGGAAGCAGGGCGAAGTCTGGGGCTTTCTTACTCTAGCACGATGCGAAAAATCATATTACCGCAGGCATTTAAAGTGATGATTCCTTCAATAATAAATCAATTTATAATAACCTTAAAAGATACATCAATTCTTTCTGTAATTGGATATCCCGAACTTACCAATATGGGTAAAACGATAAGCGGCAACACTTTTAAATCTTTGGAAACTTGGGCAATTGTTGGCGTTATGTATATGATTGTCATAATAACCTTGAGCAAAGTTGCAAAAGCTTTAGAGAGGAGATTAAAAAGAAATGCCGAGCGATAAGATTAAAATTCATGTTGAAAATTTGCGTAAAACTTTTGGGAACCTAGAAGTTTTAAAAGATATTTCTTTGGATATAACCGAAGGCGAGGTTGTATGCATAATAGGTCCCAGTGGTTCAGGAAAATCAACTTTTTTGCGTTGCTTAAATCATTTGGAAGTACCAACTTCTGGAAAGATAATTGTAGATGGCAAAGACATAACAGATAAAAAGATAAACCTAAATAAAGTTCGAGAAAATATTGGAATGGTTTTTCAGCATTTCAATCTTTTTGCAAACAAGACTGTAATCCAGAATCTTATGCTTGCTCCTGTTGAATTAAAAAAAATGACAAAGCAAGAAGCCAAAATCAATGGAATGAAACTTTTACAGAGAGTTGGACTTGAGACAAAAGCAGATGCACATCCTCAACAACTTTCTGGCGGACAAAAACAAAGAGTTGCAATCGCACGTTCTCTTGCTATGAATCCTTCTGTTTTGCTTTTTGATGAACCGACCAGTGCTCTTGATCCAGAGATGGTTGGGGAAGTTCTTGCTGTAATGAAAGAATTGGCAAATGGAGGAATGACAATGATTGTCGTAACTCATGAAATGGGGTTCGCCCGCGAGGTTGCCGACAGGGTTTTATTTATGGACGGTGGTTACATAGTAGAGCAGGGAACGGCAGAGCAGGTTTTAAAAAATCCAAAAGAAGAACGTACAAAGAGTTTTTTGGAAAAAGTTTTATAAAAGTCACTCGTGTCGCTTTTTATAAAAGTATGAAGAAGAACACAAAATTGCTTTGCTCTTTTCCATAAAAAGTTGTGTTGCAATTTTTGTACAGGAGAATCTTATGAACAAGATAATAACTATAAGTCGCGAATTTGGCGCTGGCGGTGGCGAAATCGGCAAAAGAGTTGCTCAAATTCTCGGGTTTGAATACTACGATAAAGGGATAATCCTAAAAGCTGCGAGCGAAATAAATATGGATATAGCAAAGGTTCTTAAAAATGATGAAAAAGCACCTTTTCTTTCCACTTTTACGCAAACTCTTTTTGATTTTTACAGTACTCCAGTAAACGAACAGATTTTCGAAGCGCAAAAGTCTGTTATCCGAAAGATTGCAGAACATGGAAAATGCGTAATAGTCGGACGCAATGCTAACAGAATTTTAAGCCAATTTGACTCTGCTCTTCATATTTTTGTTCATGCAGATGTATATTGGAGGGTAAATCGCCTTAAAGCAGAAAAAATGCAAGATGTTGCAGAATCAAAAATAATGCAGGAATTAGAAAAGGTAGATAAAATGCGTCACAAATATTGTTCCTATTATACAAATACAGAATTTGGCGACAGTCGTTATTATGATGTTTGTCTTAATACATCTAAAATTTCAATTGATGACTGTGTAAAACTTATAGTCAATCTAAGTAAATAAAATTTTGAAAAAAGAATAAGATGAAAATTCCAAAATTCATAAAGCCAGGCGATACAATCGCAATAACTGCTCCAAGTTTTGGTGCAACAATCGAACCCTATATAACACGTTTTAACGAGGCTATAAAAATTTTCAAAGAGCGTGGTTATGAAGTTATTGTCGGGAAAACCTGCTACCTTTCTGATGGTGTTGGAATTTCTACAAATCCAAAAACAGCCGCACAGGAATTAACAGATTTCTATCTTGACCCAAAAATAAAAGCGATAATCAGTTGCGGTGGCGGCGAATTGATGTGCGAAACTGTGAGCCTCATAGATTTTTACGCATTAAAACAAGCCGAGCCCAAATGGTTCGTAGGCTATAGCGACAATACAAATTTTATTTTTCCTTTGGTAACCCTTTGCGAAACTTGTGCAATATACGCACAAAATGCAACAGGATTTGGAAAACCTTGGGAAAAAAGCGAGCAAGACACTTTTGAAATTTTAGAAGGCAAAAAAAATACGGTTTTTGGTTTTGAGAAATTTCAAAATCCCAATGCCCAAATACAAGACCCACTTTCGCCATACATTTTAACAGAGCAAAAAACGCTCAAAACTTTTGTTCCAAGCGATGCCGAGTCAAAAATTTTACAAGCACTCCAAAACGATAGAGATTTGCTCATGAGCGGAACAATTTTGGGCGGCTGCCTCGACTGCATCGTTGGCTTGAGCGGAACTCGATTTGACGGTGTAAAAAACTTCGTTACAAAGCATAAAAAAATAATATGGGCGCTTGAAAGTTGCGATTTAAATCCAATGGATATAAGAAGAGCGTTGTGGCATTTAAAAGAAAGCGGTTGGTTTAAAAATGCGGCGGGATTTATCTTTGGGCGTCCGTATGCGGCTTTTGACGCGGAAATCTTTGGCTTAAATCAATATAACGCGGTAACTGGCGCACTTTGCGATTTAAAAGTTCCTTTGGTTTTAGATGCGGACTTTGGACATATAGATCCGGTTTTTCCGCTGGTGATTGGTGCGGACTCTAAAATTTTTGTGCGGGGAAACGATATTAAAATAGAAATGGGGCTTACCCGCTAAAGCGGGTCGGGCTTTTCGCGGTTGCGCTAACGCTCCATTGGCGCAAAGCGCCAACGGCTTTGCCGCCGCTACAATCCCTAAGCCAATGCAAATTTGCTTTCGAGAATAAAATTTAGGTTATAAAAATAAAACCTAGCCCTGATCGTTGCGAGCTCCTGCGAGCAAGAGCAGGTCGAGAACAGCCTTGCGCTCCATAATAAAATAAAAAATGTATAAATATGCAATTTTATTGACCATTTTATGCATATAAATTAAAATTGACTCTCACGGGGGGATGCTGGTATTTTTTTTCGGCTCCCTTTTTCGTTTTTCCATAGGAGGATTGGATTATGAAAAAAGTTTTAGTTTTTGCAGGAGCGGCTTTGATTGCACTTTGCACTATTGGCTGTTCTAAAAAGGCAGAAAAAGGCGAATTTACGATTGAAAAGGGTTTATTTAAGGTTGGTATGGAAATTGGTTACCCGCCTCTTGAATATTACGATGTAGACGGAAAAACTCCGATGGGCTTTGATGTTGAACTTTCAAAACTTTTAGCTAAGAAAATGGGCTTAGAAGCGGAAGTTATAGACACTGCTTGGGATGGAATTTTTGCGGGGCTAGAGACCAATAAATACGATGCTGTAATCGCAGGGGCAACTATAACAGACGAGCGCAAGAATTCTATGGATTTTTCTGTGCCCTATGTTGGAAACGGTCAAGCATTGATTTTAAAGAAAGATTCTAAATTGGCGGTTTCAAAACCAGAAGATTTAACTGGCTTAAAAGTTGCTTATCAGGCAGAAACAACTTCTGACTTTTTTATGGAAAAACTCGCAGCAAAAGGCTTAAAATTTGAACCTTGCGAATTTGATAAAGTTTTAAATGCATACGATGAGTTGGCTTTTGGCAGATGCGATGTTGTTATTTCTGACGCCCTTGTAAGTGCTGCATATCTTGGTCCAGATTCAAAATTTAAATGTGTTTGGGTTGGGGAAGCTGACGACTTTTTTGGAGTTGCAGTAAAAAAAGGAAATAAAGTTCTTGTTGATAAAGTAAATCAGGCTTTAAAAGAACTTGCAGCTGACGGTACTCTTTCTGAACTTTCTAAGAAAATTTTTGGAGCGGATCTTATCGCAGTAAAATAAATCAATTTCGATTATAAAGATTTGCGTTTTTGGTTTTTGGTAACTTTTTTAACTTATATTTCTAATCTGCCATATTTTGTGGTGGATTAGAATAGAAAAGGCACTTTTAAAATCATTTTTGTGTTTTTAAAATTGTTTTAGATATAATTGGAGATTTTTTGATGGACGCTGCCTTTACTAAAATTATAGGTTGGATTCCTGCACTTTTGAACGGTGCTAAAATTACTATTTTGCTAACTTTGGCAGCGGTTTCTGCTGGAACAGTTTGTGGCTTGCTCTTGGCTTTGGGAAAAATTTCCAAAAAGAAAATTTTGAATAAGTTTTGCAGTGCTTACATTTTTTTCTTTCGTGGAACTCCGCTTTTAATGCAACTTTATTTTTTATATTTTGGACTTCCAAAACTTTTTCCAGCCCTTACCTTAAGGAATAAATTCCTTGCGGCTTTTATCGCTTTTGCTTTAAACAGTGCAGCCTACATGGCAGAATACATTCGCGCTGCAATCCAGTCAATTGACAAAGGTCAATACGAAGCGAGCAAAGTTTTGGGATTTAATTATTTTCAGACAATGGCACTTGTCATAGTCCCTCAATCAATAAGGCGGCTTATTCCTTCTATTGGGAACGAATTTATAATGGTTTTAAAAGACGCATCTTTGGTTTCTTTGATTGCTTTGGAAGATATAACAAAGATAACGCGAAGTATCGCTTCAAGTTCTGGAAACGAGCTTGTTTATCTTCCTGCTATGATTTTGTATCTCATAATAACCGCAGTTTTCTCTGTAGTCTTCAACAAAACTGAGAAAAAATTCAGCACTTACGAATAATAAGAATTGAATAAACTTTTTGATAAAAGGACATAAAAATGAGCATGATAAAAACTGAAAATATATGCACAAATTTTGGAAGTTTAGAAGTTCTAAAAAACGTAAGTCTTGAAATTGCTCCAAAAGAAGTTGTTTGCATCATAGGCCCATCTGGTGCCGGAAAATCTACATATCTTCGCACTCTAAATCATCTTGAACACATTGATAACGGCAAACTTTTTGTTGGCGACCAGCTTTTAGATGAATTTGAAAACGGCGTTTGTAAGTTCAAAATGCACAAAAAAGAACGAAGTAAGGTTTTGCTCGAAATGGGAATGGTTTTTCAGAGGTTTAATCTTTTTCCGCATAAGACCGTTTTGGAAAATGTGATGCTTGCGCCTATTCACGTTGCAAAAACCGATAAAGAGGCAGCAAGACAAAAAGCCTTAAAACTTCTTGCAATGGTTGGGCTTGAGTCTAAAGCGGAGGAATACCCTAGTAGACTTTCTGGTGGTCAACAACAGAGAGTTGCCATTGCCAGAGCTCTTGCTATGGAACCTAAAATGATGCTTTTTGATGAACCAACTAGTGCGTTGGATCCCGAACTTGTAGGCGAAGTCCTTTCTGTAATGAAAAAACTTGCAGAAGATGGAATGACTATGATTGTTGTAACGCATGAAATGGGGTTTGCTCGTGAAGTTGCAGACAGGGTTGTTTTTATGGAAGACGGAAAAGTTGCGGAGGTTGGAACTCCAGAAGAAATTTTTAACAATCCAAAATCTGAACGCCTTCGACAGTTTTTAAAATCTGTGCTATAAGCCTTGTGTTTTGCAGGCAAAATATTTGCTTTTTCTAAAACTTAGGGAAAGGTTTGCCTTCTTCAAAATCAAAAATTGTCTTTTCTACAATGAATCTGCTGTATTCGCGCTTCCATATAAGGTGAGCGTCGCTTTGGTCAAATTCTTCTAAAGAATTTTTATCCATATCGATTTCTATCATAATATCTGCACGGTTGTCGCGGTTTATACATCGCTTAAAAATCTTTACATAGTGAACGCCGTCTATATCAGTAGTTCCGTTAAATATGTCTTGAATCTGTTCTATAAATGAATTTTCGAGTTTTTTAGATATTTCTGGAATGAATTTTACAAGAATGCAGTGCTTCATCTTTTCCTCTCTTCAAAAATAAAATTTTGTCGCAGATTTTTATGGATTAAGTATTGCAGAAAAAAGATGAATGTCAATTATTTTTTTAGAGAATTGATTACAGCACTTGCAACTTTTTCGCCGTCCATCGCAGAACTTCCTATTCCACCTGAATATCCGCTGCCTTCTCCGCACGGATACAGGGATTTTATTTTTGTGCATTCTAAAGTTTGCTTGTCTCGTAAAATTCTTACAGGAGTGCTTGTTCTGGTTTCGCTTGCAATTAAAAGCGCTTCGTCGCAGATAAAGCCCTTCATACTTTGATTAAATTCCCTAAACGCTTCTTGCAATCGATTTTTTATGTCCTTTGGTAGCCATTTATCCAAACGGCTAGATACAACTCCTGGTCTATAACTTGTTTCTGGCAAAGTTTTAGAATCTGTCTCGTTTAAAAAATCCGTTAAGCGCTGTGCGGGTGCAAATTGTCCGTTTCCGTTTTTAAAGGTCAAATTTTCAAGCCAAGTTCTCCAGTACAAACCGGCAAGTGCAGGGCAGCCGTTGGCTGTTGCTTCGTCAACAAAACTTTGCGGTATGTCTTCTGGTCTGCGTTCTGTAACTATTGCAGCATTTGACCACTTGCTATTTCTGCCAGAAGAACTCATTCCGTTTACCACAATCTGATCTTTTTTTGTTGCGCAGGGAACGACATATCCTCCTGGGCACATACAAAAACTGTAAACTCCGCGGCCTTCAATTTGTGCGGTAAGCCTGTATTCTGCGGCCTGTGGCATTTGTTGTCCATGAAATTGAATGTCGTCTATTATGTTACGCGGATGCTCAACTCTTACTCCTACGGCAAAAGTTTTTGCTTCTAAAGCCGAAGGTTCTATTTTTGCAAGCATTTTATATATGTCTTCAGCAGAGTGTCCGGTTGCAAGGATTATTGCATCTGCAAAAATCTCTCCTTCTTTGCCCGTTTCCAAATTTTTTGTTTTTACACCTACCGCTTTTAAAGAATATTTTTTTTCTGTAATTAGATCTGTGCACAGAGTATTAAAATGGATTTCGCCACCTAGTTCTACAATCTTTTTTTCCATTGCGTCGATGATTTCTGGCAATTTATCCGTTCCGATGTGAGGATGAGCATCTGTTAAAATATTTGGGGGTGCGCCAAATTCAACAAAGATTTTGTAGATTTTATAGATGTCGCCACGTTTGTTTGAGCGCGTATACAATTTTCCATCGGAAAAAGTTCCTGCTCCACCTGACCCAAAACAAAAATTTGAATCTTCGTCTAAAAAACCTTCTGTTTCAAGTTCTTTGATATTTTTTGCTCGAAGTTTTGTAGGATTTCCGCGCTCAATGATTATAGGTTTAATTCCTTCTTCAAAAAGACGAAAAGCCGCGTAAAGTCCCGCAGGCCCAGATCCTACGATTATAACTTTGTGTTTGCTTTCTGCGTGTTTCCAATTTAAAGATGGAGAGAAATCGTCTTCGGGTTCTTCTCCAATGTAAACTTTGTATCGCATTAAAAGTTTTATTTGCGAGCGGCGAGCATCAATCGATTTTTTTATGAATACAGGCGTAATTTTTTGCCCAGAGGTTTCAACTTTTTGCTGAACCAGCGCTTTTTTTATTTCCGCATTTATTTTTGCGTCATCATTTTCTTCATCTGGAGTGAGGGTGATTGAAATTTCACAAGTCATGCAGCCAATTATAGTTTAAACGTTAAATAAATCAATCTGCGAGGCTATTTGATAAATTGATTTCTCCATTTTTTCTGAAATAGCAGACAGTGTTTGCCCATTGTCATTTATCTGGTTTGCAGAATCGGTCATGCTGTTTACACTCGCTTTTATATGTTCTGTCGCCTCTTGCAACTGTTTTACTTGATTTAAGATTCCTGCATTTTCGTCGGACATATCGCTGGATGCATTTCGTACATCAAAAGTCGAAATATTCATCATCTTTAGGGCTTCAGTTATTTGGCGACTTCCAATTTCGCTTTCTTCCATTGCGCTTTTTATTTGCAGAACAATCTGGTCTGTCTGTTGAATTTTTGTAGTTACCGCATGGAAAGATTCTTTTGCTTGTGAAGAAGTTGCTACAACGCTTTCAATAGATTCTTGAATCATTTTAAGTTCATCGCGTATGCGCCGTGACTGTTTGCTGGAATTTTCTGAAAGGTTATGAATTTCATCTGCAACAACAGAAAAGCCGCTACCGACAGAACCAGCATGTGCTGCCTCTATTGAAGCATTCATTGCAAGGAGATTAGTTTCGTTCGCGATTTTTGAAATGACTTTGTTTGCTTCCATCAGCATTTTGCTCTGGTCTTTTATTTTTTGAATCTGCTCATCGACAATGTTTTGTTTTTCAATTCCTGTTATCGTATTTTGCTCAAGTTCGCGGAAGGAAGAAACCATATTTTCGGTATTGCGAGTTACTGCAAGGATATTTACAAGCATCTGTTCAACTGCGGCACTTGCCTGTGTAACTCCAGAAGATTGATTTTCTATAAGTAAATTTAGATCTTCTATTGTTGAGGTGATTTTATCGACTTTTTCTGCGGTTTCTTCTACAGACAAACTCTGCATCTTAATTTTTTCGCTTACATTTTGAATGTTCGAAATTATGTCGTTTATAGAAGAGCGAGTTCTTTTTGCTGTGGCAACCATTTTGGAGTCAATCATCGAAAGCTCATCTTTTGAATCTTTTATTTGGCTTATTATCCCTCGTAGGTTTTCTGTAAAAGTGTTAAATCCTGTTACAACGTCACCAACTTCGTCCTTTGTTCTGACTTTAATTTTTTTTGTAAGGTCTGCATCTCTAGAAGCGATCTCTGTTATCGATTTTTTTAAATCTGTAAGCGGATGAACTAAAAATGTCATATAAACAGAAGTAAAAATCATCAGCAAAACGGCAATGATTATACAAAAAGTGATAATTTCAAAACCGCTTTTTTTTGCTGTGGCATTTATTTCTTCTTCGGTTATAGAAATTGCAAGAGACCATTCTGTGTGATTTATCGGACAATAAAAGACATAGTTTTGCGTATCGTTATTAGTATTTTTTACGATTGCACTTCCAGTTTGACTTAGCAGCATTTTTTCGGTTAAAGATTTATATCCTATAAAGCCAGATTCTTCTTCGCTCATAGAATAAAAGTTTTTCATTATTTTTGATTCTTCTGTATGAGCGATTATGTTCCCCTTAGAATCGATTGCATAAGTAATCCCTGTTTTTGTAAGAAAATTTTGCGTTACCTGATAGTTAATCTTGCTTAAAGGAAGTGCTCCTACCATAACGCCACAAAAAGCATTGTTTGCATTGGTTACTGGAATGGCTATGTAAAATATGTATCCTATTCCGTCTAAGGCTGGCATCGGATCCGATATGTATTTTGATTTTCCGGAAGTCTGGATTGCTGTAAAAAATTTTTGCGAAGAAATGTCGCTCTTGTTGCCGTTGGAATCAATCATAAAGCCGTTTACATCTGCAAATCCCATAAATTCAAAATTGGGGTCAATCAGCTGTTTATTTTTTTGAAGATAATCTGTGGCAGAATAAAAGTCTCCGCTTTTAAATTCTTGCGAATTTGTAAAAATTCCAAAATCTTTAAAAAATCCTTCAAGCCAATATGTAATGCCGTCTGCTGTTTGTTCAACTAGCGAAGTTGTAAATTGTGCGTAAGTTTCTATGTTATCTTTTGAAATTGAATGGGTGAGTATAAAAGAAAGCGCAGAAAATGAAAAAATGAGCAGAACTAAAAGAACCACTGCAAATTTAAATGCCATTTTGTTCTTTCGGTTTTTTAAATTGATTTTCGTAAGGCTTTGCTGTCGTTTTAATTCATTTGCATTAAAGGAGCGATTTTGCTCGCTCGTTTTGGAATCGATTTTTATGTCGTCGTTTGGCGCATTGTCTTTTGTTGGCAATAAATTTTCAAATTCTAAACTTTTCTCATTTTGTTTTAACTGACTGGTATTCTCTTTACTTCCTTTTAATGACATGTAATTCTCCAGAGTGTTTGTGGACTCTCCACTTTCAACATTGTCGTTTAAAAACGCAGATGTATAAAGAAGGCTAGCATAAGATAACTAAAAATTTTGTTGTATTGAAAAAATTTTATGTTGTAGGGATAATGATTTTACAATTTGAAGATAAAGCATTTTGACTTGCAAAAACAAGGAGTTCATATGGAAGTTATTCGTTTAGACGAAATTTTAAAAGCAAATGACTACCCTGGCCGTGGAATAGTGGCAGGACTTAGCAAAGACGGAAAGCACGCCGTAAGCGCATATTGGACAATGGGCAGAAGCAAAGGAAGTCGCAATAGAATATTTGTTGTAGAAAACGAAGACGGACAAGAAGTTGTCAGGACAAAAGCTTTCGACCCATCTTTGATTGCTGGAGACCCAAGCCTCATAATCTATGCTGCGATGCGGCAGTTTAAAAATTATACGATTGTAACAAATGGCGACCAGACAGACACTATTTATGAAGGCTTAAAAAACGGAAAAAGCTTTGAAGAATCCTTGCGTTCAAGAAAATACGAACACGACTCACCTAACTTTACGCCAAGGATTTCTTCTCTATTAAAAATCGAAGATAAAAAATTTGATTACGCAATTTCAATTTTAAAGAGCGATAACGGCAATCCAGAAAATACACTCCGCTTTACTTACACTTACGACAATCCTGTAAGGGGCGAAGGAAGATTTATTCACACTTATATGTCGAATGGAGAGCCACTGCCTTCTTTTGAAGGAGAGCCAGTTTTGATTGAAATTAACGGCGATATAGATGATTTTTCAAATATGATTTGGAAAAGCCTTAACGAAGAAAACAAAGTAAGCCTTTTTGTAAGATTTATAGATATAGAAACTGGCAAATTTGAAGAAAAAATAATAAATAAAAATAAATAAATTAATAAAGTGATTGACATAAGAGATAAGTTAGATTATGCTAACACCGAAGTTAGCGAGTGCTAACGCAGTGTACCTCTTGGTGACAGATGCTGAAAGTTCTGACTGTTTCTCTTAAGGCGTCTGTCACCATATTTTTATCAGGAGAAAATTATGAAAGTAGCGATTGTTTATGCAACAACAACTGGTAATACGGAACAACTTGCAAATGCTTTAAAAGCGTCCGCACCAGATTCATATTTCAGCACAGCAGATAGCGCTGATGCAAATGAAGTTTTGGCAGCAGATTTAATTCTGCTTGGAAGTCCTGTTATGGGAGCAGAGCAGTTGGAAGATTCCATGGAATCATTCTTTTCTTCAATCGAAGGAAGTTTGAGCGGTAAAACTGTAGGACTTTTTGGTTCATACGACTGGGGCGACGGACAGATGTTCAGAGACTGGTCTGACAGAGTTACAGCCGCTGGTGCAACTGTAAAAGGAGTTGTAATGGCTCAGCTTGCTCCAAGCGATGAATCTTTGGAAGAAGTTAAAAAGCTTTTAAACTAGAAATTTAAAAAAGTTTGAGAGAGTTTTTATATTTCCTATTAACCAAATAGGCTATAAATGTCTGTAATATGAGGGGTTTCCTTTATGTTACAGGCATTTTTTTTAAGTTTTTCATTTCCAAACCTCTATAGGTGAATTTTCAAAAATCGATATTTTGATATTTCTCCACGAATTTTATTTAAGGTATTCGTTTTTATTTCAAATGGTTGAATCTACAGCGTCTTTTGCTTAAAATCTGTTTTCGGCTTCGGGCTAACTGTCATAACACCATACCTTTGCGAAACCGTCGATTCGTCCTATCCAGAAAATTATCAAGATGAATTGTACAAATAATTTGCAGGCAATTTTGAAATACCAGTTTTTATTCTAGAACATTTTTGATTTTTGTTATTTGGGCGACTTTTGCTGCACTTCGTTTTGCAAAAACACGCTTTACAGGGCTACGCCTTCCGGCTTCGACCAAAGGCACGGCAAGTAAAATTAAAAAGCCGTGCCTTTGTTTTCGCTACGCTCACCCTTCCAATCGTTGTCGCACAAATTGTACCGGATTTTCCTTTCTCTTGATTTCATTTAGAAAATTCTATATCCTTAAAAAACTTATCGGAACAGCCGAAGAAAGGAGGTGAATTTATAATGGCAACTATAGTAGTAGACGATTCAGAAAACCTTGAAAAAGCAATAAAACGTTTTAAGAGAATGGTTGAAAAAGAAGGAATTATCCGCGAGTATAAACTTCGTGAATATTATGTAAAGCCTTCTGCCACAAATCACCAGAAGAAAACAACATTGGAGCGTAAACTTCTTAACAAAAAGATTAAATCTGAAAAGAAAGATTACTAGTTTCAAGAAACCTTCCTTAATTTGGAGGGTTTTATTCTTTATACAGAAAATGGAATTGTTAACAGATTTGTGAGCCTTGTAAAATTTGTTAATAAAAGGAGAGATTATATGAATAAAAAATTTGTCATTTTTATATCCTGCATCACTTTTTTGCTTGGGTGTTTTATTCTGAGCGTAGGTTTTAGCAACATCGCTCGCGAAGAACGCACTGTTTCTGTTCGTGGTTTTTCGGAAAAAGAAGTTGATGCAGATTTTGCCGTTTGGAAAATCGCTTTTTCCGTTGGTGCAAACGATTTAATCTCGCTAGAAAAAGAAATTTCAGAAAAAACAAAAATTGTAACTGGATATTTAAAAAATCATGGGCTTGAAGATGCCGATTTTTCTGTTCTTGCGCCAGAAATAAACGATGCTTCGATGAGCCTTTATACAGACCCTTCGAGAAGAACTTACAACTACATCGCAAAGCAATCTCTTTTAATAAGAACTCAAAAGATAAAAGAAGTAAAAGAAGCTTCCAGCGATACTTTAAAACTCATAGGCAAAGGAATTTCTGTTTCTTCAGATTATGATAATCACGTTACCTATGAATTTACTCGCTTAAATGAAATAAAACCAGAAATGATTGCATCTGCAACCCAAAGTGCAAGGGCAGGAGCAGAGCAGTTTGCAAAAGATTCTGGCAGCAAAGTTGGCAAAATAAAATCTGCAACTCAAGGGCTTTTCACGATTGAAAATGCAGCAGAAGGACTTGAAGAACGCAAAAATGTTCGTGTTGTAACTACAGTTGTTTATATTTTAAAAGACTAAAAATAGATTAACCTTTACCGATTAAAAGTTTTTCAATCTTTCTGTTATTAAATATGAGGGCAATAATGGTTGTAGCTTATAAGTTGGAATATGACCTAAAAAATTCTGCGGTTTAAAATGCGGTTTTAGCCAAGTTCTATTCATTTTTCAGGTTTGAGCCCCTCGACCATAAACTCTTGTGGTATTTTTGAAGGTTTAGCTTCTTTATTTACGCAAGCCCAGGTAACGTCTGCTTCTGCACTTATCTGTCCATCTGGCTTTTTTATTATCTGATGCATTGTTCCAGAAACTGCACCCATTTTTACTGGCTTTGTTTGAATTTCTAATTCTTCGTGCATTTTTGCAGAAACTTTGTAGTGAATATCCACATGTGTTACAAAAAGATAGTAGCCTGCATTAAAAAGTTCATCGTATTTGAAGCCGATTTTTTCTAAAAAATCCATTCTTGCTGTTTCTAAATAGTTTAAATAAACCGCATTGTTCACATGATTGTAGGAATCGCACTCGTATGGGCGAACCTTTAAATTTGTAATTACTTTCATAGCGAAAAAAATTGTAGCACAAACCGCGTTCTATATGCAAACTTTGAATTACGAAAGTTCTGCAAGTTCACTCCAGCGCTCATAAGAAGTTTGAAGTCTTTTTTCTATTGTGGTGTATTCTTCGCCTGCTTTGCGCGATACTTCATAATTCTGGCTTGCCATTAGATTTTCCAATTCTTTCTTTTTTTCTTCGTCGTTTAATATTTGCTCTTCTAAAAGTTCAAATTCTTTTTGCTCTTTAAAAGTGCGTTTGCGTGGTTTTGTTTGTAACGGGGGCGTTGCGGGGGTGTCCTCCGCAGAGGGGGTAGCGACCAACGAAGTGGGCGCGCAGGGGGAGACCTCTTTCTTTTGCGCCTGCAACGCTTCCCCCTCCTTCTTTTTTAATTCCAAATATTCGGAGCATTTGCCTACAAAGCCGGAAACGCTGCCGTCGTCTTCCATTATAAAAAGCGTGTCTGCAATTTTGTCCATAAAATAGCGGTCGTGGCTTACGATTAGGAGGCAACCAGAATATTCGAGCAAAAATTGCTCTAAGATGTTCATTGTAAAGATGTCGAAGTCGTTTGTGGGTTCGTCTAAAACCAAAAAATTTGGATTTGAAATTAAAAGCCTGACCAAAAATACCCGTTTTCGCTCGCCACCAGAAAGTGTAGAAAGCATTGAGTGCTGAATTTTTCCTTCAAAGCCAAATTCCTTTAAAAATTGAGATGCGCTTAAATCTTTGCCGTTGTTGCGGTGTACGACTTCCGCAACTTCTTTTATATAGTCGAGGACCGTAAGGCTTAAATCGCTAAAGGTTGGATTTTGCTCGTAGTAACCTATGAAGGTGTTTTCGCCTTTTTCTACGCTGCCACTGTCGCTTGCAAGTTTGCCTGTTATTATGTTTAGGAAAGTTGTTTTGCCAGAGCCATTGTTTCCGATTATTCCGATTTTTTCGCCTTTTTTAAATTTATATGAAAAATTTTTTAGGACCGGGGTAAAATTTTTCGCTCCAATTTCTTTTTCGCCAGTGTAGCCTTTTGGATAATTTTTGGAAATTGAATGCAGTTCTAGGATTTTGCCACCAAGCCTTCTGCCTTCTACTTCAAAAGTAAAGCCTTTATCTTGACTAAATTTTTCGCGGTTTATAAGTGCGTTGTCTCTTTGTATGCGTGCTTTTGCTTTTGTTCCCCGTGCTTGTGGACCTCGCATAAGCCATTCGCGTTCTACTCGCAAAACGGATTCAATGCGGCGCTCTGTGTTTTCTTCTATCTGCGCTTCTAACTCTTTTTTTTGCAAAAATGAGGAATAATTTCCTTCATAAAGTTTTAGAGTTTTTCTGTTTAATTCGTAGATGTTTTTGCATACCGCGTCCAAAAAATAGCGGTCGTGGGTTACCATTAAAACTGCACGCTTTGTTTCGTGCAAATATTTTTGCAGATATGTTATTGTCTGTATGTCTAAATGGTTTGTGGGCTCGTCTAGTAAAAGAAGTTTTGTGTCTTCTACCAAAACCTGTGCAAGTGCTACTTTTTTTAGCATTCCGCCAGAAAGAGTTTTCATCTTTCGACTCATATCTTTTATTCCGAGCGTGCTTAAAACAGAACGTACTTGAGCTTCGTAATTCCAAAGATCGCTTTTTTCCATTTCGAGCGTTAATTTTTCAAAATTTTCCTGATGCGATTTTGTAAAGCCGTTTTCCATTGCGACGCAAAGTTCTTCGTATTCGCGGATTTTTTTTAATTTTGGGCTTTGCGATTGAAATATGTGTTCTTGAATTGTGTCTTCGTTTTTAAAAACTGGATTTTGACTTAAAAAACTCACGCCACAATCTTTATTTATAACTACATTTCCTTCGTCCGCCTGCAAAATTCCTGCGATTGTAGCAAGTAGGGTTGATTTGCCGCTGCCGTTGCGACCGATTATTGCCGCCTTGTCGCCTTCTTCCATTCCAAAACTTATTCCGGAAAAAAGCGGGCTTTCTCTTCCCATTTTTGCAAGATTGTTTATTGACAAGATGTTCATTGGTTTTCCTTTATGCGTTTTGCGAGTTACGAATTTTAGTGTAGCAAATTCTATGATTTTTGTTGACATGGCAAAAAAGGGGCGGTAAGATAAAATATATTTGAATGATTGTTCAAATGTTCAAGTGTAAAATCTCTAAAATTGGAAGTTTATTTTGTAGTCAATGGAACGCAGATGTTAAAAGGAGGTTTCACAAGAGATGATAGAGGATATAGACGAAAATACCCTTATCGATTTAGGAGAACTATTTAAAATCTTTGGTGATTCTACGCGGATAAGGATTTTGTTTGCCCTTTATAATGGCGAAAAAGCAGTTGGCGAATTGGCTTTAAATCTTGGAATGACGGACAGTGCAATAAGTCATCAATTAAAAATTTTAAAAGATAATAAACTTGTGCGTGGTAGACGCGAGGGCAAACAGATTTATTACGCTTTGGACGATTCCCATGTCCTTTCTATTTTGAGCCAGGGAATAGAACACATTTCTGAAAACTAAGTTTTTTGATAGTTGGAAGTTCGCAAAAAAAACATTTTTGGAGCGAACGTTTATTCAATCTGTTATCGGAGGTAATTATGAGTGATGAAGGAATTTTTTTAGAAGTGGAAGAAGACGAAGAAGGTGAAGAAATCACTCTAAAAAAGATTTTAATTTCTCTTTTTCTTTTTGTTTTGGGGCTACTAGTTGAGCATGTTGCCTTTATAAAGGGGATGCTCACTGCTACGCCAATTTTGACTTCTTTTGATTTGCACAAGGCGATTTATCTTGCTTTGTATTTTGTAGCTTTTATAATTTCTGGAAAGGAAGTCATAAAATCTGCCATAAAAAATATTTTTAAAGGCGAAATTTTTGATGAAAAGTTTTTGATGGCTCTGGCGTCGATTGGTGCAATTTTTATCGGGCAACTTGGCGAAGCGGTTGGAATAATGCTTTTCTACAACATTGGAGAGTTTTTTCAAGATTATGCGGTGGATAAAAGTCGCGATTCAATTTCTGCACTTTTGGATATAAGACCCGATAAAGCATTTGTTTTTAGAGCGGGAAAACTTGTTGAGGTAAGGGCGGAAGATGTAAAAGTTGGTGAAATAATCGAAGTAAAGCCCGGCGAAAGAGTCAGTTTGGATTGCGTAGTTGTGGAAGGTTCTTCATTTATGGATACATCTGCTTTGACAGGCGAGAGCGTTCCGAGAATGGCGGAAGCACAGTGTGAAGTTTTGGCAGGCTTTGTAAATCAGGAAGGCGTTGTAAGGCTAAAGGTTACAAAACCTTATTCGCAAAGTGCAATAAGCAGAATTTTGGAATTAACGCAAAAGGCGACAGAAGTAAAAGCCAAGAGCGAAAAATTCATTACTAAGTTTGCAAAAGTATACACACCAATCGTCTGCATTGGAGCAGTTTTTGTTGGGCTTATAATTCCGTTTGCACTAAAAATGATTTCTTCAGAATACTTTTTTGAAATTGGCTGGAATGGCTGGATATATCGCGCTTTGATGTTTTTGGTTGTGAGCTGCCCATGTGCGCTCGTAATTTCTGTGCCACTTTCATTTTTTTCTGCGATAGGCTGTGCAAGTGCAGGCGGAATTTTGGTAAAAGGAAGCACTTTTATCGAAGCACTTTCAAAAGCACGAACTGCGGTTTTTGATAAAACTGGAACTCTAACAAAGGGAACTTTCTGCGTTACAAAAATTTTTACTCAGGCAGGTGTTAGCGAAGATGAACTTCTCGCTCTGGCTGCACATTCAGAATATTTTTCTACGCATCCAATTTCTAAATCCCTAAAGAATTCTCACTTTTTGCGAAATTCCGCATTGGGTCTGGACAACTCTTGCTGCGAGAATTGCGTAAAAGAAGATCCTTTTGAAAAAAGCGGACAGGGAATAAAGATTAACCTCGACGGAAAGGCGGTTATGGTCGGAAACGAAAAATTATTTTTGAACGAAGGTGTAGAAATTCCTAAAGATGTAACAGAAAGGTTAAAGAACGAAATTCTTGGAACTATTGTACACATTGCCCAAGATAAAAAATATTTGGGAAGCATTGTAATAAGCGATGAAATAAAAGACGATTCAAAAGATGCAATTTTGGGTCTTAAAAAAATCGGCGTAAAAGAAATTGTCATGCTAACTGGAGATGGAGCTAAAGCGGCAAATGCGATTGCTTCAAATCTTGGAATAAAAAAAGTTTTTTCATCACTCTTGCCAGAAGACAAAGCACATATCGTAAAAGGTATCATCGACGAGGGTAAGGCAAAAAAATCTTTTGGAAGTGTAATCTTTGTTGGCGATGGAATAAATGACAGCCCTGTTCTTGCTACAGCAGATGTTGGCGTTGCAATGGGTGCTTTAGGAAGCGATGCTGCAATAGAAGCGGCCGACGTTGTAATAATGGACGACAAGCCAAGCCGGCTGCCTCTTGCCATAAAGTTGAGCAAAAAAGCGATGCTTATAGTAAAAGAAAATATTGTCTTTAGCCTTTTGATAAAGGGTTTGATAATGGGGCTTGGAGCATTTGGCATTACAAATCTTTGGTTTGCAGTGTTTGGCGATGTTGGAGTTTGCTTTCTTGCTATTTTAAATTCTCTTCGAATTCAAAATGCTGGTAGTCTTTTACGCCCTGCCAGTCGCCGCCCCAAACAAAACCATACTTTGTAAAAATTTTATAGGCTAAATCCTTGCGAGTAATTTTGTGAGGAAAATCTTTTGAACGGTCTGTGTATTCTTGAGCGGTTTTTGGCTCGACATTTACTCGACCGTTCAGTTTTTTTACGTATGGATTGTAAAGAGGATTTATATCGATAGCGAGCCCTTTGCCGTGTGAAGAAATTATTTTTGTAAAAGATATAAACCTAAAGTTAAAGCAGGAACTATTGTTGTCCTGCATACTTTTTTCATCATCTGCGCCGTATTCGTCAATCAAGTGAACTTTTTCTATTTGATAGGAAGCAAGATACAGTTCCTTAAAAATGTTCAAAAGTTTATCTGCAATTTTTTTGTTGGCAACCAATTCTCCGCGTTGCGTTTCGCCACTAAAATTTTTGTGCAGAATGTGCACGTGCACCAATTCTTTGCGCGGTAGGGTACAATCTTTTTTGTAGGATTTTCCGAGCATTTTAAAAAACAGAGAATCGCTTATCTCACTCGTATAAAATTCTTTTTCGATATTCAATTCATCATCATTAATCTTTTCTAAATTTTGACAAAAGATTGGTTTAATAACTAAAAAACATGCGCACAATATCAATAATTTTTTCATTGCGTTATAATCATAACAGAATGCAAGAACTTGTTTTTAGAAAAAATGTTGAATTAAAAAAAGAGATGGAATTTTTATACAGAGGGCGGAAATTTCGTCTGGGCTATACGCTAGATGATTCTGGAAAAAATGCGATAAGCTTTGGCGAAGAAAATCTTCCTGTAAAACTTTTTTATTCTTATGGCGAACTCGTCAACAATGCAATGCTTGGAATTTCGCCACTTTCGTATTCGATAGAATCTTTGGAACTTTTAAATCCTTAAAAATTTTGCTTTGGCTTTGTGTGCTTGCAAAATCCTTATGTAAAAATTAAACTTAAAAAAAGATAATCATCAGGGATGAGGTTTATACCTGCCCGTTGTTTTTGAGAGGAAAAAATGGCTTCAATTCGTGAACGCTACGGAGAGTATTTTAAGCAGATGGCAACAATGTCGCATGCTGCTGCAAAAATTGATGCAACAAATGTTTATCAAAAAGCAAATCCACAGACAAAAAAAATAATGGATACCCTTATTTCAGAAAATATGGCAGAAGGGAGCCGTCTTGAAGGAATTGAAAATTACAAGCAATTTTTAGCTGCAATAAAGTCTGGCAAAAGCGGGCTCATACTAATGGAGCATTATGCAAATACAGATTTGCCTGGGCTTATTTGGCTTTTGGAAAATTCTGATGATGAAGATTGTCGCGAACTTGGCAAAAGAGTTGTTGCGATTGCCGGAATGAAGTTGAACGAAGCTGATCCAATGGTGCGCGCCTTTGCAGAAAGCTTTACTCGTGTTGTAATTTACCCGACACGCTCGTTGGATTCCGCTTCCGAAAAAGCAAAATCTAAGGAAGATATAGAAGCCGAAACAAAAAAAGCACGCGCTATAAATCTTGCGGCGATGCATGCAATGGATAAATGTAAGCGCAACGGCGAAGCGATTTTGGTTTTTCCGTCAGGAACTCGCTATAGACCAGGAAAACCAGAAACAAAGCGTGGCTTAAAAGAGATAGACAGTTATCTTAGAATGTTCGATGTTATGATTTTGGTTTCGATAAACGGAATGATTTTAAAATTTAATCCAGACAATATGAGCGACATGCTTGCAGATGAATGTGCTCCTGCGGTGTGCATATACAAAGCGAGTCCTGTTATTGAATGTAAGCCTTATCGAAAGGAATTTTTAGAAACTCTCCCTGCCGACTGCCCGGATCCAAAGCAGGCTATGATTGATCACGTTATGGAATATCTTGAAAAACAGCACAACGAAATAAAGGATTAAAAAAATGAAAATCCGCTCTTTTGTTATGAGCGGAAAAATTTCACATAAGTGATAAGAGGCGATGGACTTGCAAATATTTAGTCTGTCGCCTTTTTTACTAAATCACAAAATTCTTCAATTTCTTTCTGATACATTTCTATTCCCAAATTCCAAAAATCTGTTGTAGAAATATCAAAGCCTGCCAAAGCACACAGTGCTTCGCTTTTCATGCTTCCAGTATTGCTCAAAAGGTTTTTGTAAGTCTTGGCAAAAGATTCGCCCTCTTTTAAATATTTTTGATAGAGTCCTGCTGCAAAAAGTTGACCAAAAGCGTAAGGAAAATTATAAAAATCCAAATCGGTTGAATAATAATGGCTTTTTACAGCCCACATGTATTCGTGGCGTTCAGAATTTAAACCTTTGCCGTAGGATTTTTGTTGTGCATCTTTCATTAAAGTGCAAAAATCTTCTGCACTTAATTCGCCTTTTGTACGCTGTTCAAAAACGCTCTTTTCAAAATAAAATCTGCATAAAATATCCACCAAAACCTGTCCTGCATCCTGCAAGTCCATGTCTAAAAGTTGCAATTTTTCGATTTGGGAACATTCTTTTAGCATGCTCTGCTTTACGATTGTTTCTGCAAAGGTCGAAGCAGTTTCTGCGAGCGTCATTGGATAATTGAAGAAACTTGCTGGTTTTCCGCGAAGGCAATAAAAATGAAACGCATGCCCAATTTCATGAGCGAGAGTTATAACATCGCTAAATGCGCCAGTAAAGTTTGTCATTATTCTGCTTTGATGACCGAGTGCAAAATCTTCGTCGTATGCTCCGCCGACTTTACCCTGTCGAACTTCGGCATCTATCCAGTTTTCAGCAAAAACTCGCCGTGCAAAATTTCCCATTTCCTGACTAAAACTTTCGTAACGAGAAATGATATAAGTGCGAGCCTCTTTAAAAGTCCATGTTTTTGAAAGAGGAGATGCGTTTTTAGTTTCTTCCTCGCTGGTTGATTGATTTAGATTATTTTCTTGGATTTCTGCCGCATTGATTTTTTCATCTATTAATTGCGATTTGTTTGATTTATTTGCAGAAAAGTCTAGCGGTGCAAACAAGTCGTAAAATGCCAATCCCTTTGCGGTTTTGCCATTTGAATCTGTTGCAGTGCTTGCCGTGAGCGCATTCTTTTTTAGAAAAGTTGCCTTTGTCAAAAAATATTTGCGCCAAAGTGGCAGACTTTTTTCTATCGATTTTATAAGTGCGGTCAAAGTTTTTTTATCTAGCCGACTTGCAAAAAGGGAGCGATTGAGGGCTGTTTTCCATTTTCTTTTTGAATTTAAAGCTATTGTTTCGCCTTTTAAATTGTTTAAACAGGCAGCGAATGCGATTTTGTGTTGTTTTAAAAGCGCAAGTTCTTTTTCGTATGATGATTTTCTTAAAATCGGGTCTGATGAATAGGCATCGTTTCTTAAAGTGTTAAAAGTTTTGCCGCTTTCATCTTTTAAGTTTGAAATTAACTGTTCATGCAGGCGGTCCCAGGCATCTCCGCCAGTTCGCTGTAGTTTTGAGGCAAGTTCTTCTTCTTTTAAGGACATTCTGTGTTTTGTTTCTGCAATTTTTTCTTCCAGAATGAATTTGTGTTCTTTAAATTGAGGAAATCGCGTAAAAAAATCTTCCAACTTTTTTGAATTTTTTACGAGGCGAGATTTAAATTCAAAATCGATTTTTTTTAAACGCAAAGATAGTTCGTCAATAAAAGCGATGTTGTTTAAAAATGCGGTATTTGTAGTATCTACAGAATAAATTATGTAAGAATAAGCATGTAAAGTTTTTGCGAGAATCAAAACTTTTTCTTCTTGTTCAAGATAGCCTTTTAACCAGAAACTAAAGTTAAAACCGTGCGAGGTATGCAAAAGATTTTCTAAGCGTTCCATTCCAGTTGTGTAATCGTTGAGTGCTTGCTTGTATTCTGGGCTTTCGATTGAAGGAAAAATAGAATCGAGATTCCATCTTGGAGAATTCAGTTCATTCATAACAGTTTAATTTTAGCATAAAAAAACGGGTAAAAACAGGATTTTTGATATAGCGATTTACTAGTGAACATCCGTGTGTGTGCGACAACTATTGGAGTTTAATAAAAACGTCCGTGTTTTTATTAAACGGACAGTTTTTTGCAAAACTGTCGGCATTTTATTGTATGTAGCACCTCCGTGTGCGACAACGATTGGAAGGGTGAGCGCAAGCGAAAACAAAGGCACGGCTTTTTATTTTTTGCCGTGCGTTTGTTCGAAGCCGTAAGGCGTAGCCCTGCAAAGCGTGTTTTTGCGAAACGCAAGTGCAGCAAAAGTCGCCCAATTATCGAATCTAAAAATGAAAAATTTAGAGCCTATTAAAAACGAATTTTTTAATTTTAAATTCTGAAATTTTTTAGAAAAAAATTAGTCCTAAAATTCCGAGCGGAATCAAATATGCGGCAAACCATTCAAGCTTTCCGCGTTTTATCAATTTCATCAAAACAGAAAGCGAAAAATATCCAAAAACAAAGGCCGAAACAAATCCCGCTGCGACTGGCAATATACCAATCGAACTGCCTACTTGCCCTAAATCTTTTGCTTCTAAGACAAAGGCGCCTAAAATTGCCGGAATGCTCACGATAAATGAAAATTCGCCTGCGGTCGCCCTGTCTACTCCTGCAAATTGTGCGCCTGCAATCGTTGAACCAGAGCGGCTTATTCCTGGCAAAGTTCCGATTCCCTGCATTAGACCTATAAAAAGCGATTGCGGAATTGAAATTCCATTTTTTGAGATTTCGTTTGATGAAGATTTTTTCTGTTTTATTCCGCTAAAAATTAAAAGCAATGCGGTTATTAAGAATCCTATGCAGGAATAAGAAATTGGCATATCTGGAATCAATTTGCTTGTAAAAATGCCGATTATTCCTGTTACAAAAGTTGTGCATATTATCGCTACGATTGATTTTCTGCCTAAATAATCTGAGCCGGAAAGCAGGTCGGTTCCGTCGGTTATGCGATTTTCATTCCTTTTTAAAATCCAGCGGAACAGGCACACAAAAAGTTTTGCAATTTTTACTCTAAAATAGAGAATAACTGCGAGCAAAGTTGCAAGGTGAAGGATTATATCGTACAAAAGCGGAACATCCTGCAAATTAAAAAGCGTTTGTGCAAGTTTTAAATGTCCGCTTGAACTTATTGGAAGAAATTCCGCTATTCCTTGAAGAATTCCTAAAAAAATTGACTGTAAAATTGACATTTATTTCTCCTAGTTTGCGTTATTTGAATTTTGTTTTTCTATTGATTGAATCCAGTTGACGAACATTTGACTCCAACATTCTGCTGGTGTTCCTTGTGCAAGCGAAAGTCCGTGTTCACCTTGCGTAAAAAGATGATATTCAAAAGTGATTTTTGCTTTTGCAAGTGCATTTGCAAAACGCAGCGTATTTTCCGCAGGAACAGATTTGTCCTGAAGTGTGTGCCACATAAAAGTTTTTGGAAAATTTGAATTTACATTTTTTTCTAACGAGAATGCTGATTTTATCCTTTTTAAATAAGGCTCGTCGTTGATTTTCTGCTTTTGCGATTTTGTTTTTTCTATGAGATTCAGGATTTTTTCTGCTTCAGCTTCGCTAAGATTTTCTGTAAGTTTAAGAACAGAACCCTTGTGGCAAATTCGAGAATTTGTGGAAATAACTGGATAGCAAAGGCAGAGCGCATTTGGATAAATATCGTTTTGTTCAATTGTCTCGCCGTTTAAAAAGAGGTTTTTAAAAAGTGGAGTTTTCCAATATGCACCAAGCGAGGCACAAAGATGACCTCCGGCGCTAAAACCGCACAAAAATATTTTATCGTCTGCAATGTTCCATTTTTGAGCATTCTTCCGTATAAAAGCGACCGCCAATGCCAGATCCGTTAACGCTTTTATAAATGAAAAATCTTCCAAAGTATAATGCAAAACCGCAGATGAAAAACCCAAACTATTCCAGTGCTCTGCAATTATGTCCTGCTCTTTTTTCCCGTAATGATTATAGCCACCGCCGGGAACTACCAATATGAATGGATTTTTTTCTGTTGATTTTTTTTCAAGTATGAATGGAACTAAATCTGCCTTTGAAAGCGACGAGAATTCTATTTTTTCATGCAACATATTAAGATTATACAGATTGTTTAAAAAAGAAAAAGGATCACTTGAAGGAGGAGAAAAAGTGACCCTTTTGTAAAACTTTATTACTTTGTTTAACTTGGCAATAAGATATACTATTGCAGTTTTTTTATCAATAAAAATTGTGCGAAAAATTGCGAAAATATTTGCGATAACATATTTTTTTATGAAAACGATTGAATATTCTGCGGTTATTTGCATAAAATTTGTTATTGTATAGATGTGAGGTTTGATATGAAAAAAATTGGAATAATCGGGGCAATGCAGATAGAAATAAATCATTTAAAAGATTTGATGCTTTCTGGTGGCGAGGCAAAAAAAACAGTTGAAGGCGGACTCGAGTTTTATTCTGGGCATATAGGAAAAAATGAATGCGTCGTAGTTAGATGTGGAGTTGGAAAAGTAAATGCAGCTTTGTGCGCACAAAGATTGATTTTGGGATTTGGTTGTACTCACATAATAAATACAGGAATTGCTGGTGCAATAAAAAGTGGGCTTGGAATTTTGGATTTTGTAGTTTCAAGCGATGCAGTTTATCACGATATGGACGCAACTGGTTTTGGATACAAAATTGGTCAAATTCCGCAGATGGATGTTTATTCATTTTTGGCAGATGAAAAAATGATTCAAACTGTAAAAAAATCCTTTGATGGAATGGACGAATTTGCTAATCATCATCTTATAGAAGGTCGTATTGCAACAGGCGATCAATTTATATCAGATAAGCAGAAAAAAGAAAAAATTGTGCGTGATGTTGAACCTGCTTGCGTTGAAATGGAAGGCTGTGCTATAGCGCATGCTTGTTTTTTGAATAAAATTCCGTTTGTCATAATACGCTGCATGAGCGATATGGCAGATGATTTGAGTTCAAATGGTTACGAATTTAACGAGAGCATTGCCGCAGACTTGAGTTCGCGTCTTGTTGAAAAAGTTATCAAAGAAATATAAAATCTCTTAAATCTTTGGAGAAATTTATCTTGCCGGAACTAAAAAAATACAATGTAGACAGTTTTAATCTTGACCACAGGCTTGTAAAAGCACCTTATATTCGCATTGCTGCAAAAAAGCAGGGTGCAAAAGGCGATTGGGTTACGAAATTTGATGTTAGAGTATGCCAGCCAAACAAAGAATTTATGGGGACTGGTGCAATTCATGCCATGGAGCACATAATTGCAGAATATCTGAGAGATGAAATTGAAACTGTTATAGATTTTAGCCCGATGGGTTGCAGAACAGGATTTTATCTTACAGTTTGGGGCGATGTAAAAGAAGAAGATATTGTTGCTCCTTTGTTAAAAGTTTTTGAAAAAGTTGCCAACTGGCAGTCAGAAATTCCTGCTGCAAACGAAATCCAATGTGGAAACTATCGCGACATGGATTTGGATGGTGCAAGAAAATTTGCTCGACAGTGGATTGAAGGAATTTCAAAAAAAGGCTGGAAACCTTTTTGATAGAATTTATATATTTTAATACAAATAACAATCGATGAATTTTTACTTAAAACTAAAAGAAACAATTTCTTCCGTTGCCCCAATAATGATTTTGGTATTTTTGTTGGGCTTTACGATTGCTCCGCTTGGAAAGAATCTTTTAATTCAATTTTTCTTTAGCGGATGTCTTGTCATAATTGGTCTTACAATTTTTTTGATTGGGGTTGATATTGGTATATTGCCAATTGGAGAGCGGAGCGGTGCTGCGCTCACTTCGAAAAAAAATCTTTCCCTTTTGATTTTTACTGCATTTTTTATTGGTTTTATAGTTACATTTGCAGAACCAGATGTTCAGGTTTTGGCAGACCAGGTTAGAGGCATTGATTCTAGTGTTTCAAAATGGGGACTCATAATTGCGATTGCAGTTGGTGTTGGTCTTTTTGTCGCAATCGGAATTTTCCGCACGATACTTTCTATACCTCTTCGCCTTATTTTGATAATTTCTTATGTTTTGGTGTTTTTGTTTGCTTTTTTTGCGCCAGAAGAATTCCAGGGCGTTGCCTTTGATTCTGGAGGAGCGACAACTGGACCTATGACGGTTCCGTTTATAATGGCGTTAGGCGTTGGTGTTGCTGCTGTTCGTGCAAAAACTTCAGAAAAAGCGAAACTTTCTTCATCGAACGACGATAGTTTTGGTCTTACAGGAATCGCTTCGATTGGTCCAATTCTTGCGGTTGTTGTGTACGCGATAATCTCTGCAAAATTGAATGGAGCTTCATCTTCGAATTTGGATTCTACAGTTGCGGCGAGCGGTGCAGAACAGGCTTTGGTTGAAATTCCTACCTTGTTTCAAAAAGTTCCAGAAGTTACAAAAGAGGTTTTGCTCGCTTTGCTTCCTCTTGTTGCTATGGCGATAATTTTTCAAATCACTCTTTTAAAAATGCCTCCTATGCAAGTAATCAGAATGATTCGGGGTTTTCTCTTGAGTTTTGTAGGGCTGGTTATTTTTTTGAGCGGAGCGCATGGCGGATTTATGCCAGTTGGGCAAAAATTAGGCGAATCGCTGGGAGCCCTTGCGATTTCTGGCGACAAACAACTCGTTTTGTATGACGCTTTAGGCACTGTCGAAAAAATTATGCGCATTCCAGGCTTAACAGAAGTCATAATCCTTATCCTTGTAGGTTGCGTTTTTGGAGCAGTTGTTGTTTGTGCAGAACCTGCTGTATGGGTTTTAACAGATCAGGTTGAAGAAGTTTCTGGTGGAGCGATAAGCCGCCATGTAATGCTTGTTGCCCTGAGTAGTGGTGTTGCAATTTCTATAGGACTTTCTATGGCTAGAGTTTTATTCGGCTTTAGTTTGTGGGCAATATTGATTCCCGGCTATGCGGTTTCGCTTTTGCTTACGTTTTTTTGCCCACCGCTTTTTACAGGAATTGCTTTTGACTCTGGTGGCGTTGCAAGTGGACCTATGACAAGCACTTTTATCCTTTCGTTTACATTGGGAGCAAGTAAAGCCTGTGGCGGAAATCCTGCTGTAGATGCTTTTGGAGTTATAGCCTTGGTTGCAATGACGCCATTGATTGCGATTCAAATTTTGGGAATAGTCTTTAAGATAAAGACAGAAAAATCGGCATCAAAAAATAAAACTGAAAATTTAATTGAGGAGGCAGTGCGATGAGTCCGTACAAACTTTTTTTTAGCGTAGTGCCTCATGGAAAAGGCGAAAAATTGACCAGAGCGGCTGTGGAAAGCGGTTGTGGTGGCGGAACTGTTGTTTTTGGTCGCTCTCTTGCAAAATCAAATTTTCAGGCAATCTTAGGACTTGGTGAAACATCTGTAGATTTAATCCTAATGCTTGTTGAAAGTGATGTTGCAAACCCTGTAAGGGATGCGATAATAAATTCTTGTCTTCATGAAAAAAAGAATTTTGGGATTTTTTTTGCGACAGATGTGAATTTTCTTTTAAAAGCCGGAAACGCAACCTCTTTTGAAGATAAAGTTTTTTTGGAGGAAAAGACAATGCATTCAGAAAATGAATTGATAACTGTTATAGTCAATAAAGGTTATGCAGAAGACATAATGGTTGCTGCAAGAAGAGCTGGTGCTGGCGGCGGAACTGTTGTAAATGCTCACGGAACTGCAAGAGAAAACGATGAAAGATTTTTTGGTATGCATATAGTTCCAGAAAAAGAAATGCTTTTGATGATTGTACCTTCAGAAAAAAAAGATGCAGTTATGCAGGCAATAAAAGAAGTAAATTGTCTTAAGAACCCGGGGATGGGAATCGCATACTCTGCAACGGTAGAGGATTTTTCTCTTCTTGGAAAAAATTAAAAAACTGCGAGACTTTTTAATAATTAAACGCTTTTATTTTTATGGAAGAATGAGTTTTGAAAAAATTATTCTGTTGCTGTTTAAACAAATTGTAAAAATTTATAAAAACGCCATATAAAAATAGGAAAATCATGCCTGTTCATATTCATAAAGATTTATCAAATAAAGAAAAAATACTCTTAATTTTAAAAGACTTTGCATTGGAAGAAAAAAACGAAGGTTTTATTTCTGGCGAAGAACTGGCATTAAATTTAAGCATAAGCAGAGCAGCGGTTAATAAAGCGATAAAATCTCTTAGAAGAGACGGTTTTTTAATTGAGGCACAAACTCGTAAAGGCTATAAATTTAAAGATGAACCCGATGAAATCGACGGCAAAAAAATTGAATCTCTTATAGAAGAATACGGAATTAATTGTGCTGTGCAATCATTTAAAACCGTGGACTCCACAAATTTTGAAGCAAAGCGGCAGACTTTAGACAAAGTTTTGAATAGAGTTGCCTTTGTGTCTGGAAAGCAAACTGCGGGGCATGGCAGGCTCGGCAGAGTTTTTTATTCTCCAGCGGATTCTGGATTGTATTTTTCTTTGGTCTACAGACCTTTAGGCGGAGTTAAAAATCCAGCATTGTTGACGGCAGGAGCTGCGGTTTCGGTTTGTAGGGCAGTCAAAGAGCTTTATGGCGAAGAATGCAAAATAAAATGGGTCAACGATGTTTTTCTGAATGGTAAAAAAATCTGTGGCATTTTAACCGAAGGAATCGCAAATTTTGAAACAGCAACTATAGATTTTGCGATAGTAGGAATCGGCATAAATGTTCGCAATTCAAATTTTACAGGAGAACTTTCAAAGATTGCCGGCAGCATAGAAGATATTATGCAAAGCGAAGGGAAAAAAATCCCAAAAGTTCCGCGAAATCTGCTCTGTGCAAAAATCATTTTTAATCTCTTAAAGATTTACGATTCTTATTACAATGGCGAAAAAATCTTTTTTAAAAATGTAATCGATGAATATCGCTCTCGTTCGCTTTTAAAAGGGCTAACCGTTACGGTAAATCCGATTGCAGGTGGGCAAGCAGAAAGTTATGTTGCAAAAGTTCTGGATATAAGCGAAGAAGCAGAATTGATAGTCGAATGCGAAGATAAAAGCATAAAAAAACTTTTTTCTGGAGAAGTATCGTTAAAAAGCTCTTCATTTGCAAAATAATAAAAATAGAATTTTAATTTGCTGCTTATTACTAAAATCGCTTTTCCTGTGTTATAATCGGACACAGATTTTTAGATACGGAGCATGATTATAGATGAGTGATCAGGATTTAGACCCTACAATCGCAGCGTTACTCGCAGAAACTGCTAACAATGCATCTGAAGATAATGAAAATTCCACAGATTTTTTTGGCGATGTTCCTGTAACGGATTTTACAGATTCCAGTTTTCGAAAAAAAGAAGAAGATACTGAGGACGAGCCTGAACCAAATAAAGTCGATTTAAGCGTTACGAAATTCAAACCGATTACAAAATTTTTTGAAGATGAAGGACATAAATATTTTGACGATGCCTCGTATTATAAATCCTGCCTCACAGGCGAAGCCGCTCCGGCACAGCGAGTTCATCAAGTTCTTTCAAAATATTTAACTTGTACCGATCCAAAGGACCGCACTGTTTACCGTCAGCAACTGGTAATGGCTTACTGGGAATTAGTGCATACGATGGCTCCAAAAATGGCAGATTTTTCCATTCCAAAATCAAAACGGATGATGATGCGCTACGGCGTTCTGTTGCCATCGCTTTTTACGCCAGAGCAAAAGGAAACTTTTTCAAAGGCGATTTTGGAAAATAATACCGGTGAACCCGTTTATTACATGGACGAGTGGTTTAAAGAGATTGCAAGTGGCAGGCTTTCTCTTTCTGCAACCGATGAAGTTCGAGTAAAAAAATCTAATGCAGGCGGGGCAGCCGAGCAGCAACATTTGATGCAATTAAAGAGCAAAAATGATGGAAAGATTCAAAGTTCAGAAAGTTTTGTAAATGCAAAAGAAAGCGAACGACAGATGATGGAAACGGAATTGTTGAATCGAGTTCAGGCACTCTGCGAACATCCAGCGATGATTGGTATGGCGCCACATCGAATGCCATATTCAGAAATGCAAAAAAAACTTTTCGTGGAAATTCAGGAGCGATTGCGTTCACTTCAAAAAAACGATAAAGAACTTTCGTCTTATTTAAAAGAATTGGAAGAAGCAAAATCGATAAGCGAATCTTTGCAAGCAAAAATGCAATCTTCGCCAGAAGCGGTGGAAGTAAGCAAAGGCGATATAGACACAGAATATAACACAGTTCGCCAGATGGCAAAAATGACGATTGGACGACAGGGAAATCAATTTCCTGTTTTTACGAGGGAATTTTATCACTGTATTCCAAAAGGAACCGGATTTAGGGAAAACGTAATCAGCATAATGTCTTGGATAGAAGAGATGGATCCTGGAGCATTTTGCCGAATTCACAAAAATACGCCTCATCGCATTGTTCCGTATGTTCTTTTAGTTCCAACTTATGGCGATTTTGGTTTTTGCTGGGAACCTTTTGATCGCTACAACAGAATCACAAGCCGGGGACGAATCGTTGTTCCAATGTATCCACGTGATTTAAAAATAAGCATTTTGATGGCAGTCGCAGATTTGCGCTGGCAGGTTGCAAAAGAAAAAGCCAGTTACTATTGGATGGAAGAAGGTCTAACAGGTCAGTACTACCAGTGGATTGAAAGTCAAAAATTAAAAGGCGATTTAAAATCATACTTTATAAGCGATTACGTTCTTTGGATGACAAAAGAAGTTGAAGGCGTGCAGCGAATGGAAAAAGATTTGCGTGCAATTTTCTGGCGATTTATACCGTTTAGCCAGGAACGCAAAGATGAATTAAAGAAACGCTCGCTTGTTTATCAGGAATTGTATCAGCGCGATATAAACCGCAGCATGAGCGACGGTTATTGATTTTTTATAAATAGATTTTTTTCTCTTCAGACGAGGAAAAGACAAGTGCGCCCCTTTGCTTTAAACTCTTGGGTTTGCAATTTTTTTACAAAGTGGTAAAGTTAATTGATTCATTTTTTTGAACCAATTTAAATCAATATTTAAAACGAGGAAATCTATGGACTTTGTAAAATCTTTGCGTGAAAAAGCCAAAAAAGCAGGTAAAACAATTGTTCTTTGCGAAGGCGAAGACAAGAGAGTTGTTGAAGCGGCTAGCGTTGCGGTAAAAGAAGGAATCGCAAAAATCATCCTTCTTGGAAATAAAGACGAAATTTTAAAATTTGGATTTGATATGTCTGGTGTACAGATTGTTGATCCTACAACAGATTCAAATGCAGACAAATACGCAGAAATTCTTTACAAAGCACGAGAAGGAAAAATCAATAAAAAAACAGGCGAACCAGAATATGCAGACATTCCTGCTGCAAAAAAAGCAGCGCTCAAAGATTACACAATGTACGGTGCGCTTATTTTAAAAGCGGGCGATGCAGACGGCTTCGTTTCTGGTGCTTGCCACTCAACAGCAAATACACTTCGTCCAGGACTTCAAGTTATAAAAACTTCTGCTGGAGTAAAAACTGTTTCTTCTTGCTTTATAATGGTAGCTCCAGAAGGCTCAAACAAATATATCCCAGACGGAATCTGTGTTTTTGGAGACTGTGCAATCAACATAGACCCAAGTGCAGAAGAACTTTCTGATATAGCGATTGCAACTGCAGAAACAGCAAAAAAAATTGCAGGTATCAATCCAAAAATTGCAATGCTTTCATTTTCAACAAAAGGCTCTGGAAACGACTCAAAAGGACTCAACACTGTTGGCAAAGTTGTGGAAGCGACAAATCTTGCAAAATCAAAAGCTCCAGAACTCGCTTTGGACGGCGAATTCCAATTTGATGCTGCAATCGCTCCAGAAGTTGGCGAATTAAAAGCCCCTGGTTCTCAAGTTGCAGGACACGCAAATACTTTTATCTTCCCAAATATAAATGCAGGAAACATCGGCTACAAAATTGCCGCTCGCATGGGTGGCTGGAAGGCAATCGGACCTGTTTGTCAGGGCTTTGCAAAACCTCTTAACGATTTAAGCCGTGGCTGCAATGTTGAAGAGATTGTCGACACAGTTGCAGTAACCGCTTTGCAGGCATAAGCAAAAAATTTAAAAAATCAAAAAAAATGAGGCACGAAAAGTATCGTGCCTTTTTCTTTTATGGAGCGCATCACTTGTCAAACCGTCCTTTCAGGGTTGCTCTTCGCTCCATCCGTGGCAAGCCACGGACGGCTTTGCCGCCCTTACACGACGGGCTAAGTTTTTTTGTAAAAATACTAAATCTCGTCTTTTAAATATCTTTTTATCGCTTTGTAATCAACTTTATCTTTTAGGTTAAATTTTTTTATTGCCCAGGTTATCGTCTTCATGCTAAGAATCATCGCAATTATTATGCCTGCAAAAAGTATAAAAGGCAGAGCAACATTAACCGGAATACTGTTCGCCATCGCAGGAAAACTGGAAAGCAGCAAAAAAGAAGTTCCCACGAGCAAAAATTCAATCAAAAGCCCAAGAATTATGTTGTAAAGTCCAACTGCAATGTTAAAAATCGTAGTTCGTTCGCTACAAGTCATTTTATACCTTTTTTTTGACTGGAATTTTTTACTGTAAAAAGGAACGAAATCACTAAAATTATTCCACAAACAACAACCGTCGCATCTGCAACATTGAATGTTGGCCATCGTTCCATTCCCAATATGTTGTAAAACTTCACATCTATAAAATCGACAACGCCTTCTTTTCTAAAAAAGCGGTCAATCAGGTTTCCGGTTCCGCCCCCAGCGATTCCCATTATTGCCCAGCGTTGTAATTGGTTAAAATCTTCATTTCTAAAGTAAACGATTAAAACCATTATGATTACAAAAATAGGAACAAATCGAAAAAGAATTGCTCTTGCAACTAATGACCAGCTTTCGCCAATGCTAAACGCAATTCCAGGGTTACAAACATGGATTATCCTTAAAAAATCACCAAAAAATTGTGCGCCAATCGTAACTGGATACGTTAAAGGAATATTTTTTACAACTAATTGCTTTGTAACTTGATCTAAAATTATAACAACAGCCATTAAAATTAAAGGCAGTAATTTTTTTGAGGCAGTAGGTTTGCTTTTAAATTCAACCGTGATATTTTCTGTGTCCATAGAAAAAAAATTATAGATTATTAAAAAATTATAGTCTAGTAATACGAAACTTATAAAAAGATTGTAAATTTTCCGAAAATTTATTCAATTTTTGGGTATTCAAGAAAATTAAAGTCCTTTATTTTTGCAACAGTTTTGCCTGCAACATAACGAGGAATAAAAAGCGTCTTGTCGCGTTCTAATTTCAATCTTTTTGCGATAAAAATATCGGTCTGTTCAACAAAACCGAGCATTTTTGAACGGTATTCTGCAATTTCTGCAATGTCGTAAAATTCAAAAGCCCCTGTGTTTACTGTTTGTGTCAATTTTATTGCAGTTTGATAATCTAAGGAATCGCTTACAAAAAAAATCTTTTTTTCACCATATTTTTGTTTCGCGATTTTTATCAAAGCCAAATACGAAAGTTCCTGGTTAAAATTGCTTTTTTTAGAATCAATTTTTTTATCATTTAAGAATAAATATCTTGAATAAAATTTTCTAAAAAAACGAGTGTTAAAAATTCCGTCAAAATAAGTCAAATCATCAGCAAAAAAATCTGCTGCAAAAACTGTAAATCCTTTTTTAGAAAGAAAAAGCAGGTAAGGCTCATAATCGCTTACAGAGCTCAAATTTCCTGTGCAGAATATTATGAGTGGAAGTTCGCTTTCGCTTTTTTGTAAAGGCTCGTAAGTATACAGAAAACTGTTCGAAATTCTAAAAATCTCGGACTTTTTTGCAGGATAAAATCCTCTGGAAAAATTGCCAGACATAATTTGAACATTTTTTGAAGATTCAAAATCCTTTGCGTCGATTTTTATAGGTCGAAAATTTATCAAAAAAAATGCGCACAGCACTATCGCAAAAAGTTCGATAATGCAGACTATCACAAAAGGATTTGAATATCTGTCTATATAAAGAGCCGAACAGAATCTTAAAAGTGAGCGAATATTTGTAAAAAAAACGAAAAAAGCCAAGAGCGTCGGGAAAAAAGTTAAAGGCGAAAGATTCCAGAGAAAGATATTTATGATTGAAAGAAGCAGTGCTATTGGTGAAAAAATCACGAAAGAATCAATCTTTGATTTTTTCATAAAAAAAATTCTTGCACAGCAAATAAAAAGCAAAGCCATTACGAGCAGTTCTGCAACAAAACAGTCAAACATATCTGTATAATAGCGGAATATTGTGTTACAATCCATACTAGTATGGCGGCACAAACTAAAGTTAAACTTGATTTGTCAAAAGTAAAAATGGCTATCCGTGCAGGAATCCCTCTGTCAATTACTACTTATACGCTTCCTCACGAAATGGAAGTGTACATGGGTTCTGTTTTAAAAGCTTTTTTGGACGAATTAAATCAAAATCAAATGGTTGAATATTTGACTTATTGCCTTAATGAATTGGTTACAAATAGCAAAAAGGCTAATACAAAACGCATATATTTTAAAGAAAAGCATTTAGATATTTCTAATCCAGTTGAATACGAAGAAGGAATGAAAAGTTTTAAAGCAGAAACCTTAAACAATATAAAATACTATTTAAAACTTCAAAAAACTGCTGGACTTTATGTAAAGTTAATTCTTCAAACCCGCAATAATAAAATAAAAATCGAAGTCAGAAATAATTCAGAACTTACAGTAGAAGAATATAAACGAATGCATGATAAATTAAGTCGTGCACAGCAGTATACTTCTGTAGACCAGGTGCTTGCTCAAATTCTTGATGAAACAGAAGGTGCAGGTCTTGGTCTTATAATAATGATTTTGATGCTCGAAAAAATTGGGCTTACAGAAGAAAATTTCCAAATCCTTTGCGAAAATGGAGAAACTATAACTAGGATAATTCTTCCTTTAAATGAAAAAACTCAAAAAGATTTGAGCGTTGTAAGTCAGGAATTTGTAAAAATAATCGACGAACTCCCTCAATTCCCAGATACAATCGTAAGGGTAAATGCGCTTTTAAATGATCCGGATTCAAAGATGAGCGAAATCGCCATGCTTATTTCCAGCGATGTTTCTTTGACTACGGATTTGCTAAAACTCGTAAACTCGGCAACCTTCGCTTTGGCGTCTCCATGCAGGAGCATTGCGGATGCTGTAAAGCTTGTTGGGCTTCGTGGAATAAAAAATATGCTCATTTCTGTTGGTTCTCTCAACAGTTTAAAAGAATTGAGCGGCGAAAAAAAAGAATTGTGGACTCACTCATACAAAGTTGCGTTCTACGCTTACAACCTTGCACGAAATTTTTGTTCTTCAGAGCGGAATGTTGTAGAAGATTCCTATGTATGCGGTTTGCTGCACGATATGGGAAAACTCGTTTTTGAAAATGCGCATCCAGATTTTATAGATAAAATTAAAGGAATTTGTGCAAAAAAAGGAATTCCTGCAGATATATTTGAAAAATTGCTTGCAGGCGTAAACCACGGCGAAGTTGGCGCTTTGATTGCAGAAAAATGGAATTTCCCAGAGGTGATAGTTTCTGTAATAAGGTATCATCATTCTCCAGATCTTGCTCCAGAGAATACAAAAAAGCTTACAAGTTTGGTATACCTTTCTGATATGCTCGTTCATTATCACTCAAAAGAAGTTGACTACTATCAATTTGAACCAGAAGTTTTAGCGATGTTCAACATAACAAGCGAACAGCAATTACAGAAAATCCTTGACCGTTTAGAAAAAGCGTTTGTTACAGAAAGCATATAATCTTTTATATAAAATAAAAAAAGACTGATTCCATTATGATTTTGGAATCAATCTTTTATCAGCCGTGAAACTTTTTATAAAATAAAGTTGGCTTAACTTGTAAAAAAAATCTAGTATACCCAAAATTTTTAATCTGATTTTGGGCGCGCCTTTTTAGGCAACTCTCCTTATAAAATATTTTGAACGTTTCTCCGTTTTTGTTTTAATCTTTAAAAAGTTTTTTTATTTCGGAAGCGTAAATATCGTTTATCTTGTAGCGGCTTATTTCTTGCTTTGCAGAAAGCTCCGCTCCTACTTCAAATTCTTTTGGAAGAACTGCAATCTTATTTATGCGTTCAAACATCTTAAATCCGTTTTTTGAGTTTATTCTGTGTGCAATTTCTCCTTCCAAGAGTCTTTTTATTTCTGGACTGCGTGCAAGGTCTTCGTATTTTTTGTATGAAAGTTTTGCATCTTGAGCAAACTGTTCTATTTCGGATTTTTCTGGAACTACGAGAGCGGCCAAGTATCTTTGGTCTTGTCCTACAACTACGGCGGTTTTTATATAACGCGATTCTTGAATTTTCATTTCGATAGGTGCAGGTTCAACGTTTTCGCCGCCAAGCTGAACAATAGTATCTTTTATGCGGCCACACAGCACAATCTCGCCGTTTGCAGTAAGCCGTGCAAGGTCTCCTGTGTTGAACCAGCCGTTTTCATCGATAACTTTTTCTGTAAGTTCTGGCCTTTTGTAATAACCTTGCATTACTGTAGGACCTTTTATAAGAAGAGCGCCTTTTTTTCCGCGTTTAACTTCTTTGCCTGTAACAGGGTCTACAACTTTTGCTGCAAGTTCGCGTATCGGTTTTCCAACATTGCCCAAAACTGGTCGGTTAAAAGGTCTTACAGAAATTATTGGTGCGGTTTCTGTGAGTCCGTAACCTTCTACAAGATTTACGCCGATTGCCCAAAAGAATTTGTCGATTGCAGGAGGAAGAGCTCCACCGCCAGCAACAGCTCCTCTAAAGTTATTTCCAAGCATTGCACGAATTTTTCTAAAAATCATCGCTCCGCCCAAAAGTTTTATAGGGTAGCAAACGAGCCAAGGAATAACAAAGGCTGGCCATTGCAACCATCTTTTGTCCATTCCGTAACGAGTTGTCTTATCAAAAAGAACTCTATCCAATTTTGAATGGAACAAAGCGATTGCAAGGAAAAAGTTGAATAGTTTTAAAACCGCACCACCAGTTTTTCGCATTTTTTTGTTTATGCCTTCATAAACGGCTTCAAAAACTCTAGGAACTGCAGGCAAAACTTGTGGATTAAGATATTTTAAATCTGCCAAAAGAACTGAACCTAGCGGTTTAGAATAGCAAAGCGTTGCTCCCTGCGAGAAAACAACATATTCAACAGAGCGCTCAAAAGCGTGCCATACTGGCAAAACCAAAAGTCCTCGGTCGCCAGGATTTAACCAAATCCTTTCATCGATGTCTTCAAGTTGAGCAAGAAAATTTCCATGAGTGAGCATTACACCTTTTGGCTGGCCAGTTGTCCCAGAGGTAAAGATTATAGATGCAAGTTCATCGCTCTTACCTTTTTCTATTTCTTCATCAACTTTATCTGGATTTTCTTTATTGAACTGTTCGCCCTTTTTTAAAAGCTGATTAAAGGTCAAAAGTGTTATATCAGATTTTTTGCAAAGTTCAAAAATCTTATCTTCCTGCTCTTCCAAAACGATAAAAGTTTTTACGAGCGGCAATTTTTCGCGAATTCCAAGAAGTTTTTCTATTTGTGCTTTATTTTCTGCAATAACAAACTGTGCTTCTGCAAACGAAAGTATGTATTCAAGGTCGCCGATTGTAGCATCGCAACCACGAGGTATATCGATTGCCCCCAAACTCAAAAGAGCAAGGTCAAGTTGTAGCCATTCTTTTCTGTTATCAGAAATAAGACCAATATGCTCTCCCCGTTTTACACCTATCGAAAGCAAGCCCCCTGCAAGAGTTTTTGTTATTTCAAGCGCTTCTTTGTAGGATACGCTTTCCCAAACGTCTTCTGCGATTTTTGACATTTGGAATGCTACTTCAGGATAGGTTTTTGCTACCTCTATAAATATTTTAGGCAGTGTCTTTTTCATACAGAGCATGTCTCCTGTTTTTTACAAAATGACAAAATATGTTAAAATGTCGTTTACAAAGTTTACAACTTTGCACGCAAATATTCTACTCCCTTTTTAATTCGTTGACAAATAAGCTTACTCTCAATAAACTAACACTTGTTAGTTTTTCTTAAATCGGAGTTCTAAAAAATGCCTGCGGAAAAAATTACGAGAGAAAAAATAATCAATGCGGTTTTGGACTGTGCTTTTGTAAAGAGCGTCGGTGGAACTTCGCTTGCAGACATTGCAGGCAAACTCGGCATAAAAAAAGCGAGCCTTTACAATCATTATGACTCTCGGGAAGCGATGATTGAAGACACAATAAATTATTGCAATGAATATATAAAAAAAATTCCGCTAATTCCGCTAGAAATGGATTATACGGCACAAAAATACACAGCAGGCGAAGTTTTAAAGGGAATTGTTCATCGTTGGTTTAAGGTGAACGAAAAAGAACCGTTGATTCAAATTTATTCTTTTTTAGAAAGCGAAAAATATTTTTCATCGGTGGTTTTAAAAATTGCAGGCGATTCAAAACGAAAACTCGTGGAGCAGGCAAAAATCGCTTTAACGAGTCTTGCAAATGCAGACAAGATAAAATTTAAGGATGAAGAAAAAATTGCTTTGCATGCAGAACTTTTTGTTTCTATCCTTTACAGTATTTTAGACGAATACATCGTAGAAAAAAAAGATGATATAAGGTCAAACCCTCGTTCTGGGGAAGGAGAGTTATTTAATTCACTTCCTTTAGAGCCAGATTTAAAAAAGACGGATAATCTTATAGAAGAATTCTGTTGTCTTTTGTAGTGCTGTTGGGGAGCGTGTTAGTTTTTGTAATTGCTTTTTACTCTCATAAACATTATTATTAATGTGTGTCCACTCTTTATATAGTTGGTACGCCAATCGGTAATTTGGGCGACATCACGTTTCGAGCGGTAGAAATCTTAAAAACTGTCGATGTGATTGCTGCCGAAGATACTAGGCATACCTTGCACCTTTTGACGCATTTTGGAATTCGAAAACCTCTGATTTCTTGCCGCTCGCAGAATGAAGAATTTGCAAGTCAAAAGATAGTAAACTTGTTGGACGAAGGTCAGTCGGTTGCCTATGCAAGCGATGCAGGAACTCCGGGAATAAGCGATCCAGGGGCGATTCTTGCAGGCATTGCCAGAAAGGCAGGTCATACTGTAGTTCCTGTTCCAGGTCCTAGCGCATTTGCAACCCTTGTAAGCGTGGCTGGTGCTGGTGGAAAAACTCTTATATTTGAAGGCTTCCTTTCTCCTAAACCAGGGCGGAGGCATTCAAGACTTGTGGAATTGCTTTCTACTGGAGATGCTGTAGTTTTGTACGAATCTCCATTTAGAATTGTTAAACTTTTGACGGACATTGCCGATATAGATAGTGTTCGTCGTGTTGTTGTTGGCAGGGAACTGACCAAGTTACACGAAGAAATAATTGAAGGCACGGCAGCGGAAGTGAGAGATGAGTTTTCTTCAAGACAGAAAGTTCTTGGAGAATTCGCAGTTTTTATTTCTGGGAATAAAAATTCTCAACTTTCCCAAGAAAATGCCGATAATTAGACGGTAAGGCAGGTTATAAATGATGGTACAGAATATTAACGGAATAAATCCTCTTAACAGCGTACAGAACACTCGTCGTTCAAATGACACGGGCAAAACCTCATCTTTATCTGCTCCTGATTCAATTAGCGTTTCTGATGAAGCAAAAGAAGCTGCAAAGGCATATTTTTTGAGTCAGGTTGCCGAAGAAACTCCAGATGTGCGCTCAGAACTCGTTATGGCTGTAAAAGAAAAAATCAAAGATCCAAATTACATAAATTCAGCAGTGCTTGGTTCTACTGCCGATAAGATTTTGGACTCTTGGGGTTTATAAATTACTTGTTTATAGAATAAAAGAGGAAGCAGAACGAGGGTGTTCTGCTTTTTTTGTCCTTGGAGAATTGGCATGTCAGATTTTATATTTAGAGTTTCCCCGAATATCATAATTTCATCATATTCTGCGAGCAGGCTTGGCGAGTTTGCCTTGGAATACGGAAAAAGATTCATTTTGATTTTGGATCCAATTTTAAAAGCGGTAGGTATTGCTGATAAAATAACCCAATCTTTAAAAGACAGCAATGTTGATTATTTTATCTTTGATGAACTTGCCCAAGTTGCAGATTCAAAGACCGCTAGGCTTGCTATAAATCTTGCTAAAAATTCGCATGTACAAGGCGTAATAGCCGCTGGTGGTGCAAAAGCCTTGGGAATTGCTAGAGCAGTTGCAGCTTTTTGCTATGAAAGCGAAGATTTGTATGATTTTATTGACCAACCTTCTTTCCCTAAAAAAGCACCAATTCCGCTGATTGCTCTTCCGACAACTTGTAGAGCACCAACTTTATTTACAGACAAGATTCCTATTACAGATTCAAGAACACATCAAGTTAAACTCTTAAAAGTTTCTTATGGACTTTGCAAGGCTGCAATTTTTGATCCAAATATGACTGTAACTCTCACCGAACATCAAATAAATTCACTTTCGCTAGAAAGCCTTTGCCTTTGTGCAGAAAGTTATTTTTCGCAAAAATCGAATTTTTTTAGTGAGATGCTTGCAGAAAAATCCGCAATTCTTTTGCATTATGCTATGGACGGTGCGGACTCTCTTTCTATCACAACTCCAAAAGAAGAATTGTTGGTTCAAGGTGGTTGCATGGCAAGCCTTGCCGCAAGTATTTCATCGTTTGGACCGGCAGGAATTTTTGCTATTGTCATAAACGGTCGTTTTAAAATAAGCCGCTCGCTTGTAAGTTCAATTTTATTTCCGTATGTAATTGAAGACTGTGCAAAATTTAAAACAGAAAAAGTCGCTGCTTTTGCAAAACTTTTGGCTATAAAACCATCCCTTACATCTACAGGAGCGACAGAATCAGAAATCCTTGCAAAATCTCTTGCAGAAAATATCCGCCAGAGGATTGCAATGGCAAATCTTCCAACACGTTTAAAGGATTTGTCTATCACGATGGATCAACTTGCTCTTGCAGCACAAGACGCTTCGAGTCTGGAATATGCAAACTCTCTCCCGCGCTCAATGACTGGTGACGATCTTTTTGAGCTCGTAAAAGCGGCTTTTTAACTTATGATAGACCCTGGAAAATTGAGCCAACTCGAAGGTGGTCAAAAAAGACGAAAAATAGCTCTTACATTTGGCGCACTGGAACGCGATATTTTAGGAATTTCCGAAAAAGGTAACGAATACAATTACAAAAATATTTCTCGCGCTCAATATATAAAAAAGCTCATAGAAATAACCTTAAAGGACCCGCTTTTATCGGCGGACGCTTCCGTATTGTTAAAAAATGTTTTAAATGAAGAGCCTTTCGACGAAAAACGGGCTTGTAATCTTGCGCGCAATGCAATGTTTGCAATCATAGGAACTTTTCCTGCGGAGTGGGATTTAATAATCGCTCCGCATCCTTTGCTCAAAGATGAAAAAGGACTTGTAAAGGTGCGAGATTTTTTCCCCGAGGTTTACGTCTATGCAGAAGATATACGTTCGCCGTTTAATTTGGGCTCAATTTTTCGCAGCGCAGAAGCGTTGGGCGTTGAACAGGTTTTAATAAGTCCGCTTTGCGTGCCTCCAAATCATCCAAAAGCAGAACGCAGTGCAATGGGTTGCATAGAAACTTTGGGTTACCAAAAAATGAATTTGCAAGAATTGGGCGAATTTGCAAAACAAAAAGAAATCCCGATTTTCGTTTTGGAAACAGGCGGAACACCAATCGACAAGTTTGAATTTCCACAAAAAGGAATCTGCATAATCGGCTCAGAAGAATTGGGCGTAAGTCCACAATCGCTAGAAAAAGCGACTTATGGCTGCGTAACAATTCCAATGAAAGGCCTAAAGGCAAGTCTCAACGTCGGCGTTGCCTACGGAATTTTAATGCAAAAATGGGCCGAATCTCTTGAACATAAAAATTAAGACAGAGCACAATTTTTAGTCTCGACCAGCTTTCCGCCCTTCGCTAACGCTCATTGTGGCTTTGCCACAACTTCGGGGCTACAATCTGGGCTAAATATTTACAAAAAGTGCACCAGATTTTTTGTCTCGCCCCAGATTTTCTATGTTTTTTGGCATCTTAACTTTTAAAAGGTCGCCATTTTCTGGTCTTGAGTTAGAAATATCAACTGCCATAACAAGTCCAATTTCGCTGCAACAGTAATATCCATTCTTTTTTAATTCAGGCAAGCGTATAAAATCAGAGGCAACTCTAAGCACAAGGTTTTTATCATTCGGAGTTTTATATTCTTGCTTACTTCTTTTAGAAAGCACATAGCTTAAAACTGCTCGTTCTTTAGGCAAATTCGCTTTTTTAGAAAATTTTAAAAGCTCTTCTGGAGCAGTTTCTGTGTTAAAGGCAAAATTGCACCATTTTCCAGATGGGTTTGCAGTCGTTCTTCCTTCCATTGGGCACGAGTGGATATGTGGACACGGACTTACAGGCATAAAATTCAGCCTTATAAAAGAATCACGCATCAAACTTACAAGCCTTGCTGCATACGGAACACCAGGCTCTACAACAAAAACGGTCTGTTCTTTTTCACAATCTTTTTCAAAATAAGATTCAATTTCTTTCGTATATTTTTTTGCAAGAAAATCGCTTGGCATTTCGCTATTTTGCGCAATTTCGTTAAAGACGTTTGCACAGGTTATAAGATTTGGTTTTTCTTTTATGCTAGTTCCAATCGTACCTTTTACACGCACAATTTTCCAAGGCTCTTCGTTTTGTTTCAAAGTTTTTGCAGCGATCGCAAGGTAGATTTCTTCTCCTAAAGCAAGCGCATTTTGCGAAAGGTCTAAAACGTAAAAAGTCAATTTTTTTGCTCGCAACTCTGGGCAAGAAAGCCACAATGCAACAGGAACCGTTAAAGGACCGCTTCCAATATCAAGGCAAACATCTCCATCATTTAGGTTGAACGAATTTTTTGGCAAGTTTGCAAAAAGTCGAGTCAGCCGCACCAGATTCCACCACATAAAATAATTTATGTATGCGGCTATGTGAGCAGAATCGTTCATATATCCAAGCCTGCGAGAGTTCCGTTCGTCTGTAAGTTGATGGCTCAAATCTTTTATTTTGGACTCCAACAAAATTTGCTGTTTTTTAGAAAGTCTTATCGTCGAATTAACGATGGAAGAAAAGTCGTTCAATATTTGCAGTGCGTCTTGCGGAATATTTTTTTCGTCGAACATCGAAATTGCATTGGAAAGTGTTTTTGTGGACGGTTTTATATCTTTTGAAAAATCATCCCTTTTCGATTTTAAATTCGTGCTTTTCTCAGATTTATTTTTTTGCGATTTTTTGTCAGCGTTTTTTTCAAAAATACTCGCTTTTGATTTTTCGGATTTCGTCTTTTCGAGTTTTAATTTTTTATTTTTGGGATTTTGACTTTTTTTGCCAGAAGCTTTTTCGTACCATTTTGTTGTGTTTTGTTCCATATTTTGTGTACCTTAACTGGATTGTTATTTTCTGTATTTGCGAATTATCATATAGAGGTTTGAAAGTTCGCTTCTTATTTGCCTGATTGAGTCAAAAAGTTCTGCCTTTGAATCGTAATTTGCTGTTTCCCTTAAAATTTCGTCCCTGGCACCTTCTATCGTAAATTTTTTTTCGTTGATTAGATATTTTAAGCGGAGAATCAAATCTATATCGCGCTCAGAGTATATTCGCCTTCCGCCCAAATCTTTACGAGGCGCAAAACCTGGAATAACTTCTTCCCAGTATCGCAATATGTGAGATTTTATTCCTGTAATTTCTTCTGCTTCTCCAATCGAATAAGTCACAAATTCCCCTTGAAATTTAATTTTTTAAGTTGAAATTTATCGCTCGTCAAATCGATTTTCCCATTTTTTGCGGCTTTTTTTCATCTCCAGCATTATAGGAATAAAGTCGAATCCCAAATCTTCCCTTATGCGATTTTTTAAATATGTTACATAGCTTTCTGGAACATTGTCGGGGCTTGTCGCAAAAATTCTAAAGGCGATTGGATTTACGCTCGTCTGCGTCATATAGCGAATTTTAAAATGAATTGCCTTGGATGCAGGTGGCGGATAGCGAAAAAGCCAGTCGTCGAGAGCCTTGTTCAAGGCGGAAGTTTCTATTTTTGTCGTAAGCTGCTTGTACATTTTTACGGTTGCTTCCATAAGTTCTTTTACGCCATCTCCGTTTAACGCGCTAAGGCGAAGAATCGGAGCAAATTTCATCTGTCCAAACATAAATTGAATGTAATCTACAGTTTCTTTGTAGACTTTTTTTGTCTGCTCTTTTAAATCCCACTTGTTTAATACAAAAATTATTCCTCTGCCTTTTTCGTAAGCGAGCGAGCATATTTTTTTATCCTGCTCTGCAAGTCCCTGTTCAGCATCAATCATTAAAAATACAATGTCGCATTCGTCTAAGGTTTTTATCGCTCTGTTTACAGAATAGTATTCGACATTTTCTTTGACCTTTGCTTTGCGCCTTATGCCTGCCGTGTCCAAAACTTGAAAATTGTATTTTCCAAACGAAAATTTACCTTCAACAACATCTCTCGTAGTTCCTGCGTAGTCTGAAACTATCGATTTTGTTGTTCCTGTAAGCCTATTTGAGAGAGTCGACTTTCCTGTATTTGGTTTTCCTACTATAGAAATTTTTATGACTTTTTCTTCTTCGCCTTCTTCCACTTTAGAAAAGTCGAGTTTTGAAGTTACCTGTTTTGCCAATTCGCTAATGCGGTCTCCGTGATCGGCAGAAATAAAAAGAATGTCCGAAAAACCATATTTTAAATAATTCCAGCTTACGCTTTCGCCATTGCCACCTTCGCATTTGTTTATTGCAACTGTAACTTTATCCCAATATGGACGCAAAATATGGATGAATTCTTCGTCTTCGCCAGTGATTTTTCCTGCTTCCAAAAGTAAAATTATAGCATCGGCATTTTTTATGATTGAAAGCGATTTTTCTACAACCAAAGCGTCCATTTCGGCTTCGCGGCTACCTTCTATTCTGTCCAATTTAAATCCGCCCGTGTCTATAAGGCGCACTGGTTTACCGTCTATAAAGGCAGTTGATTCAACAGGGTCTCTTGTAACGCCAGGAGTTGGATCTACTATTGCAAGCCTTTTGTGCATAAATCGATTGAACAAGGTTGATTTTCCGACATTTGGACGGCCTGCGATTGCAACTGTGGGAAGATTCTTATAACTTTTTTCTGGAAAAAACTTTAAAGGCTCTGTGCTAGAAAAATCTTCTTCGCCGTATTCATCGCCATTTTGTATATCATAAAGTTCTGGGATTTCTTCTTGTAAAATTTCCTTTGCGGCCTGATTTTTTTGAGGCTTTGGTAACGAGAAATTTGGTTTTTGTTTTTTCATATCGTTGTATTTTACAACGAATTAAGTTGTTTTGACGAGATGTTTTGAAGTTCTTTAACAGAGTAGCGAGAAAGCAGTTCTTTTATAGGGCAAATCATCTTTGGACTCATGCTAAAATTTCTAACGCCCATTCCTGCGAGAACTAAGACGCTGGATTTTCGGCTTGCCATTTCGCCACAGACAGAAACATCGATTTTTGCTTTTTCGCCTTCGCTTATCGTGTTTTCTATCATTCTTAAAACCGCAAGATGAAATTCATCATACAGCGGAGCAACAGACGCATTTTCTCTATCAACTCCAATCGTGTATTGAGTAAGATCGTTCGTTCCGATAGAAAAAAAATCGCTCACTTTTGCAAGACAATCCGCTGTTAAAGCCGCCGCCGCAGTTTCTATCATGATGCCGATTGGAACATCGTTTTTAAATTCTATTCCTTCGGTTTTTAATTCTTCCCTTGCAGTTTTTGCAATCTCTAAAGTCTGTTCAACTTGTGTAACATTTGTTATTAGAGGCAGCATTATTTTTAAATTTCCAAAAACGCTCGCTCGGTAAAGCGCCCTAAATTGAATTTTTAGCTGGAGCGGATTTGCAAGGCTTAAACGAATTGCCCTTAAACCCATAAGTGGATTTTTTTCTTCTTTAAATTGTATTTCTGAAGAATTTATAAATTTGTCGCCACCTGCATCCAAAGTTCTTATCGTTACAGGCTTTTTGCCCATAGTCTCTAAAACCTTTTTATATGCCATAAACTGCGATTCTTCATCAAAAAGGTTTGAACGGCCAGCATTGGACTCGCTCATAAAAAGAAATTCTGTTCTAAATAGTCCGATTCCGTCTGCACCTTCTTGTAATGCTTGTTGCGCTTCTTCTACAGTTCCAATATTTGCAAAGATATTAAAGTTTTCGCCGTCTTTGGTTGCCGCTTTTACGTTGCGGAATTTTTCTAGCAGGAGTCGATTTATTTTTTCTTCTTCAATTTTTTTATTGAATTGAGCAAGAGCCTCGTCATTCGGATTTGAGATAACTTCTCCAGAGTCGCCGTCAACAACAACTGTTTCGCCAGTTTTTATCTGCGAAGTGATTTCTTCCAATGCAAAAACCGCTGGAATTCCGTAATTTCGCGCAAGAATTCCAACGTGGCTTGAAACTCCGCCTTCTGTAAGCGCAAGCCCTGCAATTTTTCTTTTGGAAAGGATTAGAGTGTCGCTTGGATTTATTTGAGTTGCAACTATTACGCAACTGTCTGGAATTGAATCCATATTGAACGGATGAAAATCCAGCAGATCGTCTAAAACTTTGCCAAAAATGTCGCAGATGTCCTGCGCACGTTCTGCAAGGTATTCGTTTCCGCTTGAACGCAATTTATTTGCATATTTTTCTGTCTGGCGGTCCAATACAAATTCAATATTCAAACTGTGGCTGTAAAATGCATTTTTTAGTTCTTTTAAGAATTCTGGGTCATTGAGCATCAAAAAATAGGTTTCGTAAAGTTGACTTTGAATCTTGTCGTTTTTTGATGCTGCAAGTTTTTGAGAAATATCTACCACAACATTTGCGAGCGATTTTTCAAAATTTTCCCATTGAATTTGTCTTTCGTTTTCTAATATTTTTCTGCGGGGAATTATTCGCTTTTCTTGTTTTGGAACAACAAAGGCTTTTCCTATGCCTATTCCAGAAGAAGCCGATGTGCCTAAAAAAACATTCATACAAGCACAGTTTAACTTCCAGTTTTGACAGTGTCAAACACTATGATTTTTAGCGTTGCAATTTGTCATTTGCGAGTGGATTTGCTTTTTGATATACTTTGAACAAATTTTTTATGGAGCGTAAAAAAATGTCAGAAAAAGATTTGTGTCCTTGTGGATCTGGTAAAAAATACGAAGAGTGCTGCGAACTCATAATAAAAGGCAAATCAAAAGCGCTAACTGCCGAAAGTCTTATGCGCGCCCGCTATACCGCTTATGTAAAACACGAAATTGACTTTATCATCTCTTCCTGCGAGGAAGGCGAAAAGATTGCAGAAATAGATCGAAAGGCAACTGAAGAATGGTCCAAACAGTCTACTTGGCACGGATTAAAAATTTTGAATGTAAATAAAGGTGGCGAAAATGATGATGAAGGTTTTGTCGAATTTGAAGCCTCTTATACAGATAAAAATAAATTAAAAGAAATTCATCACGAAAATGCTTACTTTAAAAAGATTGATGGAAACTGGATGTACGAAGTTGGCGATGTAAAACCTATGACAGTTGTGCGCGAAGGCAAAAAAGTTGGACGCAACGACCCTTGTCCTTGTGGCAGTGGAAAAAAATATAAAAAATGCTGCGGTAAATAAGACTTCATCTTTGTTGTACTCAAAAAAAACTGATTAAGTTTACAATTTTTTCTGAATATTAAAATTTAGATTCGCGATGGATTTTAGGACGATAGAATGGCTCAGATAATAACAGGATTTCATGCGATAGAAGAAAAACTAAATTATGCGCTGGAAAATGGCACAAACGAAGGCTTTTCTATCAAACTTTCAAAGACAGGCCCTAGAATAAAAAAAATATTGGAAGTTGCAAAAAAAGCAGAAATTCCAATTGAAAATACGGACTCAAAAACTCTCGATTCACTTGTAAAGGTTTTGCCAGAAGTTGCAAGGGAACATCGCGGAATCGTTTTGCTTACAAATGAGGCAAATACAAAAGCGGAAAATGCAATAGATTTTGACCAGTGGATTTTGCAGTCAAAAAAAGAAGATTCGCTACAAACTGTTTTAATCTTAGACAGCATAACAGACCCTCACAATGTAGGTGCAATAATTCGGTCGTGCGATCAGTTTGGTGTAAGCCTTGTTGTAATGCCAGAGCGGCACAGTTCAAATAATTTTTCTGAAAACGAAATAATTGCACGTTCATCGGCGGGCGCAAATGTCTATGTTCCTATTGCCATCGTAAAAAATTTGGTGCGTACTGTAAAAAGTTTAAAGGATGCAGATTTTTGGGTTTATGGGGCGGATGCTGGAGGAGAGAGCGTTCAAAAGCTCAAATTTCCGCAAAAAACTGCAATCGTAATGGGCAGCGAAGGCAGTGGAATTTCTCGTCTCCTAAAAGAAGAGTGCGATTCAATTTTGAGCATTCCAACTTGTGGCAAAATCGACAGTTTAAATGTTTCTGTGGCAACTGGGGTTCTCTTATACGAAAGATACAGGCAATCGCTGTAATTTTTTCGTGCTGATATTGGCTTGATTTTTGATGTTCATGTAAAAATTGCTGTATAATTTCAAATTATGATTTCAAATTTTTTGTTTGAAGATAAAAACTCTATAGATAGTCTAACAGGTGTTTATAACAGGACTGTTTTAGTTGAATATATTAATTTTCTTGTGGCAAACGATGTGCCTTTTTCGCTTGCGATTGTGGATATCGATAATTTTAAATATGTAAATGACACTTATGGTCATCCTTCTGGCGATAAAATCCTAATTGAAGTTTCTTCCAGATTAAAGGAAATTGTTGGCGATAGCGGAACTGTTGGGCGTTTTGGTGGGGATGAATTTCTTATCGTTTATCCTGAAATAAGTTCGTACGAGGATATTTGGAAAAAATACAGAAATATAATGGCGGTAATGAACAATTTTGAAATAAGAGAATTTCAAGGATTGTTTATAACAGTAACCGTTGGTGTGAGCCGATTTCCAGAAGATGATAAAAATTACGAAGGACTTTTAGAAATTGCGGATAAAGCATTGTATTTTGGTAAAAACAAAGGACGTAATTGTTTTATAATCTATCGTTTAGAAAAACATGCAGGTATTCAATTACGTAGCAAAAAGGATAAAACTTTAAGTTCGATGTATTTGCATGCGATGGTTTTTAGATTTTTAACAAAAAGTTCTGATATTTATGATGGAATTTTATCACTTTTTAATTTTTTAAGTTTTTATTATGCGATTGACCATCTTTGCTTGCAAAAAGGAGATAAGATAATTTGCCAGAAAATTCACTATCTTGCGTTAAGCAATCAATTTTTGCCTTTGAATTTAAGATTAGTTGAAGACAATTTGAGTGCTTCTACAGAATTCTTTTATGTAAATCATCTTGAATCTTTAATTTCTTCAAATCAAATGGAACTTTGTTCGCAATATGTTGTACAAAACATAAAGGCGGCTTTTTGCTGTAAGATTTTTGAAGATGATGATGGAGAGGTTTTTGTCTTGAGAGTTGAATCAACTTCAGAAAGGATATGGCAGCATGGCGAAATGGACATATACATAACTGCCGCAAAGATTATTGGCATGCTTTACCAAGATAGAAAATTTGCAATTTAACTTTTGACGAAAGAATTTTGTCGTTTTTTAAAGTTGGTTTTTCTTTCGCCAAAAATTCTTTGGATTTATTTTAAAATTTCTTTTACGGCTTCTGCAATTTTTTCATCCTTGCAGTCGCGGAAAAAGTATTCTGTAAAGTGTTCGCCTGCAAAAGAGCCTTTTACCAAATCTCTGTCTAAATTTTTAAGAATTTCTGTAAAAGACTTAAACGCAACTTCGCGCACAGAATCTAAAATCTTTTTGTTGCGCTGCTCTGGAATGGCTCGCTCTTTTGGATAACCGCCTCCGCTTGGTTCTGAAAAAAGTTTTTCAAAGATGTATTCGAGGTTTAAATCTCCGCCCCAACCAAAACCGAGTGCAAAAGGAATTGAAATCGCGTTTCCGTCGTTTATCTGTGCAAAAGTGTAAGCGTCCAGTGGATTTGCAACATGTCCGCAAATTACGCCAGGAAAACTGTTTAAAGCGAGCATTGCGCCTTCGCCAGTTCCACAGCCTGTTATTACATAATCTGCTGCTTTTGAATTTAAAAGAGTTGCCGCAAGAATTCCGTTTTGAACATAGGTCAACTGAACTTTATCTTCTTGAGCGTACATTCCGTAGTTTACGACAGTAAAACCTTTAGGTTCTACAACTTTTTTTAAAGCGTTTAGAATAAGGCTGTTCTTTGCAGCCTGCGAATTTTCGTTTATCAATGCAATACGCATTTTTTTTCCTCCAGAATTTTTTCTTAACTTTAACAGATATTTTTTATTTGTGGGATAGCGTGGAGTTTTGTTTTATGAAAAGCAGAAAATTGAAAAATTTTATTTTGTTTAAAATGTGATATTTTGGGAGATGCATTTTGATAGTCCCTTAATTTATGTAGCATTTTGTCTTACGGACTGCACTTTGCTTGTGATTACGGGGCGCTGCGGGGTGTCCCCGCTAGAGTGGGTAGCGGACAAGACCGCAAGCGCAAGCTGAGGACTTGGGAGCGCAGGGAGAGACTTCTCCCTCCTAAATCTTTAATTGTATAAAAGGCTCAATCTCATTATTATTATGTTTGAAAATTTTGCGGCTTCGGGGTCGCTTTTTTAAAGGTATTAAAATGGAAAATTCAAAAAGAACTGTAACTTGTGGTGAGCTTACCAAAGCCGATGTAGGTAGAAAAGTTGTATTGAACGGTTGGGTTAGCCGTACGAGAGATTTGGGTGCTCTTGTTTTTATAAGGCTTAGAGACCGCTATGGAATTACGCAGGTTACGGTTGGCGATAAGGCAAGCGAACAAGTTAAAAAGATTGCTTCTTCGCTAAAAAGTGAATTTTGTATTGCGGTTGAAGGGATTGTTTCTCCTCGCGCTGAAAAAGATATAAATTCCGATATGCCAACTGGCGAGATTGAAGTTGAAGCGAACGATATTGAAATTTTTACTGCGAGTCAGGAATTGCCGTTTTCAATTGAAGAAGTGCGCCAAAAGGATGGAACTCTGGTCGTTGCCAACGAGGATTTGCGTTTAAAATACCGCTATCTTGATTTGCGCCGTGAACCTATGCAGCACAATATAATTTTAAGAAGCAAAGTTTCGTTTGCAACCCGTGAATATTTAACTTCAAAAGGTTTTCTAGAAATTGAAACGCCAACCTTTATAAAATCAACTCCAGAGGGTGCGCGCGATTATTTGGTTCCTAGCCGCGTTCATCCTGGAAAATTTTATTCTTTGCCACAGAGTCCGCAGTTGTATAAGCAGATTTTGATGGTTTCTGGTTTTGATAAGTATTTTCAAATTGCTCGCTGCTATCGCGATGAAGATGCTCGTGGAGACCGCCAGCCAGAGTTTACTCAAATTGATATGGAAATGAGTTTTACGAACCGCGACGAAGTTCTTTCAACGACAGAAGGAATGATGGGTTATATCTTTAAAAAGACTTTGAATTACGATTTGCCGACAAAGTTTGACAGAATTTCGTGGGATGATGCTTTTGATTTTTACGGTTCTGATAAGCCAGATTTGCGTTTTGATATGAAGTTGCAGGATGCTGCTTTTATGGCAGAACTTTCCGATTTTAACGCTTTTAAAGCTGGAGCCGCTGCTTCTGATAAAAATATCGAAAGGCACAAGAGGAGCGGTTTAAAAGCTCTTGTTGTAAAAGATGTTGCAGACAAATACAGCAGAAAGCACATTGAACAGCTGGAAGCAATCGCAAAAATTAACCACGCAAAGGGTCTTGCCTGGATGAAAATCACTCAAGACGGTAAATTTGAAGGCGGGATTTCTAAATTTTTTGCAGGAAAGGAAGAAGAAATCTGTTTAAAACTTTCTGCGCAAAAAAATGATTTGTTGCTTTTTGTGAGCGATGAAAAATGGCAGACCGCGTGCGTTGCTCTGGGTGCGGTTAGAAAACAGCTTGGAAAAGATTTAAATCTCTATAATCCTAAAGATGAATTCCACTTTGCCTGGATAATCGACTTTCCGTATTTTGCGTGGAACGAAGAAGAAAACAAATGGGAAACAGAGCACCACATGTTTACTCTTCCGCAAAAAAAATACTGGGATACACTCGAAAGCGACCCTGGTAGCGTAAAAGGCGATTTGTACGACCTGGTTTTAAACGGTTATGAATTGGCTTCTGGTTCGATGCGTATCAACGATCCGGCTTTGCAACAGAGGATTTTCAAAATCGTAGGCTATTCTGAAGAAAGGGCGCAAAAAGCGTTTGGATTTTTGGTTCAGGCGTTTAAATTTGGAGCGCCACCACACGGCGGCATTGCTCCAGGACTCGACCGTCTTATAATGCTCATGTGCCATGAAGAGTCTATCCACGAAGTTATAGCCTTTCCAAAGAACAATATGGCTGCTTCTCCAATGGACGACAGCCCGAGTGCAGTCGACGAGCAGCAGTTAAAAGACTTGCACATAAACTGTTACGATGTTGAAGAATAAAAACTAAATTTGATTTTGAGCATGAATTGCATTTTTATTTTTGATGCGATTTATGCTGTTTGCAGAAATTTCTTTCATCCTTGAGCGACACAAAAATTGAACGATGTAAAAAAATGTTCAATCATTTTTGCGTTGTATTTTTAGGATGAAAGATTTTTTTTGAGTGTGTGGCAGGAGAGAATTCAAGCTCTATTCAATTACGAAAGTTCTTCCTTCTACGATAAATACATTGTGATTAAAATAGTGCTTTAAACCTTCTACCAAAACCTTGCGTTCAACATCTTTTCCTATTTCAACAAATTCTTTTATGGAGTTTGTGTCTTTTACTCGCACAACATCCTGAAAAATTATTGGACCTTGATCCAAATCTTCGTTTGCAAAGTGAGCGGTTGCTCCTATCAATTTTACGCCTTTTTTCCACGCCTGCTCATAAGGGCGTGCACCTTTAAACGCTGGCAAAAATCCGTGATGGATGTTTATCACTTTGTTTTCCCATTTTTTTGTAAATTCGGCAGTCAAAATCTGCATATAGCGAGCCATGCATACAACATCAATCTTGTAATCTTCAAGAATCGACTGCAAATCTTTTTCGCATTCTTCTTTTCCTTTTTTTGTGTCAATCTGAAAGTAAGGAATATGAAACTCCGTTGCAACGGCGCAGAGGTCTGGATGGTTTGAGATTATAACTGGAATTTCGCAGTCGAGCTGGCCATCTTCATGCTTTAAAAGAATTTCGTAAAGGCAATGGCTTGTCTTGCTGACCATAATTGCCATTCTCTGTTTTACGCTTTTATCGTAAATATTCCATTTTATATCGAATTGCCCTGCAACTTCTGCAAAGTCTGCCGTAAAAGAAGCAGGACTAAAAATATTGCCTTGCTCAGATGTATTTGGTGCTTCAAATTGAATTCTACAAAAAAATGCTCCCAAATCGACCGAGGTGTGCTGTGCCAAATTTAAGATGTTTCCTCCGTTGCGAGCGATGCAAGAAGTTATTGAAGATATGAGTCCGCTTTTGTCAGGACAGGTTGCTGTAAGTGTGTAAATGCTGTTCATTCTAAAATCATACAGAAAAAATGCTTGTTATACAAATTTAAATCCTTGCCTTTAATCTGTGCTATAATCTGTCTTACATTTTTTTTACGAGGATAGCGATGATTGATTATGCAGAAGGAAGTGGAAAACAATACCACACAGGTGTTTCTCCCAGCGAGATTGGAAAATATGTTATTTTGCCTGGCGACCCAAAACGGTGCAAAAAAATTGCCGAATATTTTGATGAAGCAAAACTCGTTAGTGACGTGCGCGAATACACAACCTACACAGGCACTTTGGAAGGTGTAAAAGTGAGCGTAACTTCGACAGGTATTGGAGGTCCTTCTGCTGCCATTGCGATTGAAGAACTTGCAAAATCCGGGGCGCACACTTTTATACGGACAGGAACCTGTGGTGGAATGCAGGAAAATGTTTTGAGTGGCGATATTGTGATTGCAACAGGCGCAGTTCGCATGGAAGGCACAAGCCGCGAATACGCACCCATCGAATATCCTGCTGTTCCTTCGCTGGACTGCGTGAATGCACTTGTAAAAGCGGCACAATCAAAAAAAATTGCACATCATGTTGGCGTAGTTCAGTGCAAGGATTCGTTTTTTGGTCAGCATGAACCAGAAGTTATGCCAGTCAGCTACGAACTCCAAAATAAATGGCAGGCTTGGCTTAGAATGGGTTGCCTCGCTTCAGAAATGGAAAGTGCGGCTCTTTTTATTGCAGGCAGTTTTTTAAAAGTTAGAGTTGGCTCCTGTTTTTTGGTAGTTGCAAATCAGGAAAGGGCAAAAAAAGATTTGCCAAATCCTCAAGTTCACGACACAGAACTTTCAATCGCGGTTGCGGTAGAAGCGCTAAGGCTTTTGATTCAAGAAGATTTAAAAAATGGCAGAGCGGATAGATAGCCTTCATCTTCCAGATTACAGGATAATTCAAGACGATAAAACTTTTTGCTACGGAATAGATGCCGTTTTGCTCAGCAATTTTGTTTTAAAAAATACGTCGTTCAATCTTTCTTCGCCCAATGAGAATCTCCAACGTACTGACGAGGGGGAATCCAATTTTTCAACCACAAAAATTTTTGATTTAGGAACAGGCAACGCAATAATTCCAATTTTGATTGCTGCGCAAAGTATTGCGCCTCTAAAAATTACAGGTCTTGAGTATCAAAAAAAAATTTGGGATATGGCAAACCGCTCTGTTCAATTAAATAATTTTTCGCCAGAAACATGCATACAAATCGTCCATGGCGATATAAAAAATATTCCAAATCTATTAAAAAAAAGCCTTGCAGATATAGTTGTTTCAAATCCGCCGTACGTAAAATCTTCTTGTGCTAGACAAAGTTCCAATACAGAAAAAATGATTGCACGCCAAGAAATTTTTTGCACGCTGGACGATGTTATTTTGGGTGCGGCGCATCTTTTAAAAGAAAACGGCAAATTTTTTATGATTCATCGGCCACAGCGTTTGCAGGAAATTTTTGATTCGCTCAAAAAAAATGGATTTGATGATGTGCAATATCAATTCGTTTGTCCATTTAAAGAACACAAGCCAACTATGGTTTTGGTATGTGCAACTTTTATCGACAAAAAAATTTATAAGATCACGAAAACTCAACTTCCGCCGCTCGTAGTCTACGAGAAAAAAAATTCCAGAGTAGAATATACTGACGAAGTTAGAAAAATATATTTTCCATGAGTAAAAGTGTAAATAAATTGATTTATTTTTATACTGGGCGGCTTTTTGCTCCACTTTGTTCCGCAAAAATCGGGCTATTCGGGGTTCCGCTAACGCTCCATTGGCGACGCCAACGCTTTGCGCCCCTACTATCCCTGCCGCTGTGGGCTCGCAGGCGAGATGCGGGGCTACAAGTAGACCCTGCCGCACACGGATGTGCGGACACAATCATTGCCGACAGTTTTGTAAAAAACTGTCTGTTCAAGAAAATCACGGACGATTTTCTTGAACCTTATCCCTGCCGCTGGAAGCTCGCAGGCGGGTAGCGAGGCTACAAATAGGCCTTATCGTACCAATCGCAAGCGATTTATAATTAACCTAGATAACCAATTATATGTACACAAATTAAAAAGTAAATAACTTAAAGTTATTTTTATTAAAATTCTAAAAATAAACTTAACAAATGTTATATGATATAAACATCAAGTGTAGCAGTGCTTTATTTAAAAATGTTTGTACTTTTTTTATTACGTTTTTAAACTAAAAAGCAGTCTCTACGAATTTTTTTGTGATTTTAATTTGCAATCTTAATCGAGGAGGTCTGTTGTGAACGAAATTTTAAAAACTATTACCGTTGAACAACTAGAAGCGTTGATTGGGGTTTTTAATGAAAGTTCAGATTCTTTTAGTTATGCGTTAGATTTAGACGCTGATTCTCTTTTCGTAAGCGACGCTGCCCTTAAGATTTTCGATTTTCCTTCAAATAAATTTTCAAATGCAAAGGAAATTTTAAGTCATTTTGTTTATCGCGATGACTTTAATATGTTTGCTACTTCATTAAACGATATTTTTTCTGGAAAAAGAACTGCAATCAATGTGCGCTTCCGTGCACTTAACAGAACAAGTTATCCAGTTTGGTTAAATATTAAAGGTTCTGTAATATTTTGTACAAAAGAAGCAAGAAAATTTCTTGTTGGGGTTACAAATCTCGTTGAATGTCCAGAAGAAAACGACCCTCTTACAAATCTCCCGACCGAAACTAATTTTAGAAAAAATTTCGAGGAGCAATGGAATCGTGCCCAAAAAACAAGTGGATTCTTATTAAAAATTGATATTGACAATATGGGCTCTCTAAACGAGCAATACGGCATGCTTGCAGGAGATTTTGTTGTCACCTTAATTGCAGACTGTGTAAAACGTGCTGCAAGAGGCATTGCAGATGTTTATAAATTAAATGGCGATGAATTTTTGTGTGTTAATCTTTCTCACTATTCGGCTTTGGATGCACAAAAAATATATCAAAATTTAAAAATGGGAATCGCAGCAACAGAACAAAAAATCGACTATGAGGTTGTTTTTACAGTAAGCGCTGGTGCGGTTACATTTTTTAATGACCCTTCTCCACTAGATGAGCTTTTAAAAAAAGTAAATCACACTGTAAAAGAGGCAAAACATAAGGGACGCAACAACCTTACAATGTTTAATGCTGGCGAATATTCAAAGCATTTGAGGGATTTAAATTTTCAAGAAAAATTCCGTAATTCTATAAAAAACAATTTTGAAGGTTTCCAACTTTTTTATCAGCCTGTCGTTGATGCCAAAAATATGTATTTGGATTCTGCAAACTCTGTTACAAATGTCATTGGGGCAGAAGCCTTGTTGCGTTTTAGTTGCCCAGAATTTGGAATGATTACTCCAGACGAGTTTATTCCTGTTTTGGAAAATAGCGGTTTGATAATTCCTGTTGGTAGATGGATTTTGATGACTGGCTTTAAACAATGCAAAGAATGGAATAAAGTTCAAAAAGATTTCCATTTAAGCATAAATCTTTCTTATGTGCAGGTAAAAAAGAGCGACATCCTTTCCGATGTTCAAATGGCCTTAGATGCTTCTGGAGTAAAACCTCAAAATATAACCCTTGAACTTACAGAAAGCGGTTACATGGACAGTGCAGCCGAATTGCAAAATTTGGTAGAAAGTTTTAGAGCATTGGGCTTAAACATTGATATAGACGATTTTGGAACAGGATATTCAAATCTTCGTTATTTGCAGTATTTAAATGCAAACACTTTAAAGCTTGACTATTCTTTTGTTCATAAAGCTACAGGTGGAGATAAAGGCGATAAAACTGTAATAAAGCACATAACCCACATGGCACACGAACTCAATATGAAAGTCTGCATGGAAGGTGTTGAATCCGAAGAAGATCTTGAAAAACTTAACGGCTTTGAACCAGATAAATTCCAAGGCTACTTCTTTGGTAGACCTTGCAATCCAGTTGTGTTCAGGGAACATCACCTTAGAGAAGATTCCAAAAAAGATTCTTATAGCCTTTGATATTTTTGGTTTTTGTAAATCTATCTGAATTTTAGATATAGTGTTTTAAATCAACATGCTCAATTTGCTTTGTCTTTACTGCAACAACGTAACTTCCAAATATTGCAGAAATTGCGTCAAAGGCGGCTGCAAAACTTGCAAAAACAGGAGCTGCTGGTCTTAATAAAAGGTACCCTGCTTCAAAACCACGGCTGTACATCGTGCACAATACTGTGAGCGCTATAAAAGTGCCTCCTGTAGGAAGAGCACCCAGAACAAAGCTCAACGAAAAAGTCATAAAGAATATCCAAAGCACGTCAAACGCTGTAAATCCTAAACTTGAGTAAGAACGCAAAATCATTACAAAACAGATTGAAGTAACGAGAGCGGTTCCTCCGCGTGCAAAAATTGAAAAAAGCGGAATAGTCGTGTCTGCCGATTGTGAATGAATTCCAAGACTTTCTCTTGAATGCCTTAAATTTACAAGCAGTGCAAGGTTTGAGTCGGCAGAAAAAAATGCAGTTAAAATCGGTGTTATGCTTGCGTATACCAGATGCATTGGATGTAAATCGTTGCACAAAAATCTTACGGTAAGTGGATAAATCACAACAAAGACTAAAATAAAATCTACAAACAGCATTATAAAAAGTGGGGTGTAAATTCCTGCACTAAATATCGCTCTTGCTGTTATCATCCAATAAGATGAAATTGCAATCATTCCAACGCATAACCATTCTATAAAAAACGACATCACGGTGTAGCAGAGTTTTGCTGCGGATTCAAAAAAAGTTATAACTGGTTTTGAAGAAGTCTGGTCGCTTGCCGCTCCTGCTCCAGCAAATCCTGCAAAAACAAAAGCTGGCAGTAAAAATGCGCCGTTTTTGAGGGCTTCAAAGCTAGAATATGGAAAAATCTGCATTAAAAATGCGCGTAACCCTATTGAAGGCAGTTCTGTAATTTTTTCGCCAGTGATTGGAATCCTTGGGAGCCTTACCAAAAGAATTGAAATTAAACCTAAAAATGCAAGTCCCAAAGTCCCTGCTATTATTATTCCGCCAGTCCAAATTGCAGTCTTTTTTAAAAGTTTTGAACTACGAAGTTTAAAGATTGCACAAGTTACGCTAAAAAAAAGTAAAGGCAAAAGCGTATAACGTCCAAATCTGATTGAAAATTCACTTAGAACTGCAATTATCGAAGATACAGTGGGATTATTTACAGGTAACACAAAAGCGCTGAGTATTCCTAAGAATATTCCAAGAACGTATTTTATCCAAAGTTTCATAACGAACTAAGTATATCTCAATTGGCTTCCCTTTGCCATATATAATGGTGGATGATATAATCGCCCTTATGGAAAAAACAATTTTGATTGCTGGTAAGGACTTTCCCGATGGCAGAGATTTATCTTCTGCTGCAATTCTACATGGAGAAAATGTTGTCATCTCCTGTGCTCCAAACAATGAACAAAAATCGCAAGACGGCACTGTTCTTTTTGAATGGAATAGAGGTTCTGCGCTTTCTGCTCGCTCTTTTGTCCTTTCCGCAGTAAATCAAACTGGACTTTTTGATACGGCAATGCTCATATTTGATGAACCTCATTATGCACCAAAATTTGCAAATCTTTCTCCGAGCGAGAGTAGCCGTGCAAATGATGAACTTATGCTGTCGCATCAATTTTTGACAAGCGAGATAATTTCCAGATTTTCTCAAAAGAAATTTTCCAGCGACGATTCAAATACAGAAAAAACTAAAAGCAAAATCATCTTTATCTATAAAAAAAATCCAAGCGAATGCGATGCAATAAAAAATCCTTCAATAAGGCAAAGCGGTCTTTCTAAATCGCTGGTTGCCTCTTGTGCTGCATTTTTTAAAACCTTTGCAGAAAATACCGCGGCTTCTTTAGCTCAGACAGAGGAGATTATTCCCATTTTGATAGAATGCTCAGAAAATGATGAATTTGCAAAAAAAGATGGAGCACTTATGTCCTGGCTTTTTGAATATGCGAGCCAGATTGACGTTCTAAAAAAAGGTTTGACATCTAAGCAAAAAGTTTCTTGGATAAAAGCAGGTACAAAATCTCCTGGTGGATTTTCAATTTTTAGATAAAGCAAAGCGGGTGAATTATGAGAGATTTTTACATTTCCTGTCTTATAAAAATATTTTTTGCATTTATAGTTGGCTTTGTTCTTGGCGTTGAAAGAAAATTTCGACAGCAAGCCGTCGGAATGAGAACCCTAATATTGATATGCGAATCTACAACTTTGCTTTCTATCCTTTCGGACTGGATTTCGATTCAAATGGGAAGTGCCGATACTGCCAGAATTGCGGCAGGCGTCATAAGCGGAATCGGTTTTTTAGGTGCTGGCGTGATAATGAAGACCGGCCTTAATATCAAAGGGCTCACTTCGGCTGCAATAATTTGGACAGATGCGACAATAGGTTTGTGCATTGGGGAAGGGCTTTATTTGCCTTCGTTTGCAGTTTTAGTTGTTTCGATAATTTCTTTGATAAGCCTTGAAAAAATAGAAGAGCGATGGTTTCCTGCAAGGCGGACTAAATCCTTGCACTTAACTTTTAAAACCGACTCTCTGGATATGACGAGCCTTAAAAAACTGATTCAAGATAAGGGATTTTTAGTTACAGATGTGAATATGAACCAGATAAAAGAGCAGAATTTGACTGTTGTTCACTATTCCGTAAAAGCTCCAGAAATGAGCGATTATACAGATTTTCTTTGTTCGCTTAATAGCGTTGCCGAATTGAGTGAATTTAAAATCACTGATTAAAATCTTGTTTCATCGAATTTCTCATCCTTATAAAATTTACACACTGCAATTTCTCAATGAGCACATCTTTCAATTTCCTAATGAGCTCATTCTTCAATTCCGCAATGTGCAATTTCCCCATGTGCATAATTGAGCATTTTAGTTTAATCGGCTAAAATATTCCGTTATGCAATTTGATAACCCGTTAATTGTTCAAAGCGACCGCACTCTTTTGCTTGATGTGCATGCTCCGCGTGCCCAGGAATGTCGCAATGCGCTAATTCCATTTGCAGAACTTGAGCGTTCGCCTGAACATTTGCACACATATAGATTGACGGCTCTTTCTCTTTGGAATGCTTCTGGCGCAGGTTTTACTCCTGAAAAAGCGATTAGCATTTTGAAGGAATTTGCACGCTACGATGTTCCTCAATCGGTTGAAGTTTGGATTAAAGAAACGGCAGGCAAGTTTGGAAAGTTGCGTCTTGTTCAAGGGCCAAAAGTTAAAATTCAGTCTGAATTGAATGTAGCCGAGGATGCTGATGAAAAATCTGATGGAAAATGTAAAATCGAAAGCGAAGAATTAAAATCAAAAAAAACGAACGATGAAAAAAATCTTTACGAAGAATACTTATATCTTGTTACAGAAAACTCTCTCGTCTATCGCGAAATAGGAGCGAGTTACGTTGGCAAAAAATTCTTAACTCCGTGCATTTATGACGAAAGCGCGCAAAACCTTGCTGAAAATTGCGTAAAAGTGAGCGAAGCAGAAAAGAAAAACTGTTTTATGCTAAATCTTACCGACAGAGGAACTGTAAAGCAGGAACTTTTGCGTTTGGGCTGGCCTGTAAAAGATGATATTCCGCTTAGGGAAGGCGAATTTTTACAAGTAAATTTGAGAGAGAATACAAAATCTGGCAAACCTTTCAATGTCCGCACATATCAAAAAGAAGCTGCGCAGGCTTTGGTTGGCGATAAAGGAGCTGGCACAGGTTTTGGAACGATTGTTCTGCCTTGTGGAGCTGGAAAAACGATTGTTGGTATGTGCGTTATGGATTTGCTTAAGACGAGTACGCTCATCATCACGACAAATATATCTGCGGTTCACCAGTGGATTAGCGAACTTTTGGATAAGACGGATTTAACTCAAGATTTAATTGCCGAATACTCTGGCGAAAACAAAACTATAAAACCTGTAACTGTGGCAACTTATCAAATACTCACTTGGCGACCATACAAAGAAGGTCCTTATCCTCATTTTTCTATTTTTAGAGAAAGAAATTGGGGACTCATAATTTATGACGAAGTCCACATGCTTCCAGCGCCCGTATTCAGAGTAACTGCGGAAATTCAGGCAATACGCCGTGTTGGACTTACTGCAACTTTGGTTAGAGAAGACGGTTTGGAAGGCAGCGTATTCAGTTTGGTGGGACCTAAACGCTATGATGTTCCGTGGAAGGATTTAGAATCTTCTGGCTGGATTGCAAGTGCCGAATGCATAGAAATTCGCCTTGATTTGAGCGAAGAAAAAGAACTTGAATATGCGGTTTGCGAGCCTAGAAAAAAGCACCGAATTGCAAGCGAAAATCCTAAAAAATTAAAAATTGTCGAAACTCTGGTGAAAGAAAATCCGGAAGATAAAATCCTGATAATCGGGCAATACCTTGAGCAGCTCAACGAAATTTCGAAGATGCTAGCTTGTCCTATAATTACAGGAAAAACGCCAACAGAAGAACGCGATAAGATATATTCTGATTTTAGAAATGGAACGATAAGGATTTTGGTTGTTTCAAAGGTTGCAAATTTTGCAATCGATTTGCCAGATGCGAGCATGGCGATTCAGGTGAGTGGCACTTTTGGAAGCAGGCAGGAAGAAGCTCAGCGATTGGGTAGGATTTTGCGTCCAAAAGAAAGAAAAAGCAGATTTTTTACACTGATAACGCGCAACACCGTCGAAGAAGATTTTGGCTCTAATCGTCAAAAATTTTTGGCAGAACAGGGTTATGCGTATAGAGTTGTTAGAAACAGCGATTCAAATGAACTTGCATTAAACTAAACGATGAAATGTAAAAGTTTGCGTTGCAAACTCAGCATGAAACGAATTTATATTGGAGATTGTTATGATAAATGTAGATCCTAAAGTTCAAAGGATAATCGATTGGCGCGAAAGTTTTATAACTTTGCCAGATAATCATTTTTTTGAGCTTATAAGAATGTATCTTGGAGAAATTCATTCTCCTTTTAATAAACAAAAATTGGTTGAACAACTCGGAGCGTTTTTGCGAAAAGAAGAAAATCGAAAAACGATTGTAAATCTTTTAAGCGAAAGCGACATACTTATTTTGGCGGCTGTTCATTATATTAAAGAAGCAAATGCAGAAAAACTCGCTCAGTTTTTTTCTGGAACAATAAACTTTGCAAAACTTTACGAAAGGCTTTTAAATCTCGAAGAGCGCCTCTTAATTTATCGCCACGGCGACAAAAATATGCGAAAAACAATAATCAGTTTAAATCCAATGCTGGAAGATGAAGTTTTGCCACTTTTGAGCAAGAAGATTTTGCTTCCGCTTCCAGTATTAGAAAGCAGAAATGAGATTAAATCTTTTTCTCTTACGCCAGAAAAACTTGCAGCCTTTGTAAATTTTGTCGCAATAAATCCCACTTTGAGCAAGTCGGATGGAAATTTAAAAAAGAAAGATGCGGAAAAAATTGAAGAAATTTTTGGTACAAATGCTGTAACGTTCTTTCAAACTCTTTTGCGTTCGTTTATAAATCTTTCGCTTGTAAAAGAAAATTCAAATTCATTAAAAGTAGACTTTTTGAGACTTTTAGGATTTTCGACCCTAGAAAGCGACATTCAATACGCGTATCTTTGCGTATCTTCAGTTGGTATATTGAGTCGCTCACTTCTTGTAGCTAGAGCAAAACTTTTGTTGGAAACCATTGCATCGATTCCTGCGACAGGCTTTACAAAAATGAGCGTTTTAAGAACAGCGTTTCTCTTGTATCAAAATTCAACACTAAGCGATTCTTATCCTTCAATTTCTGGTGGAAGATTTTCTGCAATACTTGCTCGTTCGCAAGATTTGTCTTTTGCAAAAAATACTTTCGAAAACACGCAAGAAATAGATTCTCAAAATTCTTCAAAGGAAGAAAATCCCTGTGCCATTATGGAAAGCCTGCTTAACTGTGCGGTTGAATTTGGACTTTTGGAAGAATATGGAACGGACGAAAATGGCGAAAAAGTCTATGTAAAAGGTTCAGCACTCTTATATAAAAAGCAAAAATCAAACGAAGCACAAAAAGTTCTGAATATAGACGCTGGTTTTAACGTAACGGTTTTTCCGGGGCTTTGTTTTGAAGAACTCGTTCCATTGATGAATTTTATGGATTTAAAACAGTTTGATACTGCAGCCGTTTTTGAAATAACAAGAAAATCGGTGATGAGGGCGTTTGACTTAGGCACAAAGGTCGAAGAAATTTATTCGCTGTTGCAAAAATATTGTGCGTATTCTATTCCCGAAAATTTAAAGATAAGCCTCGAAGATTGGAGCAATTCATATTCTTCAGCAAATTTGTACAAAGGATATATTTTACAAGTTGATGAAAAAGCTTCCGTAATTGTGCAGAATAATCCAACGATTGCGCCGCGAATTTTTAAAACGATTTCTCCGGGAACTTTTCTCTTAGATATTCAAACTGATGAAGAAGCAGATTCTCTTATAAAAGAAAGCGGACTGGATTTTATAGGCAGCATTCAGACAGCAAAAAAACAAGTTACTGGTTCTGTTTTTCCAAGTTTTGAAGTTAGTAAGTCGGTTGGAAGCGCGCTTTTGGGCGGCGGCACAGCGCAACTTTCAAGTTCTGCCTTGGAAACTGATGGCGAAGAATCCTATGGAATTCCTACAACGGATGAACAGCGAAAACAACATTTTGACATGCTTCGCGGACTTTTAGAGAAGATGGCTATAACTCCAGAGCAGCGCGAGGGACTTTTGCTACGCATAAACCGCAAGATAATATTGACTGCGCAACAATTAAATGCGGACAGCGTAAAACTTGAACAGATAGAAGCGAATGGCATGGACTATCAGGGCAAGGTTCATGTTGCAGAAAGTGCAATAACTCAAAATATGATGCTGGAAATTGAATACGAAGAAAAAACTGCAAAGGGTGGCGTAACGGTAATAGTTGGAACTCCGCTCAGCGTAGATAAAAATCAAATAGATAGCACCGTAAAAATGATTGTCGAGCCAGAACACGAAGAAAAATCATTTTCGTTAGGACAAGCACGAAACGTTAAGCGAATCCGCGGTTCTGTTTTGAGGTAGTGGGAAATATGGTATCAGGAATTTTAATAGAAGGCCTTATATACGGAATAATGGTTTTGGGTGTTTTTATGACATTCAGAATTTTAAATTTCTGCGATATGACGGTGGATGGCTCTTTTCCAATGGGCGCTTGTATTTTGGCAGCCTGTGTAACAAGCAGCATTCATCCTGCTGTAGCACTGGTATTGGCTTTTTTTGGCGGGATTTGTGCTGGAGCGGTTACAACTTTGGTCTATACAAAATTAAAAGTGCCAGATTTGCTTGCAGGAATTCTTGTTATGACAATGCTCTATTCAATAAATCTTCGCATAATGTCTAATCACGCAAATATTTCGCTCCTGCGTTCTTCGACAATTTTTAAAAGCCTTGCAACTTTATTTCCGTTTGCCGGTGAATGGTCGGCAGTAATTTTTATGGCGATATTCACCGCAATAATCACCGTTCTTTTAAATCTTTTTTTTATAACGGATTTTGGTCTTACGATGGGAGCTTTGGGTTCAAATCCGCAGATGGTAATAAGCCAAGGTGTAGACCCTCGCAGCGTGCGCGCAGTTGGAATCTGTTTTGGAGATGGTCTTGCAGCTTTGAGCGGAGCGATGTTTGCTATGTATCAGGGATTTGCGGATGTTAGCAGTGGAACTGGAGTTGTAGTTTCTGGATTGGCGTCTTTGATGCTTGGCGAGTTTCTAATCCGTTCAAATAAAATAGGATGGCAGACATTCCGTGTAATTTTGGGTTCAATTTTGTACAGAGCGCTGATGTATTTTGCAAGGCGATACGGAAGTGCGATTGGACTTGGTCCAAACGATTTAAAACTTATAACAGGTTTATTGATAATATTGTGTTTGATAATTTCCAAAAAAAATGTGGTTGCATGGTTAAAAGAGCATCTTACGACACAGCGATGAAAAAAGCGATTTTTATATTTGCACTTGTTTTTGGAACATTGCTATTTTCCTGCGCAACGAATTCAACGGAAAATTCTGCCGCTGGAAAAAGTGGACAAAATGTAGAAACCGCTTATTGTTCAAAAGAAGAACTTGCTGCAAGGCAAAGTGCGGTTAAACTTTTAGAAAATGCAGACGAGTGGTTTTTTCAATATCCAAGTGGAACGGAAAACAGAGGAATGCTTTCTGCTCACTTAGCCAAAGAGCATAATTATAAATCGAAATATCTTTCACTATTTACAAGCCCAAAAGATGCACAAGGAAACACGATTGAATATATGCGTTTTTCTCTCGACGCAAGCGACAAAGGAAAATCAAAAAACGGCTCTTCCGTGCGTGCAGAACTTAGAAATATGCGCGAATGGAAATTAGTTGGCAAAGCAAGTCTTCAATACAAATTTTTTGTAAAGAGCACAAACCTCAAAACAGCAAGATTTACAGTCGGGCAATTTTTGCAACAATGCACACAAAAAGATTCTCCACTTTGCAGGATAGAAGCAGATTGCGGAGAATTAAAAGCTGTAGTCGTAAATTATTTGAGCGACGGAAAAACGAAAGCAGACAGCAAAACTTGGAAATACGATTTGGGCAAAATCGAGCAGGGCGAAGAAATCCAAATAAAAATCGACCTAGACGGAAAAACTTTGCAAATTTACCGCGACAACGAAAAAAAAGTTGAACACATCTTTGCGGCCGGCGTAAGTGCCACTCAAAAAAACTATTTTAAGGCTGGAATTTACTATCAAAATAAGGACTCGCCAAAGATATTCACAGAAGTTTTTATGCGAGATTTAAAAGTTCAAACTTCATTATAAGGGCGTTGCGGCACAACTTGTGTTGTGTCGCCGTGCTTTGCGGTGCTCCGGCTTAAAGCCTGCGACCAAACGCAAATGCGTTTGTTTTCGCTAGCGCTCACACCTCCAATCACTAACGCGTTAGCGCCTTAACGCCTGCTGGTTAATACTGTTTAAAACATTGCGTTTGCATCTTAAATGTAATATATTTTAATCGTAAAAAGGTAAAAAGAGGTGCTATATGGCTACAGCAGTATTACAAACAAGGGTGGATTCAAAAATGAAGCAGGAAGCGGAAAAGCTTTTTAATTCGCTTGGACTCGATGTTACTACTGCAATAAGATTGTTTTTAAAACAGTCAATAAATCAGCAGAAAATCCCATTTGAAATAGTTCCGCCTCAGTCAAATTTTACAGATGAAACTCTTTCGGCAATAGAAGAAGCGAGAAAAATCAGTCGCGACCCAAATATAAAAGCTTATTCAAGTGCAAAAGAACTCCTTGAAGATTGCTGAAAATGGTTTACGCGTTAAAGAAAACTTCGCAGTTTAAGGCAAGTCTCAAATTGGCTAAAAAACGAGGGCTTGATATTTTGCTTTTGGAAGAGGTTGTAGAAAAATTAAGAACAGACCAGCCTCTTGAAGAAAAATACCATAACCATGAACTAAAAGGAACATTTAAAGGAATTTGGGAATGCCACATACAGCCAGACTGGTTGCTTTTGTATTTAAAAGATAGTGAGGTTTTAGTTTTAACTTTAGTCAACACAGGAACTCACAGCGATATATTTAAAAAATAGATTTTCGTTTGTATTGAGTTTTTCGCGTTAGCGCTGGTAGCCCCGAAGTTGTGGCGAAGCCACAATGAGCGTAAGCGAAGGGCGGACATAGCGACGGTGCGAGCGCAGCGAGTGCCGTAACGCCATCTAGATTTTCTTATTTCTCCTTTCCAATACATAAAAAACAAAGTTGAAACTTCCTAAAAAAGTTTTTATCATAGGAAAAATGCTTGAACTAAAAAATATCGGTATAACTTTTAATGCTCACTCGCCTGACGAAAATAAAGCTTTGTCGGACATAAACTTAAAAATTAACAAGGGTGATTTTATAACTGTTATTGGCTCTAACGGGGCGGGAAAATCAACCCTTTATAATATAATCGCAGGAACTCTAAAGCCAACTTCGGGTAAAATTCTTTTACAAGGGCAAGAAGATTCTTCTTTTAAAGACATAACTTTTGAACCTGAATTTAAACGCGCTCGCTATATCGGGCGAATTTTTCAAAATCCGCTTTTGGGAACTGCTGGCAAAATGAAACTCGAAGATAATATGGTAATTTGCAGCAAAAAAGGTTCAAAAAAACTTCAAATTTCGCTAAACAATAATCTACGGCAGATATTCAAAACTCAGTTAAAAGAATTGAATATGGGGCTGGAAAACCGCTTGAACGACAATGTTGACCAGTTTTCTGGTGGGCAAAGGCAGGCTTTAACTTTGTTGATGGCAGTTATGAGCCACCCAGACATCCTTTTGCTCGACGAACACACCGCAGCGCTTGACCCTGCAAATGCCGAAATCGTAATGCAGTTGACCCGAAAGTTTACTCAGGAATTGGCTCTTACAACCATGATGGTAACTCACAACATGCAGCACGCTATGGATTATGGAAATCGCCTGATAATGATGCACAAGGGAAATATTATTTTTGATATAAGCGGAGACGAAAAGAAAAACTTGACGATGGATTCTCTAATCGAAAAGTTTAAGCAGATTCGCATTTCAAACGACAATTTAATTTTGCAATAATTGAGATTTCCTTTTTTATAAGATTTGGGCGGCTTTTTGCTCCATTGCATTTCGCAAAAATCGGGCTTTGCGTGGTTCGCTAACGCTCATCGTCCTCGTCGCTTTGCTCCTGCGGTCGACGGATTGTACACACGGATGTGTACCTACAATAAATGTCGACAGTTTTTGCAAGAAAACTGTCTGTTTCAAGAAAACACGGAAGTTTTCTTGAAACGCCAATCCCTTGCCGTTGGAAGCTCGCAGGTAAGATGCGGGGCTACAAGTAGACCCTGCCGCAAACTGATGTCTGTTGCCAAGAATGTGCGACCTGCAAACAATGCCGACTTTTTTAATGCGCATCATCATTCAATTTTAATCAAGCAGATTTATAATTTATTTTTTTATTTAAAATTTTAAAAAACTATTGACGATATGTTACTATAAATAGTGACATACAACCGTCAGCAATTTTTGCTCGGAGGACTTAATATGAAATTATCTAAAATTTTTATTACAGGTGCGGCTTTGATTGCACTTTTTGGTTTTGTTTCTTGTTCTAAAAAGAACGCTTCAGAAAAAAAAGTAAAGATTGGAATCGCAAAAATCGTGCAGCATGTCGCTTTGGATTCCATAGAACAGGGAATAATTGACTACCTGAACGAAAATGGCGTTAATGCTCAATACGATTTGCAAAATGCTAATGGAGACGCAAACACTGCTTCTCAAATCGCTTTAAAGTACAAAGACGAAGGTGTAGATGTTGCTGTTGGCATTGCAACTCCAGTTGCTTTAGCGCTTGCAAATACAATCAAAGACATTCCAGTTGTTTTTGGAACTATAACGGATCCTCTTGGGGCAGGTCTTGTTACAACTCTTGAGCATGGCGAAGGAAACGTTACTGGCATGAGCGACGCAATTCCTGTTGAACAGCACCTTGCAATGTTTAAAGAAATTGCAGGAATAAAAACTTTGGGTTATATCTACACTTCAAGCGAAGCGAATTCCGTTTCTTCACTTAAACTTGTAAAATCTGCCTGCGACAAACTTGGCCTAAACCTCGTAACTCAATCTATTACCAATTCTAGCGAAGTAAAACAGGCTGCCGAAACCATTGTTTCTCGCGTAGATGGAATTTATCTCACCACTGACAACACCGTTTTTAGTGCACTTTCCAGTCTTGTGCAGGTTTTTGAAGGAGCAAAAAAGCCTATTTTTTCCGCTGATGTTACAGGAGCAAAGGAAGGTGGTTGTTTGATTGCCTTTGGTTTTAACTATTACAAAGCAGGAAGAGCAACTGGAGAAATAGTATTGAAAATCTTGAATGGTGCAAAACCTTCAGAAATTCCAGTTAGATTTATGACAGAACCAAGCGATTCTGATCTTCTTTTTGATTTAGACGCTGCAAAAAACTGCGGAATTACGATTCCACAAAAATATCTTTCTGCTGCAAATATGATTTTTGAAACTGGAGTTTTAAGTTCTATTAAAAAATAGTTTTAATCGTCCATTTGCCACAGAGTCTGCTTTACACCTAAAGTGTTCAGCAGATTTTGGCTTTGCAGATTCTTGCAGTTCGCAAGTGAGTTAGAACTGTTGTCTGCAAAATTTTTTATCGCTCTTATCATAAGATTTTTTGGCGTCGAACTTTCGTCTATAAATTCCAATATCTGCACGTTATATCCAGATTTTTCTAAGAATTCTGCACGGACAGCATCCGTTACGAGCGCAGAAAATCTTTCTTTTATCAAACCGTATTTTAAAAGCGGTTGAAGCGAGAAATCTTCTTTTAAATTTGTTTTTTTTAATTGCAGGTTTATTTCGTGCTGGCAACAGGGGACGCTCAATATCGCTGTTGCTCCTCTTTTTACAGCGTACGCCAAAGCAAAGTCTGTAGCAGTATCGCAGGCATGCAAGGTTATTATTATGTCCGGGTGTTTGTCTTGTTCAAAAGATTCTATATCGCCTACCGCAAAATTTAAATTTTTAAGCGAAAGTTCATTTGCAAGTTTTGAGCAGTAATCTATGACGTCTTTTTTTAAATCCAGTCCAAAAATTTGGCAATCGACATTTAATATATTTGTAAGATAATGCTGAACAGCAAAGGTCAGGTAACTTTTTCCAGAACCAAAGTCCACAATGCTAAGCGGTTTTTCTTTTTGATGTGCTTTTTGAACTTGCGGAAGAATATCGTTCAAAATTTCTAAAAATCTGTTTATCTGGCGGAATTTGTCGTATTTTGAAGAAATGATTTTTCCTTCCGCAGTCATTATTCCAAGCCTTACCAAAAAAGGAACTGGAATTCCTTCTGGCAGGAGGTAATTTTTTTTGTTATTCACAAAATTTCCGTTTAAAAGGTTTTGCATTGGCAAAGATGAATTTTCATCTTTGGATTTTGCATCGATTTTTTTTACGAGTTTTTTCAATTCTCCTTTTTTGTTTGTTAAAAAAGTTATTTCTTCAGTTTCCGTATATTCAACACAATTTTTAAAAGTTACGGAGATGTTCTCTTGTAAAAAGATTTCAACTTCCTGCTCCGTCATTTTTTTGTGAAACACCTGAGTTTTTGTGTAGAACTCCGCAATGTAAGTTTTTGTATCAGCATTTGCCGAAGTTGCGATTTTTATCTTTACTCTAAGGAAATCCTGGCCGAGTATTTGTTTTATATTTTTTATAGGCTTTGAAAGCGTTGCGGATAAAAGCATAATTCATTTTACAGAAATATCAGATGCACTGGTAGAGGCAGCGTCGCGCATGGCGAATTGTACGTGCTTTTTTGATAGTCTCCACTACGACAATCGATTAGATGTTTTATAAATGATTTTTTGCAGTACTTGCTTTTGTATACATTTAAAGTGGCTGGTGCAAAATGCGTGAAACAAAAATGTTTCTCAAACTACTATATTTTTATCCGCAAATTCCGCTATATTAGATGTATGGGAAAAATAATTGTTTTTGTTAATCAGAAGGGTGGCGTTGGCAAAACAACTTCCGCTATAAACATTGGGGCGTACATCGCTCTTACTGGTAAAAAAGTGCTTTTGGTCGATTTTGACTCGCAGGGAAATATGTCCAGTGGAGTTGGAGTTTCAAAAGATAAACCTACTATTTATGAACTTTTGGCAGAACAGTGCACTGCCGATGAAGCGATAAAACACACCGCTGTGCAAAATCTCGATGCAATAAGCGCATCGATTGACCTTTCTGGTGCTGCGATTGAGCTTGTCGATCAGGAAAACCGAGAGTTCTTTTTAAAAAATGCATTAACTCCTCTTAAAGAAAAATATGATTACATCTTAATTGACTGCCCGCCTTCACTTGGAATTTTAACATTGAACGGGCTTGCGGCTGCGGATTCTGTTATGGTTCCTATGCAGTGCGAATATTTTGCTCTTGAAGGAATCACTTTGCTTTTGCAAACCGTTAAAAAGGTTCAAAAATCTATAAATCCCGATTTAGTTATAGGTGGGATTTTCTTTACGATGTATGACAGCAGAACTCGCCTTGCACAAGATGTTGTTCGCCAAGTTCAAGCGTATTTTAAAGATGTCGTATTCAATACGATAATTCCTCGCAATGTCCGCCTTTCAGAAGCGCCTTCTCATGGAGAGCCAATTTGCCTTTATGATCCAGAATGCGTTGGTGCAAAGAGTTATGAAAAACTTTCTCAAGAGGTAATTCGCCGTGGCTAAAAAATTTGGATTGGGAAATGGGCTTGATTCTCTTTTGGGCTCTTCTAAAAGCGATGGAGCGGATTTAAAAACTGATGTTGCTCAAAATGAAAATTCTTTTTCTCAAAAAAAATCAAATCTTCCTGTAGGTATAGAACAAGATGAATTCGGAAGGCTCTGGGTTGAAACTGAACTTTTAAAGCCGAACCCTCATCAGCCTAGACAGGAGTTTGACGAAGATAAACTAAAAGAACTTGCGGAGTCGATTAAAGAAAATGGCATAATTCAGCCTATAACTGTTGAAGATGCAAAGGATGGATTCTTCTATATAATTGCAGGCGAGAGGCGTACCCGTGCTTCTAAAATTGCAGGCCTTAAAAAAGTTCCAGTCCAACTTTCTGCATTTAGTGAACAAAAAAAACTCGAAGTTGCGTTGATTGAAAATATTCAGCGTGCAGATTTAAATCCAATTGAAGAAGCAAAAGCATATTATAAATTGATGGAATTGGGTGGTTTAAAGCAGGAAGAAGTTGCTCAAAAAGTTGGCAAAAATCGGGCTACCGTTGCAAACGCAATCAGGCTTTTAAAACTTCCAGAGGATATTCAAAACGCATTGGTAACTTCTCAAATTACAGCAGGGCATGCAAGGGCTTTGCTCATGGTAAAAGACAAGATGAACATGCAAATCCTGTTTGGAAAAATCGTAGGGCAATCTCTTTCAGTTCATCAGGCGGAAGTTATGGCTGGCGAAATAAATAATCCGCCTGTAAAAGAACAAAAAGCAAAAAATCCAGCTGCACAAAAGCGCGATCCTGATTTAATCGATGTGGAAACAAAATTGATTGAAAAACTCGGCACAAAGGTTCAGATAAAAGGCGATTACGAAAAAGGTTCAATCGAAATTTCATATTTCAGCAAAGACGATTTTGACCGGCTTTTCGATTTGATAAATCGCTAGAGTTTTGTTCAGCAATTTTTGCAGACGATTTTAACACTTTTTTTGTTTTGTAACGGCTGGTGTGATTTTGCAAAGCTATTTTTAATAGAAAATTTTGCTCGTCCATTCCAAATTGAGTTTTCCGTTTATTTGAGTTACAAGGTTCACAGCACAATTTGGAAAACTTATTTCCCAATAGCGCTCAAGCGGACGTTTATCCACATACATCAAAAGCGATTGCAATGTTCCACCGTGAGTTGTAATCAAAATATTTTTTTCAGCCTTGTTATCTGCATACTCACTTGTTCCAAGAGGCTTTATCTCGTTTTCCCAAAAATTCTTTGTTCTTTCTAGCACTTCTACAAAAGTTTCGCCACCAGTTAAAGGCCTATAATCTTTTGGCGAAATAAAAAAATTCTTAAATCCTGCAAATTTTGGATTTGTTTCACGTTCTTGTTGAGTTGCACCTTCTATCTCTCCAAAAGCAAATTCTATCAGCCTTTCATCGCTTGTTATATTGCTTTCGCTTAATCCGCTTATAATTTTTGCTGTCTGTTTTGCGCGACTCAAAGGACTCGTGTACACATGGTCAAAAAAAATCCCTTGATTTTTGAAAGCCTCTGCAGTTTTTTGTGCCTGTTCTATGCCCGTTTTTGTGAGAGGGATATCCGACCTGCCCTGAACTCTGAATTCTTTGTTCCACGAGGTTTCGCCGTGTCGAATTATGTATATGTTCATTTTATTCAATTTTACTCTACGCCGTTCCAGCAGTATGTGCACAATCTTTCGTGAGGAATTCCGGTTGAGTCGAGCATATCGTCTAATCTGTGGAATCTAAGGCTTGTAAAGTGCAGCTGCTTACGGATTTCTTCCTGCATTTTTTTGTATTCTTCTGTGTCTGGATTGCAGTATTTTGCGAGGATTTTGTTGCTCACATTCTCACCTTCAAACTGCTTTACAACTCGCCTTGCTATCAAATCCATCTCGGTCTTTGAACGACTAAAATTCAGGTATTTGCAGCCAAACATTATTGGCGGGCAGGCTGGCCTGACGTGAACTTCTTTAGCTCCACTTTGATATAAAAAATCCGTAGTTTCGCGCAGTTGTGTTCCGCGCACTATGGAATCGTCAATTAGCAAAATGCTTTTATCTTTTATGAGCTGAGGAACTGGAATTAACTTCATGTGTGCAATCAGATTCCGCTGTTCCTGACTTGTAGGCATAAAAGAGCGTGGCCAGGTCGGCGTATATTTTATGAATGGACGAGTGAACGGAATTCCTGCTTCGTTTGCATATCCTACAGCGTGTGCGGTTCCTGAATCTGGAACACCTGCGGCACAATCTGGATGAATATTGTCCGCTTTATCGCGCTTTGCAAGATACCGTCCGCAGTTGTATCTCATCGCTTCCACGTTTACGCCTTCGTAGCACGCAGTTGGATATCCGTAATAAATCCACAAGAACGTACAGATTTTCATATCTTTTTGCGGATTTTGAAGAATTTCGTATCTGTCAGAAGTTACAAATACTATTTCGGCAGGTCCTAATTCGTGTTCATCGGTGTAGCCCAAATTCATATAAGCAAAATTTTCAAATGAAAGGCAATGCGAAAGTATAGAACCTTTTGCATCTTTTTTTATGCCGATTTGCAAAGGAGTTCTTCCCCATTTGTCCCTTGCTCCGTAAATTCCTTCTGGAGTTGCAATTAAGAGCGTTATTGAACCTTTTATTTTTGATTGTACGTATTGAATTCCTTTTAGAATCGATTTTTGTGTGTTGATGAGCGAAAGTATCAATTCTGTCTGATTTATTTCGCCACCAGACATCTCAAGAAAAGCGTTCCCGCCATCTAAAAGTTCTTTTACGAGTTCGTCTTTGTTGTTTACAACTCCAACTGTGGTCAAGGCAAAAAGCCCAAGGTGCGAGCGTGCCAAAAGTGGCTGTGGCTCATAGTCGGAAATGCAACCTATTCCAATTTTGCCTTTCATCTCTTCTATGTCGGTTTCAAATTTTGTTCTAAAAGGGGAGTTTTGGATATTGTGGATTGCTCTTTTAAACTTGTTGTCGTTTAAATAAACTGCAAGTCCTCCGCGGCGTGTTCCCAAGTGCGAGTGATAATCCGTGCCAAAGAATAAATCCATAGAACAATCATCTTTTGATGCAACCCCAAAAATTCCGCCCATAGCTTAACTCCCATTCTTTAAAAGTTTTTCTTATAAAAGAAGAACAAATTATAGTAATCTGAATGTTTTTTTACAATGACGGAGATTTTTTTTAATTACGGAAAGCAAGTGGATAATCAAGCCAGCAGCAAGTCTTGTATGCATATTTTTTAATCTGCGATGCAAACTTCTTATTACCTTGCACATGGAAAATTAGACGAGTATTTTTTTGTAGCCTTAAACACAAACAGATTGCAACGCTCACACTCGCCGTGTTGAGATTTATGAGCAAATTCGGTATTCTTTTTTTTGTTATGAAAGAACTTGAATTAAAATACGGATGCAATCCAAATCAAAAGCCAGCAAGGGTTTTTGTTGATGAAGGCGATCTTCCAATCACTGTTTTGAACGGTAGACCTGGTTATATAAATTTGCTGGATGCTTTAAACGGCTGGCAACTTGTAAAAGAGTTAAAAGAAGCAACCGGACTTCCTGCTGCAACTTCTTTCAAACATGTTTCTCCTGCAGGAGCAGCTGTCGGAAAACCTTTGAGCGACACTTTAAAACAGATTTATTTTACAGATTCTGTTGAACTTTCTGCTCTTGCCTGTGCTTATGCGCGTGCCAGAGGTGCTGATAGAATGTCATCTTTTGGCGATTTTATTTCGTTGAGCGACGAATGCGATGAAGCAACCGCACTTTTAATAAAAAAAGAAGTTTCGGATGGAGTAATCGCTCCGTCATATTCTCCAAAAGCTCTGGAAATTCTAAAGGAAAAAAAGAACGGTTCTTACTGCGTTATCCAAATTGATTCGGCTTATGTTCCGCTTGCTACAGAAGTAAAACAGGTTTTTGGAGTAAAATTTGAACAAGGACACAATTTTTTAAAGATTGACGAAACCTGTCTTTCTAACATAGTTACAAAAAATAAAAATCTTAGTGAAGACGATAAACAGAATCTTATAATTGCCCTTATAACTTTAAAATATACTCAGTCAAATTCTGTTTGCTATGTAAAAGATGGGCAAGCTATAGGGATTGGAGCCGGTCAGCAGAGTAGAGTTCACTGTACTCGTCTGGCAGGGCAAAAAGCGGATAACTGGTGGCTGCGTCACTCTCCGAGAGTTTTGAATTTGCAGTTTGTTGACGGCATAAAACGTGCAGATCGCGACAATGCAATCGATGTTTATATTGGAGAAGAATACGAAGATGTGCTTGCAGATGGCGTATGGCAAAATCTTTTTAAAGTAAAACCTGCTGTCTTTACACGCGAAGAAAAAAAGGCTTGGCTTGCAAAAAATTCTGGTGTTGCACTGGGCTCGGATGCATTCTTTCCATTTGGAGACAATATTGAGCGAGCACGAAAATCTGGAGTAACAGTTATTGCCGAGCCGGGTGGTTCTGTTCGCGACGATCAGGTTATACAAACTGCCGACAAATACAACATGGTCATGTGCTTTAACGGCATAAGGCTCTTCCATCACTAAATGCAAAAAATTAACGATTTTTCTGATTTTACACATTTATTTTGGGATTTAGACGGAACTTTAACCGAATCTGGACCTGGAATAATAAACTGCGTGCGCTATGCGCTTGAAAGTTTGGGTATAAAAGAGCCAAACGATGAAAATATCAAACGGTTTATTGGTCCTCCTCTGGTCTATTCTTTTAAAACTTTCTACGGTTTTGATGATGAAAAGACAAAATTGGCAATAAAAAAATACCGTGAACGCTATGCACAAAGCGGAATTCTTGAGAATTCTGTTTATGAAGGTGTCGCTCAAACTCTTGAAGCGTTAAAAACGAAAGGCAAAAAACTTTACATAGCGACTTCTAAGCCAGAAATTTATATGTTTAAAATCATAAAGAATTTTGACCTTGAAAAATATTTTGATTTTGCTTGTGGTTCGGATTTAGAAGAAACTCGAAACGATAAAACCAAAGTGATAAATCATCTTTTGCAGCACGAAAATCTTGATGCGATTCGCGACGAAGGGAAAATCCTCATGATTGGCGACAGAAAACACGACATAATTGGTGCAAGGGAAAACGGAATAAAAACCTGCGCTGTTCTTTGGGGCTACGGTTCTAAACAGGAATTTGAGCAAAATGGAGCGGACTACATAATCGCTTCGCCGAGTGAACTGATTTAAAAATCAAAACTCAACTGATTTGGCGATTTTGCAAGACGGATTTTTTCAATCAAAAAGTCGATTTGACTTTCTCCAAAAATTTTCAATCCATTTTCTGCAAGAAGTGCTGCCGTAATTCCAGAACCATCTTTTAAACTGTGGCTAAAACTTCCATCGTATATTTTCCCAAATCCGCAGGATGGACTTTTTTCTTTAAAAAGCGCATAAGGGCAATTAAACATCTTTGCGGCTTTTAACGCTTGCATTGCACCTCGCACAAAAAAATCTGTTTTGTCGTTTCCCTCCTGGTCCACCACTTTTTTGTCTTTTATCTCGCAAGGAATCCTTGGGCATTCAAGTCCTCCAAAGCATTCTGGGCAGATTGGAATTATTCCCACCATTTTTTTGAGCCGTTCTATTTTTTCTTTTGGTATTAGATGTGCATTGTTGGTTCCATCGTACCTTACGTCAAAACCTAATAGGCAGGCGCTTACAAGGATATTCATCTTGCAAAAATTATGCCTTAATAAAAACGAATGAGCAAGTCAGAATTAAAATTAAAAAATAGGCGTTTATTATAGAATGCAATGATTTTCGTATGACAAAATAAAATCAAGAAAAGTTTTATGTTCATCGTTTGCATGCGGATTTTTAGAGTTTTTGCAGTCTCTTTTTTTTTATGGTTTATAAACGAATAAAATAAATTTGCTTTTTAATAAAATTTACTAATTTTTTGTGTTACAATCAGAATGCAAGAGAGTTTATTTTATGGAAAGAGGCAAGAGTTCTGTTTTTAATATTGGTCTTATAATTTTTGCAGGTTTTGGCATACTCGCTGGAATTTTGATGCTCCTTTTTCAATTTATTTTTAGAGCGCCAAAAGTAGAAAAAAATCCTTTTTTTACACAATCGCCAATCGGTAGAGTTCTTTACATCAACTCGTACGATCCGAGTTATATTGTAACAAAAATACAGTTGCACGGAGTTGATGAAATTCTGACCAAAGAAAATATCCTCTACGAAGTTATGTACATGGATATTCTCGATTCTTATAGCACAGAACGCTACGAACTTTTTTGCCAATCTGTAAAACACAAACTTTCAATTTCTGCAAAATTCGACGCAATTCTTGTAAGCGACGATGCAGCTTTGGACTTTGCACAAAAATATCAAGATGAATTTTTTTTAGGGCTTCCAATAATTTTTTTTGGAGTAAACGATATTGAGCGTGCAATCAATGCTGGCAAAAATCCGCTTATAACAGGTTTTGCAGAAGAAATCTCTTTTTCTGGAACTCAAGAAATAATGATTGAACAAAACCCGCACATAAGCGAAGTTGTTTTTATCATCGATAATTCACTAACTGGACGAGGCGATACTTTTCAACTTTTTTCAGCCTTAGATCAATATCCAAATCTAAATCATAAAATCATTTCGATAGATAATTTTCGAGTTGAGGAATTTTTAGAAATCCTTTCAAAAATTCCTCAAGATTCTGCGATAATTTGCCTCTCGTCGTTGCAAGCGTATGCACGCGAAAACGGAATTCCTGTTCATAAATTTTCAGAATTGATGGCAAAAAGCGTCCGTTCCATACCAATCTACAGAACGAATCCCACAGGAATGGGAGCTGGGTTTGTTGGTGGAAGAATTTACAATTACTACAATGCAGCTTTTATGGCTTGCTACCTTTTAAAAGGAATTTTAGCAGGCGATATTTCTATGCCTCAACAAGTAAAAATAGACAATACTTCTTCTTACATATTTGATTATGCTGTTTTAAAAAAGAAAAAGCTTGCTATGAATACACTTCCAAAAGATACAGTTTTTATAAATAAACCAAAATCTTTTTTAGAACTTTACGGCAAAGAACTTCTGCCTTTTTCAATAATATTCATATCGCTGATAATTTCTCTTTTATTTTCTATTGCAAGTTATGCGCGCTCAAAAAAAATCAACGGAATTATGATGTTGATGAATAAGCGTATGCGTCAGACGAACATAGAATTGATTTATTCAAAAAGCAAGCTTAGTTATGCTGCAAATAACGACCCTCTTACAGAACTTCCAAATCGCACTCATGGTGAAGAAGAAATAAAAAAGATTTTAAAGTCTGGAATTCCTTTTTCTCTTTTTTTGATGGATATAGATGAATTAAAAAATTTTAACGATTCTTATACGCATGATTGTGGAGATTTTATTTTAAAAGAATTTGGCAAACGGCTTGCAAAACTCGCTCTGAACAATGAATACTTTGTAACTCGTTATGGTGGCGATGAATTTATAATTGTTCACAAATATGGGCACATCGAAAAAACAGGCAAAGAAATTGAAAAATTGCATAAAATTTTAAAAGAACCGCTTATCTATAACGGAATCGTATTGGATATAACTGTGACGATGGGTTTTACGGATTCCTCTTCAGAATTACCTTACGATGTTCTGATTGCAAATGCAGATATAGCGATGTATGAAGCAAAAAAAGCGGGCAAGGGAACAACAATCGCCTTTGTTCCAGAGATGAGGGAATACACTTTAAAGCGCAACAGAATTGTAGAGATTTTAAAAGATGAATGTGCTAGAGGAGGATTTGACATTCGCTATCAACCACAAGTTATCGCAAAAACTGGTGAAATCTACGGATTTGAGGCACTCGTTCGCCTTCAAGATTATGCTGTAGGACCAGATGATTTTATTCCTGTTGCAGAAGATAGCGGTTTTATAATTCAGATTGGCAGAATAGTGACGGAGAAAGTTCTTGCACAAATGCATGAATGGCGTAAAAAGGGAATGAATCTTAAAAAAATCGCCATCAATTATTCAAATGGGCAGCTTGTGGATTATGAATACGTGCCGTTTTTGAAAAAATTGCTCGAAAAATACGAAATTCCACCAGAGATGATCGAAATCGAAATTACAGAAAGTTTGTTTATCGGTAAAAGAGAACGCTCGAATCAACTCTTTCTTGATTTGGCGGAAATTGGTGTAAGTCTTGCACTGGACGATTTTGGAACAGGTTATTCCTCGTTGAGCTATCTCACTTTTGTTCCTGCAAAAAAAGTTAAAATCGATAAATCGATGGTGGATAATTATTTAATTGACGGCAAAGAACAGTTTATAAAAAACATAGTTCAACTTGTACACGGACTTGGAATGAAGTTGACTGTGGAAGGGGTTGAAAATAAATGGCAGTTTGAAAAATTAAACAGGATGAACTGCGACTATATTCAAGGATACTTTTTCAGCAAACCGATGAAAGCCGAGTCTGTTCCAGAATTTACGGTCGCTATATAAATCCATTTTCGCTACAATGGTTTTATGAGCATTTTAGAAGATTACTACAATAGATTTGATGAAGAGCACAGACTTTCTACCCGACATGGAATTGTAGAATTTACAGTTACACTAAAATACATACACGAATGCATTGGAGAGCGAAAGTCGCTTTCTATTTTAGATTTGGGAGCAGGAACTGGCAGATATTCCGTTTCTTTGGCGCAGGAAGGGCATACAGTTACAGCCGTTGAACTTGTAGAAAAAAATCGAAAACGAATCGAAGCGAAACATCAAAGTGGAGTTCACATTTGGCCAGGCAATGCGCTGGATTTAAGTTTTTTGGATGAAGAATCTTTTGACATCGCTTTGGTTTTTGGACCTATGTATCATCTTCATTCTAAAGAAGAACGCCTTAAAGTTTTTGAACAGGTAAAACGGGTTACAAAAAAAGATGGCTTTATACTTGTTGCCTATGTGATGAATGAGTACAGTATAATCGAATATTGTTTTAAAAAGGCACAAATCGCTTCGCTGTTAAAAGAAAAACGCGTAACAAAAGATTTTCATACAGTAAGTTCAGAAAAAGACCTTTACAGTTATCTGCGTTTGGAAGATATAAACGAATTGAACGAGGTGGCAAATTTAAAGCGGGTAAAAATAATTGCTGCGGATGGTCCAAGCGATTATATGCGTCGCGAATTAAATGCGATGGATGAAGAAACTTTTAAAATTTTTATTGACTATCAGCTGGCAACCGCAGAACGAGCAGAGCTTTTGGGTGCTTCGAGCCATACTGTTGACATTTTAAAGCGATAATTTTTCCCTTGCATAAGCGATGACATTCTTATAAACTAAAATGACATTTTTCTAATTTTTGTCAAAGTCAATTTTATGGTTTGCTTTGCAAACTTTTTATAGGAGAAAATCTATGGCTAAAAAATACGCATTTTTATTTCCAGGACAGGGTGCTCAGGCTCCAGGAATGATAAAAGACATCTGTGAAAATCATCCAGAAGCGCTTAAAGTTGTTGAAGAAGTTTCTAAAATTACAGGAAAGGATATGAAAAAACTTCTTTGGGACACTCCTCAGGAAGAATTGAGCCGCTCAGACAACAGCCAGCTTGCTATTACAACTGCAAGTCTTGCAATAATGGCAGCATTAAAGACAAAAGGGATTGAACCTTCCGCTGCAATGGGATTTTCGCTTGGTGAATTTCCTGCTTTGTACGCTGCAGGAATTTTATCTTTTGAAGATGTTATAAATGTTGTTAGCAAGCGTGGTGCTATAATGCAGGGCGTTTGCGAAAAAATTGCTGCAGAAAACGAAGGCAATGCACCTGGAATGAGTGCAATTTTGGGACTTCCACCAGAAAAGGTTGAAGAACTTGCTTCTGGAATAGAAGGCGCTTATGCTGCAAACTTGAATTCTGTTAAACAGACTGTAATTGCAGGAACTGCCGAAGGTCTTGCTAAGGCAGAAGAAAAGGCAAAAGAACTCGGTGCAAAAAGGACAATCAGGCTCGCAGTTGCAGGTCCATTCCACAGCCCTTTGATGCAGCGTGCAGCTGACGATTTTAAAGTAGCACTAGAGCCTTATTCATTTGGAAATCCAAAAATCGCTTTGTTTTCTAATGTTACTGGTAAAAAAGTTACAGAAGGAGCGAGTGCAAAACTCAGCGCTGTTGACCACTTAACTCATCCTGTTCGCTGGACTGACGAAGAAAAAGTTCTTGCTGACCTTATAAAAGAAGATGGCGGCGAATGGGTTATTTTGGAAGTTGGCCCTGGAAAAGTTCTTTCTGGTCTTTGGGGACAGACTGAATTTGGCGAAGCAAATGTGGCAATTCCTGTTAATACAGAAGAAGCTCTTGCCTCTTTGTAATTTTATGATCCTAAATATAAACGGAGAATTGTATGTTGTTACAAAATAAAAAAGCACTTGTAACTGGCTCTTCACGCGGAATTGGCCGCTCTATTGTTGAAGAATTTATAAAAAATGGCTGTGAAGTTTGGGGCTTGTGCTCAAAAGAAAGCGCTGGAAAATCTGAACTTGAAACTCTTGCAAAAGAAAATGGCGTTGTTTTTCATGAGATTTATGCTGATGTTGGCGACTATGAAAAAGTTACAGCTGTTGTAAAAGAAGCGCTCGCATCTTCTGGTGGATTTGATGTGCTTGTAAACAACGCAGGTATAACTCGCGACGGACTTTCTTTTAGAATGAAAAAAGAAGATTGGGACGATGTTTTACGGGTAAATTTGACCGCTGCTTTTTTAATCTGCCAGATTGTTTCTAACGATATGATAAGAAAACGTGCAGGTTCAATAATCAATATGACAAGCATTGTAGGAATTCACGGTAACGGCGGACAAGTAAATTATGCGGCTTCTAAAGGTGGCTTAATCGCTTTTTCAAAATCTTTGGCAAGCGAAGTTGGCAGCCGCGGTGTTAGAGTAAACTGCATTGCTCCAGGTTTCATAGAAACCGATATGACAAATGTTTTAAAAGAAGAATTAAAAAATGCTATGGTTGAAAGAATCCCTTTAAAAAGGCCAGGCGTTCCAAAAGATGTTGCTAATGCTGCTTTGTATCTTGCCAGCGATTTGAGTTCTTATGTTACGGCTCAAGTTATTGGCGTTGATGGCGGTATGGGAGCTTAAAACTTACAAGGGCGTGCGCAAGCACGCCTTTTTTGTGTAAATCTTTGTTTAAGAATTTGGCTCTGGCACTTTGCTGTATTCTTAGCCCAGATTGTAGCGGCTTGCCTAAGGCAAGTTGCATAGTGAGCACTCCTGTGCGAACGAAGCAATGCAGCGGTAGCGGAACCGCGGAAAGCTGGTGATGTGGGCGATGTGCTCCTTATAGTTTTTTCGCTGACAAATCTTTTTTTTAACGATAGAATGGGTGTATTGCCGACTTGTTATTTGCTTTTTGATTATAAATGCTGATTGCAGATTTTGAGCCTGACAGGTTTTGCAATTTTAAGGAGTGTTTGATGAAAAAATCTTTTTTTGCGGCTTTTGCCCTTGTTTTTGCTTTTTTTGGTTGCGCTTCGACTTCTAGTAATGTGGAAAGAATTTCTTCTTCTACGCAGACGGATCTGAGCGGTTATTGGAACGACACCGACGTGCGCATTGTTGCCGAAAACCTTATAAATCAGTGCGTGAACGCCAGAGCGATTGCGGCTTTTTCTTATGGCAAAAATCGTGAGCCTGTTGTAATTCTTGGAACTTTTAAAAATCAAAGCGATGAGCATATCGACACTTCTATTCTTTCTAAAAAATTTGAAATTGCACTTATAAACAGCGGCAAGGTTGATTTTGTCGCTTCTTCTTCTGAACGAGGCGAAGTTAGAAACGAACGCAATGAGCAGCAGACTTTTGCTTCTGAGGCGACTGCAAAAAGCCTTGCAAACGAAACTGGTGCAGACTTTATGTTGATTGGTTCTGTAAAGACAATCGTAGATTCTTCTACCAAACAGAGAACTAGAACTTATTATGTAACTGCGGAACTTATAGATATAGAAACAAACAGAAAACTTTGGGCTGGAGAAGACAGTTCTATCAAAAAATTGATAACTAATAACAGTTATAGATATTAGTTTTGAGCGGTTGCCTGCGATGAAGAAAATTTTTCTTTCATTCTGTTTTGTTTTTTTTAATTTTGCGCTTTTTGCTAGCGGAAAAGGCGATGATTTTTCGTTTGAAAAAATTGAAAAAAAATATCCGTCATCGTCTTATATTTGGGCGCTTGGTCAGGGTGCGTCGCTAGAAAATGCTGCCAGTTCTGCAAAACTTTCTGTATGTCAGACTTTGGGCGAGAGCCTCCGTGGTGAGCAAAAAACAACTTCGTTTTCTGATTCCAAAGGAAAGGAAGAAAGTTCTTTAAGCACTTCTGTTGACGAAGCGGTTCTTTTTGAACACATAACCGGTATCGTAATAAAAGAAACTTGGCGAACAGATAAAGGCAATGGCGACTGGATTGCTCTTGCCGTTTTGGATAAAAAAGAAGCCGCCGATTATTATTCAAAACTTGCGATGCAAAAAAACAGTGAAATTTCTTCTTTGGTTTTGCGTGCGGAAGAAATATATCCTTCGTTTGATTCCTTATCGCTTTTAAGCGATGCTCTTTTGAAAGCTCAGGATAATCAATACAATTTAGACCTTTTGCTTGTGTTAAATCGCACTAAGCATGCTATGACGAGAATGTCTTATGGTTCTGTACAAAAACTTAATCTCTTATATCGCGAAAAAGCAGCTGGAATAAGTGTTAGTGTAAATGTCGAAGACGATAGCGAAGGTCTTATTTATTCTGCGTTGGTTGAAAAATTAAAGGAAAAAGGCGTTTCTGTTGTAAATTCAAATGCACAATATGAAATAAACGCTGTTGTAAAATTGGAAGAGCAGGATTCTTTGGATTCAAAAAATTTTTACGCTCGCTATTCTTTTTTTGCACCGTTGACAATGGAAAATTCCACCGTTGTTAAACCTTTCAGCATAACAGGAAGAGAGGGACACATTTCTTTGGAGCAAGCATACAGAAGATGTTATATAAAAATTGCCTCGCGCATTAAAGACGAGTTTTTGCGTTAAGGCTTTGTTTTAAAGAGAGTTTGACTTAAAAAAACGGCATTTTTTGCCGATAATTCAGATATGCGCATTTATTCTTTACTAATCGGCTCATTGATGTTTTTTTCTTCGTGTGTGGCTTCTGCTCACTCGCCAAATCCTATATATGTATTGCCAGAAACGGCTGTTCCCGATTCTCCTTCGGTTTCTACGGGAGGAGTTGTTGCTGGTGCTTCAAGCGGACTCTACAGGCTTACTTCTACAAAAACCGCTATTCCACTTTGGACAGAATCTAAAGTTTTAAAAATAATAAAAACTTCTTCTACAGACGGAAGATGGTATTTTTTAACTGGCAATGGAATTTTAACTTCTACTGACCTTAAATCATTTGAATACAGAAATTCTGGACTTCCGTTTTTAAAAATGAAAAGTTTTGAAGGCGATTCCGTTTCTTTTTCCCAAAAACCTGCGCAATTAAAAGATTTAGAAATTCATCCAGAAAATCCTGATATTTTGGTTACTGCGACAAAAGATAATGTTTTTATAACGTATGATGGTGGCCTGAATTGGAAAAATCTCGGTTCCATGAGTGCTGGAACTTCTGGTATAAAAGCAGTTGCTGTCTGCAATATTGAAAATTCTCTGGTTGTCTTTATGGCGCATCCAATTTTTGGTTTTTCGTATATAATGCCACTTGCCGATAAGCCTGTTTGGAAAGATTGCAACGGCGGTTTTGAAAATATGAAGGGTCAGACTTACCCAGATGAAATTTCTGATATTTGCCCTGTTGTTTTTAAAAGAGAAGACGGTTCTTCCACGACAGAAATTTATGTGAGCCAGACTTTTCTTCCACGCCTTTACCGTTTTGACTGGGCTTTAAAAAGAGGCGTTCTTTTGTACAGCGGCAAAGAACCTGCAGACACGATTGATGGACTTTTTTGGAACGGCAAAAATCTTTTGTACACTCGACCTGGCGAAATTGCGTCGTTGGATGTTCAATCGCAGAATTTGGGCACGGTTTCGCAAAGTTATTACGCTTGGAAGGATTCCTTTTCTGCCCTTTCAACTTCTGACACCCTTTATTGTGCTTGGATTCCAGAAGATAGGAATCTGACATCTGGCCTTTCTCTATCTGAGCTTTGGCTATTAAAACCTGAACTTTGCACAAATGCTTATTCCGAAAAAGTTTTGAACAAAAAAAGCATATATTGCCCAGCAAATCACGTAACAACTCAATCTGGAATAGATAGATACAAAAAAATCATATTGGAAAACAAACTCAATAGCCTCGTTATCGATATGAAAGATGATTATGGACTTTTACGATACGATGCAAAAGACCCGCTGGTTGTAGAAAAGGGGTATGTTTCAAAATATCACATAAATCTGAATCATTTTGTTTCTGAAATGAAAAAAGATGGAATATATCTGATTGCAAGAATTGTCGTATTTAAAGATAAAAATTTAAGTCAGTATGCTGGCGGCAAATACGCGGTTTGGGATAAAACTTTAAACCGAGCGTGGATTGGAACCAAAGGTATGGAAGATGTTACCGACGAAAACGGAGTCGTAACTTCGCAGAAGATGGCATACTACGACGAAAATTGGGTAGATCCGTATTCGCCTGAAGTTTGGGAATACAATGTTCGCGTTGCAAAAGAACTCATAGCAGGCGGTTTTGATGAAATTCAGTTTGATTATATTCGCTTTCCTACCGACGGCAAAAATATGGCAAATGCAGTTTTTAGATGGAAGGATACAGGCATGGATAAGGAAAGCGCACTTCTTTCGTTTCTTTCTTATGCACGCAAAAATATAGATGCTCCTATTGGAATAGACATTTACGGGGCGAATGGTTGGTATCGCTCTGGGGCAAGGACAGGACAAGATGTTGAACAGCTTTCTGAATATGTAGATGTGATTTGTCCAATGTTTTATCCGAGCCATTTTGAGCAGGATTTTTTGAACTATGCGCCGGTTTCCGAACGCCCATACAGAATTTACTATTACGGGTCGTATCGCAACACTGTTATAGGACGAAACAGAATTATCGTAAGACCGTGGGTTCAATCTTTTTATCTAAATGTTCGTTACGACAGGCAATGGTACGGAAAAGAATATGTTAAGCAGCAGGTTTACGGAGTGCGCGACAGCGTAGACAAGGGCTATATGTACTGGAACAATATTGGTCGCTACGATGATATTTCTCCAGATGTAGGAACAACCCAGTATACAGGAAGCGCTTACGAGGCATTAAAGGAATACAGAAAACCTGCATTGGGTAGTTCAAATCTTATGTATCCAAAAAAAGTTCAAAATGAGAATGCTTTGAGTGAAAATCTTTCTGATATGACGCTTTTAGATTCGGTGCGTAAAGATGAAAAAAAGGATTCATCGAATTCTATTTTTCCTTCAATTTCTGATATAAGAAAACTATGGCAGGCATACGAAAGTGACAAACACGAAATATAATCCAGATGAGCCTATTGTGGCTATTGCGACAGCTCTTGCACCAAGTGCGCTTGGTATTGTAAGGGTGAGTGGTAAAGATTGTGTAAAATTGATTTCCGCAATATTTTCGAGACCAAATCAATTATTAAAAGCAGAAGGCAATACTATTGTTTACGGTTGGATTTGCGATGGGAATGAAAAAATTGATGAAGTTTTGATAAGCGTGTTCCGTGCGCCCAAAAGTTTTACTGGCGAAGAAATGTGCGAAATAAACTGTCACGGCGGAGTTGCTGTTGTAAAAGCTGTATACGAAACCTTGCTAAAAAACGGATTTAGACCTGCTGAGAGTGGAGAGTTCACTTTTCGCGCATACATAAACGGAAAATCCGATCTAACAAAAGCAGAAGCGGTAAGGGAAATTATAGATTCAAAGACAAATGCTAGCAGAAGCCATGCGGCAGGAAGACTTACAGGTTCGCTTTTTAAAGAAATTGATTTTGTAAAAACACTTTTAACGGATACTCTTGCCGCAATAGAAGTTGATATTGAATATCCAGAAGATGAAGAAACGATTGCAGACAGTTTTGATAAAGCAGACTTAGAAAAAGCAAAATCCAATCTTTTTGAATTGGCATCTTCGTGGAAGAGCGAAAAACTTTACCAAGACGGCGCAAAAGTTGTTCTTGCAGGAAAGACAAACGCAGGAAAATCTTCGCTATTTAATGTTTTGTTAAAAGAAGACCGCTCAATCGTTAGCGATATTGAAGGCACAACTCGAGACTGGATTGAAAGCTGGGTAAGTTTTGATGGAATTCCTGCAAGGCTTTTTGATACTGCGGGTCTTAGAAAAACAGATGATTTAATAGAAGCAAAAGGTGTTGAACTTACAAAGGATTTGGTTAAGGATGCGGATCTTATTTTGTATCTGGTTGACTCTACAAAAGGCTTGCTTGATGAAGATTGGATTTTTATAAAAGAAAATTACGGAATTCCGTTGATTGTTGTTTTTAACAAGGCAGATTTAGCACAAGATGAAAAGCGTTGCAATATTGAAAGTATAAAAAATAAGTTAAAAGCAGAAAACAGTGGCGAAAAAACATATTTTGTTCGAGTTTCTGCAAAAAAAGGCAATGGAATTTTCGAACTTACAGAACTTGTAAAAAATGTCCTCTTAGGAGATTCAACGCAAAAAAGTGACTCGGCAGGACTTGGTTCAACACGACAACGCGATTGCGTTCTAAATGCTTACGAAAGCGTTACTCATGCTTTAAAAATTGCTGATGAAGGTTCTTATGCGTTGGATGCGGTTGTGCAGGATTTGGAAGATGCTTTAGAAAACCTTGGCGAAGTTACTGGAGAAGTTACGCCAGACGATGTTTTGGGTTCAATTTTTAGCCATTTCTGTGTTGGCAAGTAAATTGATTGCATCTGTTGTAAGTCGCACCTCCGTGTGCGACAAGGATAGTTGTTTAAGAAAAACCTCCTTGTTTTTCTTAAACGGACAGTTTTTGCAAAACTGTCAGCAATTGTTGTAAGTCGCACTTCCGTGTGCGACAAGGATAGGAGTACCGAAGTCCCGAGCGTAGCGAGGGATGAGCGGCGGCTAGTCCGCGAAGTGCGTATAGCCTGTTTTTTGCGATTTATCGCAAAAAGTCGCCCAAAGCGAAATCTAAAATAGAAATCTTTATTTTTAGGCTGTGCATATTTCGGATTTTTAGGCAAAAAAATAGATTTTGATTGAAAAATCGTTATAATAAGTCAGTTTGACGATTCTGCAAAGGCGATGTTAAAATTGCAGAATATTAAAAGGGGTCATAAATGCGTAATTACAGTGGCAGATTTTTAAAAGCCTTTTTAACCTTGATTTTTTTAGCATTTGGTGCGGATTTTGCTTTTACGCAGGAATCTTTGGAACAGGTTTATGCGGAAATTGACAAAGTTTTTTCTGAACACTCCTCAGAAAACCTTTCTAAAGTTTTAGGAAAGTACAATAAATCAAGCGATTATAATCTTTATGAATCCTATACGTTAAAGAAAACCCGCCAGTTGATAATCGAAAACGATTTAGCATTTGCAAGGCAAGTTTCGCTCGTTGTTATAGACAATAATTTGGAAAATTTTGATGCTGTTGACCTTTATTCTTACATTGACAGGGCAATTTTGGGCGAAGAGATGGCTCGAAAGGCAGAAGAAAACAGGCTTAAATTGGAAGAAGAGCGTCTTTCTGCCATGACTGCAAGGGCAAAAAGCAAAATTGAAAAATCAAATTCATATTCCAGTGTGAGTACCGCATCTGGTTCTCAAGTTTATATGAATCAAGACCAGCAATCTTTTTCTACTGTAAATTGGGATGTTCAGCTTGGGATTGCCGATGTTATGTTTCAAAATATTACCGCTCCCCAAGCATATACGAGTTTAAAATATGGACTTGCCGTTGGAATGAATCTATTTTATAAAACCGACCAGTACGTAATTGGCGCGGAGTCTTTTGCGGATTTTCATATGCTTACTCTTGGACAAGGTGAACCAGAAACTATGAGTAGTCTCAGATTTATGCCGATGATAGCTCTTCGGTCTTTAAGCAAAAAAATGTTTTTCCGTGGAGGAATTGCGGTTTCGGCCTTGAGTTCTGAAAAAACAGAAAAAACAGATTCTGTTGGGAATTTTATAACGCCTGCTGTGGGAATTGGATTTGAAAACTTTTTTATAGGAAAAGCAGTTGGAAGCCTTCATTACGACTATTATTTGGGTCATTTTTTCTATGGCGACTTAAAATCTGCAATGGGATTTGGTTGTTCGGTTTTAATTCCATTTAATCAAACTGGAAATGCAACAATCGGATTAAAACTTGGAATTGATGATTTGCTTTTTGTAAAAGAACAAGGAATTGATAATCGTTGTAAAGCAATTTTTGCGATTGGAGTAGGCAATGTTAAAGACTAAAAAAAGTATAATTTTCCCCATAATTTTTTTTGTTGCTAGCGTTTTTGCTATAGCACAATCTTTTGGAACTTTGGATTTGACAAAACGCTATCTTGAAAGAGCGAATTCTGAATATGAAAGTGGCAATATAGAAGAATCGTACAAAGCTATGAATGTGGTTTTGCGTTTGAATGAATCTTCTGGAATTCCTGCAAATGTAACTTTGTTTGCAACTCAAGTTTATACAAAATTGCTTCAAAAGATAAAGACGACAAGAGATTATTCAAAATTCGGTGAAATCACTTCAAACCTTGAAAAATACACAGTTATCGCGGACTCAAATATTCAACGTCTTGTAAAAGACATCTATGCTCAGCAGGAGACGGAACTTCAGGCAAAAAAAGATGAAGCTCAAAGGGCGGAACTAGAAGAACAGCGCTTGATATACCAACAGCAGTTAGAAGAGCAACAAAAAAATCAGGCTTCGTTTATACAAGCAATGCAGGCAAGCCAAGAAAATGTTATGTCTTCAATAGTAGATTTGGGTGACAAGATGGCTGGTGCGGCAGAAGAAAGTGCAAAATCAAATCACATGGTTTTAGTTGCCGTTCTGGTAATCTGTGTTATTTTGATTTTCGTATTTATAATCGTTGTGCTTGCGATAAGAGTGGCTGCAAAAGCAAGTTCACGGCAAGCTGCTCAATTTGAAGCAACTCTTAAACTTGTTCACGGAATGCAACAATCCAACAGCAAACTTTTACTTGGAAACATTACAGATTTAAAAGCCTTGAACGGAGTTGGATTGCGTTCGGCTGGAAGCAGTAGATGGGGAGTTGATGCACTTCCTGCTCCAGAGATGAATGAAAAAGAAAAAGAAGAATTAAAGCAATTAGCCATCAAATGTGAAGATTTGGGAGTTAAGATAGACGCTGTTTCTAAGCGGAAAAATAATTCAAAAAATATAAGCGAATTGGTGTATAAGCTTGCTATAAAATTGGGTTGCAATCAAAATACGGCGATGGCTTATTTTTGTGCGGCAATGGTTTATGACGCAGGTTTTTTAGCGATTCCAGAAGATGTTTTAGACTGCGAGAATTTGAACGAAGAGCAAAAAAAATTGATAAAAGACCATGTTACAAAAAGCGAAGATTATTTTGACTTTGTTCCGGAATTGTATAGAAAGATTTTTGACGATGCCGCTCGATATCATCACGAAAACGAAGACGGTTCTGGATATCCAAATGGAATAAAGGGCGATATTATTCCTCAGATTGCAAAGATTATTCACGTTGCGGAAAGTTACAATTCTTTGATAAGCCGTAGAAATTACAAGCAAATTCGCGATAAAGAATCTGCAATCCAAGAACTCCTAGGACAATCTGACAAATACGATAGGGCTGTTGTTGAGGCTTTGGATTCAATCGTTTAATTTTCGATTTTGCAAAACTTTTTGTCGTTGTTAAAGGAATAAAATTTCTATAAAATACGTTTCTGGATATTGGTTCATTTTTAATATCTAAAATCTTTTATTTGGCAGGATTTATATATGTGTGGAATTGTTGGCTATATTGGTGTAAAAGATGCTACACCTGTTCTTATAAACGCATTAAAAAAGCTTGAATATAGAGGTTATGATTCTGCGGGAATTGCGGTTTTGGGCGGTGATGAAATAATCGTTCGCAAGGCAAAAGGTGCTTTAAAATTTCTAGAAAAAAAGATTGCAGACGAAACGATAAAGGGTAATATCGGAATTGGTCATACTCGTTGGGCAACTCACGGCGAACCTAGCGACATAAACGCACATCCTCACACAAATGTAAGCGGAACAATCGCTGTTGTTCATAATGGAATAATCGAAAATTATTTAAAACTCAAAGCCTGGTTGCAGAGTCAAGGCGTTGTTTTTACCAGTCAGACGGATACGGAAGTTGTCGCTCACCTTATCAACTATTTTTACGAAAATTCTGGTGATATATTCGATTCAGTTTTGCGTTCTTTGGAAAAATTGGAAGGAAGTTATGCCTTGGGTGTTATCTGTAAAGATTTTCCAGATAGAGTTATTGCAGCAAGAAAGGACAGCCCTCTTATAGTAGGAGTTGGCGAAGGCGAAAATTTTATTGCAAGCGATGTTCCTGCGGTCCTTGAATACACGCGTAAAGTTCATTTTTTAAATCAGCGGGAACTTGCAGTTTTGTATTGCGACCATGTGGATTTATTCAACGATTCTGGCGAAAAGATTATACGAGAACCTTCTTATGTTGACTGGGATTTGTCATCCGCAGAAAAAGATGGTTATGCACACTTTATGTTGAAAGAAATTCACGAGCAGGCAAAAGCTCTTACAGATACTTTGAGACCTCGCCTCGTGATGAAAGATAAAATTCCTGTGGATATAAAATTTGACGAAGTTGAATTTGGAGATGTATGGAAAAATGCACAAAATATCGTGATAACTGCTTGTGGAACTGCGTACCATGCAGGCATTGTTGGAAAATACGCCTTTGAAAAATACGCTCGTGTTCCCGTTACAGTGGATGTTGCGTCTGAGTTTAGATACAGAAATCCGATTCTTAAAAAAGACGATATATTCATAGTCATAAGCCAGTCAGGCGAAACTGCGGATACACTTGCAGCGTTGAGACTTGCAAAAGAAGCTGGAGCAAAAGTTATCGCTATAACAAATACTGTAGGTTCTTCCGTTAGCAGAGAAGCGGACTGCGTAATTTATACTTGGGCAGGAAACGAAATTGCCGTTGCTTCAACAAAAGCGTATACAACCCAACTTATGTGCTTGTATTTGCTTGCAATAAAAATGGCTGAGCTTAGAGGCAATATCGACAAAAAATCTTATCATTCTATTTTAAAGCAATTATTAGAAATTCCTGAAAAAGTTAGCGTGATATTAAAAAATCAAACTGAAATTCAGAAATTCTCTGCGCTTCAATTTAATAAAACAAAAATCTTCTATATAGGACGCCTTTTTGACAGTGCAACTTCCCTAGAAAGTGCTTTAAAACTAAAGGAAGTAAGTTATATGCATTGTGAAGCGTTTGCCGCTGGAGAATTAAAACATGGCCCTATTGCTCTTGTCGACAGCGATACCTTAGTTATAGCGATTGCAACTTCTCCAAAACTCTACGAAAAGCTCGCTTCTAATATATTGGAAGTAAAAGCTAGAGGTGCTGCAACTATGGTAATAACACAGGACAACACAAATGCCTTTAGAGATTGTGCAGATACGATTATAAAAATCCCTGAAGTTGACGAGGGACTTGCGTCTATGCTTTCTATAATTCCTGCGCAACTTTTTGCATATTACTGTGCTATTCAAAAAGGTCTGGATCCAGACAAGCCACGCAATCTCGCAAAAAGCGTTACCGTTGAATGAGATATTTATGAATATTTTATGCCTTGGCGACAGCATAATGCAATACAACGACTGGACATCTTATCCTCAAACTGGATGGGTGCAGCTTCTCGATAGATTTTTTGAGCGTGATGTAAAAATCTTAAATTTTGCGCGAAATGGACGAAGTTCAAAAAGTTTTATAGCCGAAGGTCGATTTGATGAAGTTCTAAAAGTGGCTGTAAAAGGCGATTTTGCCCTCATTCAGTTTGCGCATAACGACGAAAAAATAAAAGATTCAACAAGGTATACATCTGCCGAGCGTGGAGGTGAATTCCGAAAAAATCTGATTTTCTTTGCAGAAGAATTGCAGAAAAAAGGTTGTATTCCGATTTTTTTGACACCTGTAACTCGTCGCTCTTTTTTGGATGAGCATACGATTGAAAATACTCATTCTTCGTATCAAACTGCGATAATCGAAACTGCAAACGAATTGAATTTACCGTTCGTTGACCTTACAGGTTTGTCCATGGCTTTTTTTGAATCTCTTGGAAAAACAAAATCTCGCAATTTGTTTATGAACTTTGACGCAGGTTTGTATCAAAACTATCCAGAAGGCAAAAATGATGACAGCCATCTTCGTTCGGACGGCGCATACGCAATATGTAAACTTTTTGTAAGCGATGTTCTAAAAAACAAAGATAAATTTTCAGACTTCAAAATTCTCAGCGAAAAAATTTGTTTAAGGGGAATCTACTGCGACAGAGAAATTGATGATGAAAAATTGATGTGGAAATAGGGCGGCATGACTTTTTTCTTAATCTTAATCAAAATTTTGTAAATGAATTTATTATTTATATTACTTTAAAAAACTGCTTACAAAACTTCTTTGTCCGATTGACCCTAACAATCGATTTTGTTATACTCCTAAACGTATCAGGTCATAAGCCTCTACAACCAGGGCCATTAGCTAAGCTGGTTGTAGCGCCGGCCTTATAAGCCGGGTCTTACCCAAGTTCAAGTCTTGGATGGCCCAAAATTGCCCGATTTATCGGGCAATTTTTTTTAGAAAATGAATGGCGTCCAGATTAAAGGACGCCTTTTTTATGGGAGATTTTATGAAATTCAATAAAAAAATTTCTTACTTGTTTTTTTTGTCCATCTTTTTATCGGCTCAATATATTTTTGCTGAAAATTTTTCTCAGGAAATAAAATTCAATTTTTCATCTTTAGCTGCAACAGAAAATCAAAATCTTCCTTTTGAAAAAGCAGATTCTTGGAGCGAAAAAAAACATCCTTTTGTTGCACTTTCAGGCGCTTTGGGGGTTAATGTTTTAATTTCAACCTGGAATCGTTATATGATTGGTTCCGACTGGGCAAAAGTGGGCTGGGACGAGTGGAATCATTTTTGGGAGAGAAAATTAACCTGGGACAGAGACTGGTACTGGACTAACTTTTTTTTACATCCTTATCAAGGTTCGCTATATTATATGGCAGCCCGCGGTTCAAATCTAAATAAACTTGAATCTTTAGCGGTAACTTTTTTGGGTTCGTATACTTGGGAATATCTTTGCGAATCAAATGCACCGTCAAAAAATGACATGGTTTTTACAACGATAGGTTCTTTTTGCGTTGGAGAAATGTTTTTCAGGCTTAGCGCAGAAGCGGATGAAATAAGCAAATTTCTTTCGTATGCGATAAATCCGCAGCGTATTTGGACGCAGTCCGTTTGGAAAATAAAACAAAAGAGAGGCGGAAACAACATTCATTCGCTTTCTTTAGGTTTTGATATTGGAAATATCGTTGCAAACACAAAAGTAAACAATATGGATTCTTCGCTCTATCCTGAAAGAGAAATTTATCCTGTTTTTTCTATGTTTGAATTTAATGTTGTCTATAACGATCCTTTTACGCACGATTCAAATTCTCCGTACAGCCAATTTGACCTTTACGTTCATGGCGGAATTGGGAAGGGGTCCGGAAAAGCTGGCTATTGTGCTTATGAAAATATTGATGAAAAACTTTTTTACGATATAAGAATTTTTTCTGACGGAATGCTTTTTGCTCGCAATTTAAATCTTTCGGAAAATACAGAAAGCTCTTTGGGTGCCGTAATGATTTATGATTTTGAATGGCATTCGTATTATATGCTTTCATCTTTGGCACCTGGTTTTGCATTTAAACAGAGAGTTAATCTTCCTGATGCTAAATTGGAATGGCAAGCGATGCTTGCAGGAATTTTATTGGGAAATACAGACTATTATTATTTTCACAGAAAATTAACGCCTGTCTTTGATGTTAGTTGCAATTACAACAATACGATTGGGGGCGAAACGATTTTAAAATTCCATTATAAAAAAGAAAATGGTTTTGATGCAGGCTTGGATTTTCGTGGATACGCAATGTACGATTTTTATGATCAGTTGCAGGACGGTGCGGACACAGGGTTTGAATTTATAGGGCTTTTGACGGCTTCTGTTCAAATTCCGCTTTCTAAAACTGTAAGAATCGGTTTAAAAGATGAACTTTACGGCAAGGTTACCTCCTATAAAAAAATTGACGATGTAAAGCAGCTTGTAAACACGGGAAGATTTTTTTGTAAGTTTGAGTTAAAATAGTTTTTCGTAAGACATTCGATTACAAATAAAAGCTATCGAGGGGAGTTATTTTGTATGAAATTTGTAAGCACTAGAGGTCAAAAACAACCTGTTGATTTTAAAAAAGCGATTTTGGACTGTCTTCCGTCAGACGGTGGACTTTATGTGCCTTTTGTAGAGGCGGATTTAAGAAGATGGATTTTGTATTGCGACAGCAACACATCTTTTGCAAATATTGCAGGAACACTGACTTCTGCCTGTATAAATGATGAATTTTCTCCGATTATCTGCGAAACAATAGCGTCTAAGGCCTTTACTTTTGTGCCTGAACTAAAAAAAATTGATGAAAGGCTTTATTCTTTAAAACTTTACAATACGCCAACAGGAAGCCACAAAGATTTTGGAATTTCGTATCTTGTAAACTGCATAGAAACCATACATTCGCTGGAAGGCGGATTTTCTACTTTTTTGGATGCGAGCATTGGTGAATTGGGAGTTAGCCTTGCAAGAAGTTTGGTTGGCAAAAAATACGTAAAAGCGGTTCTCGTGTATCCGAAAGGATTTGTGCGTGGAATTGAAGAGCAGGACTGCATCTGGAACGGCGGCAATATTCTTCCGATAGAAGTGGATGGAACAGAAGCGGATTGCCATGCGATTGTGCGTAAAATTTTTGATGACAGAAATCTTGTCGAAAAATACAGATTAACAGTTGCAAATACTGCAAATATTGGCAGGTTGATGCCGCAGATGTTTTTTTATCCTTATGCATTTACGCGTTTAAAAAAGGAAGTTCATTCGGATATATATTATGCAATGCCGTGTGGAAATTACAGCAATCTTGTGGCGGGACTTTACACTTGGAAGTTGAGCCTTCCTGTTAGTGGTTTTATCTGTCCTGCAACTGCGAGCCTTGGTGTAGATCCAATGGATATTTGTACAATCCCAGACGATATTGTTCCGTTTGAAAAACGCTACGCAGCAGATCCTGCAAGTCCATCCAACCTTGAGCGCCTTGAATACATATTTAACAGAAATTCGTTGATGTTAAAGAATTTTATTTTTCCTGCAAATGTAAGCGAAGTCGAAGCGGAAGACGCTTGTCGGGAACTCTATATGAAATATTCAATATTTGCGGATAAGAGTACTTCCAGCGCGTATGCGGCGATAAAAAAACGCAACGAAATGCTTTGTGAAGATGAATCGCAGGCGGTTTTAATTGAAAGGGATGACCCGGCGTTGAGCCTTGAATATGTTCGCCACGCTACAGGCATTTGTCCAGAAGTAAAAGAAAATGTTGCGAATGCTCTTAAAAAGACAGAGCTAAAACATGCTTTTATAAAAAATCCGCAGGAAGTTATTGAACTTATGCAAAAATTTCTGTAAAACTTTTTCTGCAAAAAATACGCAAAAATTATAAAAGGAGTTTTGCGTATTAGATTTTATTTTGGAAGAGAAAGGGTTTGAAAGGGAAAGAGAAACCTTTTGTAAAGGTTGCTTTTTCCCTTTTTAAAAAGAAAAAATGTCAGAAATTTCTTGGATTTTAAACAAACTTAAAGACACCAGAGAAGCAGAAATTCTTATGCAAGTTGAATCCTGCTACGAAAAAATAGGTGAAAAGCAGAACGCTTGGTACAAAAAGTCGAATTTTACCTGCCCGGAAGGTTGTGGAACTTGCTGTCATGGGTTTGAACCCGATGTTCTTGAAGCCGAAGCACTTTACATGGCGGCATGGCTTATCGAAAATCAGCGAGATGTTGCTTTAAAACTTTGTCAGGGGATTTTCCCTTTCGATAACGGAAAAACTTGTCCGTTTCATAATTTTGAAAATCCGTATCATTGTTCGGTTTACAAAGGCAGAGCGTTTATCTGTAGAATTTTTGGTGCGTCTGGGAGCAGGGCAAAAGATGGGAGCCTTGTCTGGCGACCATGCAAATTTTATCCGAGCGAAAAACTGAAAGAACACAATCCTACTCTTGAACACAGGCAATATTCTCAAGATGAAATTGAAAAAATATTTGGAACTTTGCCACCAGCGATGAGTGATTTAATGGAACAAGGCGTAAATATTTCTGTTGAAAATAAACGAACCGCTCTGTTACGCGAAGTTCTTCCTCAAGCGGTGCGAAGACTTTTTTGGATAATACAACTCGGAAACGGTGGAGATAACGACAATGATAATGGAAATGATAACGCAGCATAGCAACTTGCATGTGCGGCGAGCGTTATCTGCAATTTTTTTTCGAATGCTACTTTTCACTTTTTGTCGTTTTCTTTCCAGCAAGCTTTAAAAATTCCTGGCATTTGTAATTGGAGTTTTTTTGAGCGTTGTCGAGTTTTTTGAAAACAGACTTTATCTTTGGTTCAGATTTTTTTGTTGAAGAAAGCATAAAAATTTCTTGTGCCATTTTTATTGAATCTTCTGTGCACTCTTTATTGAACCACTTTATTCCGTCAAAAAAGTTTGTTCCTGCCAGATAAGAACTTTCTGGAGAATCCATCAAAAGTTCTGCAAGTTTTAAGGAATCGCAACGAACTTGTGCAAATATAAAAGCCTTTTTTATGAACTCCGATATTTTTTGTGCAGAATATTCTGTAAAATCTTTTGCAAAGCCCGATTTTTCTATTTTTTCTGCGATTTTACGTTCTAAGCCAAGTTTTTGTGCAAAATCTTTTTTTGCCAGAGGCTCAAGCAGTTTGTACAATTTTTGCACAAAAAGGGTTTCGTACATTTTTGAATCTAAGAACTTTTTTTGCGTTCCGAGGTTGAATTTTGGTGTCGCTATCATTTTTATTGCAAGACGAGGTTTTGCCTTTTTTTTATCTGCGGATTTTGACGAGCGATTTTTTGTTTTTTCGCTTAACTTTTTTCCTTCGATTTCCTGTGCAAATTTGTTCGCTTCTTTGTAGAAATTTTCTAATGTTGTTTGAATTTCTGTTTTTTCTTTTGAAGAAATTTTTCCGCCAGTCTTTAAATTTTCAAAAAGTGCAAAGTACAAGTCTAGAAATTTGTTGAATTCGTCATAAGCGGCTTTATAGTGAATTTCCTGCCATGTTATTTCCAGGTCTGGAGTTCCACTGCCGTTTAAAAATTCATACACTTCTTTTAAATGACCATCTTCATCTTTTTTTTGACTTATGTTTAAAAACACTTGACTTTGAAATCCATCGAGAAAGACGAAAAGTCCGTCATTTAAAATCTCGCAGGACTTTCTTATATACCAAAAGTTAGAACGCTGCTCCTGCATTATAAGGTAAAAATCGTCTTCGTAAGATAAGCAAAACGATTCTCCAAGCGTTTTTGTTACAAGTTTTTTGTCTTGCTCGCCGCTTCCTGTTTTTATCGAATAAGGACAGGAAACTTTTATCCAACCGCTAGCCCTTTCGTAGCGATTGTTGTAAAAGACGAGGGAAGCTTCCCCTTGCAAGCGATTTGAATATGCAAACACATTTTCGTTTACGCCTTGCTCATTTCTTAAATCGTAAAAAAGGAAGTCTTCCACACCTGCAAAAAGCCTTCTGTTTTTTAAAAGTGGGAAAATTTCTCTTTTGTGACGCTCAATCAGATATTCATCTGGATTTTCATCTCTGTACGAGCGCGTGTATTCCATTCCGTATTTTTCTTCAAATCCTTCAATTTGCCCGTGTCCAAACATCGGTAAGCCTGGCATTGTAGACATCAAAGTGCAAACCCCAAAGTATTTGTCGCCTTTTCCAAATTGAGCTACTGCTGTTTCTTCGTCCGGATTATTCATAAAATTTACGTAGCGTTTTAGGATTTGCGGATCGAACGAAATCGTATTTTTTACAGTTTGTCTGTATTTGTAGTTTTCTTCTTTTTTGAGCATATTCATGAATGCGCTGTTGTAAACTCTGTGCATCCCAAGCGTTCTTGTAAAATAGCCTTCCATCATCCAAAATGCTTCTGCTAAAAGCAAAGTATCTGGCACTTCTTTTGCTATTGTGTTTACAACTTCTCGCCAAAATTCTTCTGGAATGCGCTCATCAAATTCCTTTGCCGAAAGGGCAAATTCGCTTCGTGTTGCAATATCTCCACCTTTTCCAGTTTCTGGATACCAAAGCCGTTTTATGTGCTTTTTTGCCAGAACCATTGCAGCGTCAAACCTTATTATAGGAAAATTTTTCGCAACTTTTACTATCTCTTGAATTACAGCCTGCCTGGTTTCTGGATTTAAAAAATCTAATTGAGCGGTGTCGTTCCAAGGCATTCCTGTTCCGTCGTTTCCGTGGTAGATGTAGGTTTCTCTGCCTGTTGAACAATCGACTCGCTTAAAGCAGACCGCGCAGTCGGTTTTTGAATAATAGTGATCTTCAAGATAAACTGCGACCCTGCCATCTCTGCTTAAATTTGGACCATTGAATGTATATTGTGGAAATGGATTGTCGTTTCGCTGAATAAAAAGAGAAGGGCGTTCTACAACCCATTTTGCGTCGATTCCTGTGTGGTTTGGAACCATGTCGCTTGCAAGCCTTATTCCGCGTTTTGAAAGCCTGTGTCTAAGGTTTTCAAGTGCAGACCATCCGCCTAATTCCCCTGCAATTTCGTAGTCGTAAAGTGAATATGCACTCGCAGCAGCTTCTGGGTTTCCGCAAAGTTGCTTTATGGTGCGGCTTGCATTTGAGCGCTCCCAAAGACCTATGAGCCACAAACCTGTAAATCCGCGCTCCCTTAATAAATCGAGTTCTTCATCTGGAATTTGATCCAAACGCGTAATCTGCCTGTTATATTTTTTTGAAAGCTGAAAAAGCCAAACCAAAACAGTCTTTGCCATTAAAACCACGCGAGGCATCCATTCTTTATCTGTGCTAAAACCTTCGTATTCTCGCAAAAGATAGTCGTAATTTGGTGGAGAATAATCTGCTGAACCGGCATTTGTTGGTTGCCATTTTGCTTTCCATTCTTCTGATAAAAAATCCGTTGCGCTCAAAAGTTTTTGTATAAAAAAGTCTTCTTCATCTCCGTCGCCAGCAAGAAAAAGATCTGCCCAATGTAGTCGCACATAGTTTAACTGTTCGCGTAGGTCATTTGGAGCAAAATTTATTGGCTCTTTTAAAAATGTCATTAAATCGTGACCATAATTGCCCCAGTATGGAAGTTTTTTGAAAAACGCTTTTAAAAGTGAATAGAAAGAATCGTAAATCGGGTTTTGTTTTAAACTGGAGTCATCAAAAAGAACATAAAAATTTTTGAACGCAGGATTTTCCCTGTCCAGCCTTAAAATCATAAGTTCTTCCAAAACTTGCTCGCGGTTGGAGCGAATTCGTTTTGTCTTACGCTCAACCATTTGAGTCGCCAAAAAATCTTGAATTGAACATTCGCCTTTGTAAACGGCAACAGGCGGAAATTCCGTGCAAAAATCTGTTAAAAGAGAATCGACTTTTTTCCTTCCAAAATTTTTATCGAGTTCATCTAAAAGCTCTTTAAAGGCATTTGGATATTTTTTTCTTCTGTATGCATAGCAAGCAAGATGAAAAATCTCGTCTAAGAGACCCATCGCGTTTAATTCAGCAGCACTCAACTGTTTTGTTGAATCTTTGTAATTTTTGTTGAATTGTGCCTGGAAAATTCTTGCCTGTGCGATATTCGAAAAAATTACGTTGCCAGAGGATGAAAAAATGGTTTCTGAAAAACCGCATATATCTCGGATTTTTTTTGATATGTGAAATTCGTTGTAGGAAAAGTCCATTTTGTGCCTCTGTTATAAAATTTCTTTATTATACCACGAAAGGCTAATCTTTTTAATAAAAATTGACTTTTGATTTTCCCCAAACACAGTTGCCCAAAAGAGAGCTTTTAGCACCAGCCGTATTTCCACTGCCAGATTGGTTTTGCAAGCGCATTTGAAAAGGGTTGCTTTCTGTTAAAATCTGGCAGCCAGTCCGTGTCAGAAGATAAATCTTGATAAAAAAGGTAGTCAAAATCGTAAGCGTCTATTAAATCTCTTAAATCCTGATCTTCGGTTTTGCTTACAAGCCTGTTTTCTATAGAAGAGAGTGCGAGTTTTCGTTTTTCCAAATCTTTTTCTTCGCACTTAAAAGGAACAGGAGTATATTGGCTCATCAACGAGATAATCGCTTTTCTATCCGCATTTTCTTTTAACCAGAGCAAAACTTCTGCCGTTTCTTCAAATTTTCCAGGCAAAAACAGGTGGCGTATTATCACTCCCTGCAATATTTTACCTTTTTCTTCTTCGCCTTTTTTTACAGTTTTTATTTTTAGAGGATTGTGTTCTATCATCCATAAAAGCGCCTGTTTTGCGACTTGCGGATAATCTTCTGCGGCAAAAAGTTTTTTTGCAAGGGAAGAATTTAAAGTTTTAAAATCTGGAAGCCAGATTTTTACAAGCCCGTCAAGCCGCTCTAACATTTCTGGGCTTTCGTATCCGGAACTGTTCCAGCAGACAGGAATTTTTAAGCCGCGCTTTAAAGCTTCTTCAAGTCCTTCTGCAATTTTTGGAATATGATGGCTCGGTGTTACAAGATTTATGTTTTCTGCACCGTTGTCCTGCAATCTCAAGCAAATCTCAGCAAATTCTTCTTTTGAAACGACTTTGCCCATTCCCTGCTGGCTTATCTGATAATTCTGGCAAAAAGCACAGCGCAGATTGCAACCTGTAAAAAAAATCGTTCCGCTGCCGCCAAAAGCAACGACAAGCGGCTCTTCTCCAAAATGAAGACAAGCAACAGAAATTCTAAGCGAAGAATCTTCCAGACAAAAACCTGCACGTCCCTTGGTTCTGTCAACGCTACAGTTTCGCGGACACTGAGTGCAATTTGAGTAAAGTGAATCGAGAGATGGAAAATCGTTCATAAAAAATAAATTGCAGATTTAGATTGAATTGCTTTTTAGAAGAACGCTCATCATCGACTGCAAAAGGTCCAAATCCATGGAAGCCGCTTCGTCGTTCACAAAATCTTTTAGAGTTTCCCAGTCGTCTGCACAGAGAATTTCATAATCTTCGTCTTCGCTGCCGTCGATAAAATTTTGAAACGCGATAATACGGTCTAAATTATTCTGTGAAGGCTCATTTTCTAAATCTTCAGAAGATAAAATATAAGTGTTGAACCAGTAGTCGCTGATTGAACGCGCTAAATCTTCTACATTGCGATTATTTGTAACAAAAAGTGAAGCAATTTGCTCGCAGACTTTTTTGCCGTCGTAGCGATTTGCATTGTCTGCGCGAACATGTTTTTTTATTCTCTGAATATCCGATAAAAATTTTGATACGTCTGACATAAGCCCATTATAGAAAAACCGTGATAAATCTTCAATTAAAATTGAAAATCGCAAGTAAAGTAAAAACAGCAATAAGTTCAAAATGTAAGATTTTGTGTTTTATAAATTTGGGCGGCTTTTTGCCAGCCTATCGGCAGTCAAAAAACAGGCTTTTCGGGGTTTCGCTAACGCTACATCGTCCTCGTCGCTATGCTCCTGCGGTCGACGGCTGTACACACGGATGTGTACCTACAATAAATCTTGATAGTTTTGTAAAAAACTGTCTGTTTCAAGAAAACACGGAAGTTTTCTTGAAATGCCAATCCCTGCCGCTTGTCGCACACGGATGTGTACCTACAATTGATGTCGACAGTTTTGTAAAAATACAGGTAATTTTTTAACGACTTTTTACAATAAAAAAAATATTAAATCTTTATTTTATAACAAATTAAAATATCTTTAATTTTGCAGGCTTTTGTATCTCTAAAAGCTTAAAATGTAATAAATTTTCTTGACTTTGCTTATAATGAAAGGTATATTGAGAATATGGACTTAAGAACTGTATTAACACCCGAAACTGTAGAGCTTCATCTACAGGGAAAAACTAAAGAAGACATCATAGATGAGATGCTAGAAATTTTAATCAAGGCTGGAAAAGTAACCGATAAAGCTGCTGCGAGAGAGTGCGTGCTTGATCGTGAACGCAAGATGTCTACTGGAATGAAGCACGGAATTGCGATTCCGCATGGAAAAACAGACACTGTTTCTGATTTGGTAGCTTGCATTGGAATTTCTGACAATCCTGTTGATTTTGATTCTCTTGATCAGGAACCTTGTCGTATTTTTATTATGACACTTTCTCCAGTTAACAAGACAGGACCGCACCTTCAATTTTTGGCTGAGGTGAGTTTGTTGTTCAAAAGTGCAGAAAAAAGACAGCAAATTCTTAACACTCAGGACAAGGCTGAAGTTATAAAGATTCTTACAGAATAGAATATCAACGATGTATGTAATAGCCTCTTGGCCTGTTGGTCGGAGGCTTTTTTTATTTGAATGCGTTAGAGACAGTAGTGGCGCAAGTTGCGAAGCAATGGAGCGATAGCGGAACCACGGATGGCTCGACCCGCCATTTATGGCGGGGAACGCCCAAAGTAAATTGCATTATTTGATTTTTTTGCCAATTTTTTTGGAGATTATATGAAATTTGAAAAACTTTTTACTTCTAAAAATCATTTGCTTTTTAAAATGGATGGCACTCAGGTTCCCATTACGGAAAAAATGGTTAAGCGAATAAAATGGAGTGAAATTGAAGGCGCGGAAGAAGTTTACAACGAAGAATTTTTGGCAAAGTTGCGCGATGAACTTAAAACGCTCGAAGAAAAAGGCGAATTTGTTTTTGTTGAATGTGCGTACGACAAAAAAGCGATTCCTGGTCAATACAACAATGCGATAAAGCATGCAAGCAGGCGGATTAAAGATTGCAAATCGGTTATCGGCTTTGCACTTCCAGAACAGATTGCCTGCGATGTGGATGTTTTAAAAGATTTTTTTGACAAAATTTCAGAGAAACACCCGCATTACGTTTATTTTTCGAAAACTGCCTGTAACGATGAGGTTGTTTTATATTAAGGAAGTTTAGAGATAGTCAATCATTTGCATTTTTGTGTAATAGGTTGGCTTTTGCGTGGGCTTATTTTAAAGTATGCGATTTTGTGCGATTTTTGAGTTTTGTTGATGCTATTTAGGCGTTCTATTTTATGTGATTTTTGTGTTTTATAACGAAAATGGTGACATTTGGTGGAGTATGACGCATAAAATTACAACTTTCTCTTATCCACATCTCCGCGCACCCGCGACCGTAATAGATCTCGTATGCTTTCTTCGGCTTGACAAAAAAAACACTTGAAAGTACTCTCACACCTAACACCTCAGCTATGTATAATAGCCTTTTCACATCTGATTTCACACCGACTAATATCACTCACTACTCTCCATTAACGC
>NZ_UFQO01000003.1:300000-502263 GCF_900497595.1 Treponema pectinovorum
ACTCCTGCGGCATGAGGAGCGTTTTTTAGTGCGAATTCTAGGCTGTTTTTATCTTTTACTTCGCCGTTTAAATTTACAGGGATATTCGGATAGCGCAATGCAAGTTTTTCTACATATTCGTAGCGTGGAAGACTTCGGGCAAGTTTTTCTTTTTGGGTGCGCGGATGCAAGGTAAGGCTCTGCACGCCTTCACTGATCAGCATATCGGTAAAATCAAAAAATCCTTTTTCGGTAAAATCTTCTCCGCCAAGCCTCAATTTTACAGAAAGACGTGGAGGAGTTTTTCCATCTTTAGACGAATTTTCCAAGGCACTTTTTACTTCTTTTACCATAGCCTGAGTTTCTGCGATTGGTTTTGTCATCCACGCAATTCCCGCTCCAGTGCAGGCGATTTGTGGAGCAGAACAGCCCATATTTATGTCAACTCCAATTCCCGGAAGTTCAGCAAGGATTTGAGTCGCGGTTTTCATATAGTTGCTTCGGCTACCGGTCAACTGCCACACCATTTTTTCGCTTTCAGGACCGCTTGTAAGGTAGTATTTTTCGAACGGACCTTGATGAATAAGCGAGCCTGCGTTTATCATCTCGTTAAAGTATTCATCGCAGCCACCGAATTTTGCAACACATCTTCGGAACGCTTCATGCGAGAGTGTTGCCATCGGTGCCAAAATCAATTTTTGATTCATCGTAAAGTTACAGTTTTTCCAGAATTGAGGCAGTTGCGTCCAGAAATTCCGCTTCTATCGACTCAATATCACCGCTATCGACAGCAGTGTTAATATCTTGCCTCATAGGTATCTGTGCAAGGAGCGGAATATGATAGTCAAGTGAGATTTTTTCCACATTGCTTTCTCCAAAAACCTTAATCTTTTTTTTGCAGTCTGGGCATTCAACATAACTCATGTTTTCTACAAGGCCGATTATAGGCACTTTCATAGTTTCGGCCATGTGGATTGCCTTTTCTACGATTACACGAACAAGTTGCTGTGGGCTTGATACTATAATAATTCCGTCCAGAGGAATGCTCTGGAATACGGTAAGCGGAACATCGCCAGTTCCAGGAGGCATATCCACAAACATAAAGTCAACATTGTCCCAAAAAACTTCTTCCCAAAATTTTTTTACAAAACCGTTTACCATAGAGCCACGCCAAAGCACAGGATCTGTTTCTTTTTGCAGAAGAAAATTCATGCTCATAATCTGAATTCCGCTTTCTGTTACTTCTGGAGCAATAATTCCCTTTTCGTCGCAGTAAACTCTCCCACCGTTCGAGCCAAAACTCGTAGGAATAGAAGGTCCTGTTATATCGGCGTCCAAAATTGCCGTCCTAAAACCGCGTTTAGTCATAGTAGAAGCCAACAAAGAAGTTACGAGCGATTTCCCAACACCGCCTTTTCCAGAAACAATTCCAATAACATGCTTAACTTTGCTTTTTGGATTCAAATGAAATCTAAAATCTTGAGTTTCACAACCAGACCCGCAGTTTGAGCAGTTGTGAGAGCATTCGTGTTCTGCCATAAAATTAGTACCTCTTTTTTTTATGTGTTTAACTCGAAAATTGAGTTTTATTCAATTTAGTTTATGGGCGGCTTTTTGCTGCGCTTCGCTTTGCAAAAAACACGCTTTGCGGGGTTCCGCTTTCGCTCCATTGGCGTACCGCCAACGCTACGCGCCCCTCCAATCGTTGCCGCACAGGGAGATGCAACTAATAATATTGTATTAAAAAATTCGAGAAAATTGAAGATAAAATGTGCAATTAAATTTTGCTGCGAATTTCAGTCATATTTTTTTTGAAAAATAAGGAAATTTCTCCGATAATCTTGTATGAAAAAAAATATCTATACAGCTGCGATAATTGGAGTTGGAAGAATCGGTTTTTCGCTTGGTTTTGATAAAAAAAGAGAGCAACCGGCAAGTCATACAATGGCGTTGCTCAACAACAAACAGATTAAACTCGTTGCCGCTTGCGATCTTGAAGGGCAAAAACTTGATTCTTGGAAAGAATATGCAAAAAAATATGCGCAAGTTTCAACTTTTCATTCTTCAGAAGGACTTTACCAAAATATAAAAGACATAGACCTAATCACCATTGCTGTAAACGAAGAAAATCACGAACAAGAATGTATACGCGCTATTGAATACAAACCCAAACTCGTAATTTTAGAAAAACCTGTCGCTCTAAACAGCAGTCAGGCAGAAAAAATTGCCGATTGCGCTCACTTTTTTAATGTTCCCGTTATGGTGAATCACGAAAGGCGCTTTGATAAGAATTATCTTGCTGCAAGACTGTGGCTCTGCCAGATAGGTGAAATTCAAAGCGTTCGTGGAGAACTCGACAGCGGTCTAAGGATATATTCAAAAGAATTTGAAAAAGACGGAACTTACAGCCTTTTGCACGACGGAACCCACCTTGTAGATATAATAAGATTTTTGCTCGATGTTGAACTTGAAAATCCAACTCTGAATGGAGTATTTAAGGATGAAAAACAAATTGTAAGAAATTTTTGTGCGCATTATACAACACAAAAAATCCCTTCTATCGATATTTACATGAGTGGTCGCTCTAAATTTTTTGAATTTCGCCTTGAAATTTTAGGAACTCTCGGAAAAATCTGCATTGGTAACGGTTTTACAGAACTTTATCTTAGACAAGAAAGTTCGCTTTATTCAGGTTTTTATTCCCTAAAAAAACAGCGGATAAAACTTCCCAAAAAAACTGGTTATTTTAGCGGGATGGTGCAAAATGCAGTCGATTTTCTCGACGGTCAGAGCGAACTTATTTCTTCTTTGGAAGACGCGATTATCGACTTAAAAGTTCTTGAAGATATAAAAAGCAAATTTTGACGTTTTTATACTGCATATTTTTCTAAGTCGCAGACTCCTTATATCTTAAACTTTTTTACTTCTCTTACCAGGTCATCAATACTTAGCTTATTCTTTTGCGTTATCTCGTTTACGTCTTGCACGGCATTACTAATTTGCATCGCTCCTGAAGCCATCTCATTCATGCTGGCAGTAATAACTTTTGTTAAGTCATTAAGTTTATTCATTTCTTCTGCAACCTGTTCTCCGCCTGTCAGCATTTCAGCAGATCCGTCTTTTACTTCAGTTGTTACGGCATTGATGTTTTTAATTACCACAAGCACTTCTCGGCTGTTGCTCTCTTGTTCTTTTATTACTTTCATAAGATTTGTGCTCATGGTTTTTACGTGTTCCGAAAGAGAAAAGATGGCATTAAATTTTTCTTCAACCGTTTTCGACGATTGGGCGAGGCTTTCAATTTCTGTTCCTAACATTTTTAAGGTCGCAGTTATTGTCTTTCCCTGTGCGCTTGATTCTTCAGCAAGCTTTCGGATTTCGTCTGCAACAACGGCAAATCCTTTTCCGGCTTCTCCAGCGTGTGCAGCTTCGATTGCGGCGTTCATCGCAAGCAGATTCGTTTGGCTTGCAATATGCTGAATCACACTTGATGCTTCTATAAGACTTCCCGATTCTTCTGAAATCTTTTGTGTTACACTATTTGAACTGACAAGCGTGTCTTTACCGTCCGCTGTGGCTGAAGCGAGTTCTCTAATTGCTTCATCGGTTTCATCGAGTGTTTGTGTAATTGAAGCTATGTTCAAAACCATCTCTTCTATTGAAGATGAAGACTGCACAACACTTGCCGCTTGTGCTTCTATACTGCCGTTTAAGTTTTTAATTGTGCGGATAATCTCTTCCATCGTGGCGGCTGTTTCGGTCAAGCTTGATGCTTGAGTTATTGCCTGCTGCTTTACTCCGTCAATGTTTGCACTGATTTCATGTACTGCACTTGCCGTTTCGGTCATCTTTCCTGCAAGCTCACTGCCGATTTCTGACATAACACCGCTGGTTTCGCTGACTCCTTTTATTGAGGTTCCGATTTTTTCCATTGTTTCGTTAAAATACACCGCCATATCGGTAATTTCATCATTGCCGTTTACAGGAAGCCGAATTGTTAAATCTCCACCACCTTGCGAAATGCCTTTTAATGCACTAACAGTATTTTTTATAGGCGTTACAATTTTCTGCGCTGTAATATATATGATGATAAGAGTCACAAGTAAAATTATGGCTCCTATGCTATACATACTAATTTGAAGGTATTTTATGGAATCCATAAATTCGTGTAACGGCGCCGATATGATTATTGTCCAGCCTGTACTTTTTATCTTTGCGAATGCCGCAATTTTATCGAAATTGTCATATCGGTAAAAACCTATTCCGTTTTCGCCTCCTTCAATCGCAAGCTGCATAAAATCCGCCAATGATTTAAAAGATTCGTCTGTTTTACTTATTTCCATTATATTTACTTGGTTGCGTACAAGTGCCATATTCTTATCGGCAACAATAACACCGTTTTTACTGATTATCGATGTTTCACCTGTTTTGCCTATAACAATGTCTTTTATCATTTTAGAAAGCTCTGCGGCATCTATATCCATAACAAGCACACCAGTTATGCGGTTGTCATTTTTTAAAGGCATAGAAAGCGTTATGACCATATTTCCCGAATCATCGGAGCGGGTTACATATGGGTTTGAAATAAACAATGAATCTTTCATTGCTGCTTGATAATAATCTCTGTCAGGAACAGGAATTGGAGTTGCATCAAATGTATATGAGATTCCTTTCGTATCCACAATAAATAAATCTAAAAGCCAAGGCGAGTTCTTTTTTTGCGTATAAAACTCGTTTTCAAGAAATTTCATTTTTGTTAATACAGGAACTTGTTCATCATACAAAATAGAACGGATTGCAAGATTTTCAAGAACTTGAAGCATAGAAGAAAAACGGCTTTCAACCAACTGCGCAGTAACAACAGCTCTATCTTCAATATGAGCACTGATTCTTTCTGTTACAACTTTTTTTGCAGTGGACATTTGCAAAAAAGCGAGCATAAAAATAGCGCCTACAACCAGCGAACAAAAGATAACAAGTAATTTTAATTTTATCGAGAAACGTCTTTTTTCTTTTCTATTTTTCATTATTTAAAACTCCTTCCCTAAACTAATTATATTTCATTTCGATTTTTATTCTGATAAAGTCCCACTAAAAAATAATTATATTTAATTTGGAGAAGCGACCGCCTACACTAAAACTGTATGGTGCAATAATGCGGTGTCAAAAGGATGCTTTATTTACAGCGATTTTTTGCTTTTAGCAAGTCTATCTTCCTAATAAAAAAATGAATCTTATTGATTATGAAATGCTGAATTTATATAATTGTTCAATTACCCAAATGAATAGGATAAATGGAACCGTAACAATCGGTATTGTGCGTTACCGTTTCTTACAAAGTTTGCGTTGCAAACTTTCTTATATAACTGCTGTTTTTCACTTCGTTGCAAAACAGCGTAAAAACTCAATTCGCAAGTTGAAACTTACTCATTGAGTTTTTATAGGAGAAGCGTAAAGAAACGCCAGAAATTGCGTCGTTTCTTTACTCACAAAGTTTGCGTTGCAAACTTTCTTATATAACTGCTGTTTTTCACTTCGTTGCAAAACAGCGTAAAAACTCAATTCGCAAGTTGAAACTTACTCATTGAGTTTTTATAGGAGAAGCGTAAAGAAACGCCAGAAATTGCGTCGTTTCTTTCCTCACAAAGTTTGCGTTGCAAACTTTCTTATATAACTGCTGTTTTTCACTTCGTTGCAAAACAGCGTAAAAATTTTAATCGGAAATTGAAATTTCCTCTTAAAATTTTTCTAGGAGAAGCGTAAAGAAACGCCAGAAATTGCGTCGTTTCTTTACTCACAAAGTTTGCGTTGCAAACTTTCTTATATAATTGCTGTTTTTCACTTCGTTGCAAAACAGCGTAAAAACTCAATTCGCAAGTTGAAACTTACTCATTGAGTTTTTATAGGAGAAAACAATGGCTTATTATTTTGAAGAACCTTCTCACACTTTTGGTGAATATCTTTTGGTTCCTGGTTATTCTTCTGCGGATTGCACTCCAGACAGGGTTTCTCTAAAAACTCCGCTCGTAAAATTCAATAAAAAAAACGGCGAAACTTGTCCGCTTTCCATAAATATCCCTATGGTTTCGGCAGTAATGCAGGCGGTTTCTGACGATAAACTCGCAATCGCTTTGGCAAAAGAAGGTGGAATAAGTTTTATCTTTGGAAGCCAATCGATCGAAGACCAGGCAGCAATGGTTTCCAGAGTAAAAGAGCATAAAGCAGGCTATGTTACTTCGGATTCAAACATTCGCCCAGACCAGACCCTCGAAGAAGTTGTTGCCTTAACTGCACGAACAGGACATTCAACAGTTGCAGTTACAGAAGATGGCACTGCAAATGGAAAATTGCTCGGAATAATCACTTCGAAAGATTTTAGAATTGGTCATTGTCCTGCTGGCTCAAAAGTGCGCGACTACATGACAGACCTTTCCGTTTTGGTTGTAGGGAGCGACGGCATAAGCCTTTCCGAAGCAAACGACATAATTTGGGAGAAAAAAGTAAATCAACTTCCTATTGTAGATAAAAAAGGCAATCTCGTAAGTTTGGTTTTTAGAAAGGATTATTCAACTCATGTTGAGCATCCACTTGAACTTCTGGATTCTAAGCAAAGATACATCGTTGGAGCTGGAATAAACACTCGCGATTATATGGAAAGAGTTCCTAAACTTCTAGAAGCAGGAGCAGACGTATTTGTTCTCGACTCTTCAGAAGGGTTTTCTGAATGGCAGGCACGCGCGCTAAAAGATTTGCATCAAGCGTTTCCGGGAATAAAAGTTGGTGCTGGTAATGTTGTTGACGCAGACGGATTTAATTTTTTGGCAGAAGCAGGAGCAGATTTTGTAAAGATAGGAATCGGTGGCGGTTCAATCTGCATAACCCGTGAACAAAAGGGAATTGGTCGTGGTCAAGCAACTGCAACGATAGAAGTTGCTGCCGCTCGCGATGCATATTACAAAAAAACAGGAATCTATGTTCCAGTTTGCTCTGACGGCGGAATCGTGCACGACTATCATGTAACGCTCGCTCTTGCAATGGGTGCAGATTTTGTAATGCTTGGTCGCTATTTTGCCCGCTTTGATGAATCACCATCGAATAAACTTGTTATAAACGGCAATTATGTAAAAGAGTACTGGGGAGAAGGTTCTAACCGTGCTCGTAACTGGCAGCGCTACGATTTGGGTGGAAAAAAGGGAATGGCTTTTGAAGAAGGTGTCGATTCTTATGTTCCTTATGCAGGCCACCTGCACGACGGAGTTGGAATGACTTTAAGCAAGGTTATTCACACGATGTGTAATTGCGGTGCGCTATCTATTCAAGAATTGCAGGAAAAAGCAAAAATTACTTTGGTATCTCCAGTTACAATACAAGAAGGGTCTGCTCACGACGTTACAGTTAGAAATACTACTAGCGTTCAAAACTAAAATTTTAATATTAAGGGCGGTTTAACAGGCTTTTCAGGGTTACGCTAACGCTTCATTCTACGAGGCTTGCAGGCGACGCCTCGTAGAACTGGCTTGCGCCAGCCCTTACAATCCTTACCGCGTCTTTAGTAAGTATGGCAACTACCGAAAAAGCACGTACAATTCGCCATGCTGAAGGTAATAGGAATCCGACATCGCGGATTTTTATAAAAATCCGCTCGCGAACCTTCAGAATGGCTCGGTTGTCCGTTTGCTTTTTCTATCGTTGCCACAACATCCTTGTACGACAAGCGGCAACGATTGGGGTTAAATAAAAACCTCCGTGTTTTTCTTTAACCGACAGTTTTTGGCAAAACTGTCAACAATTATTGTAGGCCGCACTTCCGTGTGCGGCAACGATTGGAGGGGCGCGCAGCGTTGGCGGTACGCCAATGTAGCGAAAGCGGAACCCCGCAAAGCGTGTTTTTTGCGTAGCGAAGTGCAGCAAAAAGCCGCCCGCAAAAATCCTCAATAAAAACCTGTTAAGAACCTTGTGGAAAAAGCTCATAAAAACTCATATAATAAAATCAAATTTTGTTTTTATGGAGAAACACAAATGAAAAAATTAATGACTTTCGCTCTGGCAGTTTTTGCCGGCTTGTCGATTTCGGTTTTTGCACTTGAAAAAGATATTGCAAACAACGAAAAAGTTGAAAAAGTTGAGGCGATAACTTCTGTATCAAACAAGAAAGGAACAAAAATTTATGTTGTTGGAGATTCGACTTTTAGTGCGTTTGCTGACCCATATTTTTATCCTCGCTATGGAATTGGTACAAAGTTGCAGAATTATTTAAATCCAAAAAAAGTTGAAGTTATAAACCTTGCAATGTCTGGACGTTCTTCAAAAAGTTTTTTGATTGAATCTAATTACAAGACTTTGGTTAATAACATTAAAAAAGGCGACTATCTTATAATCGGTTTTGGTCACAACGACGAAAAAACAGAGGAAGCACGCTATACAAATCCGAATGGCTCTAAAGAAGACAAAGGCTCTTTTAAAAACAGCCTCTACGAAAATTACATAAAGCTCGCTTTGGATAAAAAAGCGACTCCAATCCTGTGCACGCCAATCGTTCGCCGCGCTCCAGGCAAAGCTTATGAAGGCTCTTATGTGCACGTGACGCAAGACACTTCTGAGTTTAAGGGAGGCGATTATTCAAAAGCGATTCGCGAACTTGGTAAAGAAACCGGCGTTCTTGTTGTAGACAATACTGCGTATACAAAAGAACTTTACGAATCTTTGGGCGACGATAAAACTATAAAATTTCACGCATGGCTTGGTCATAAATCTGGTTCTGTAGATAACACTCACTTGAATACTTACGGTGCAAGCGTTCTTGCTTATCACGTTGTAAGGGAGATTGAAAAAGCAAATAAGAATTTTGCAAAGTTTGTTGAAAAAAATATTGCAGAGCCGACTGAAGCAATTTTAGTTCAAAACCCTTCTTATGTTGTTCCTGTTTATACAGAATTTTCGCCTGCGGATAAGAGTTCTGTATTTGTTACTACACAGCCTTGGTTTGGTTCTGTATTTGGTGACATGGGCGGAATCGAAAAGCTTTCAAATCCTGACCTTTATGAAATAGTCGAAGATTCTGGAAAAGTTATAATGCATTCTGGAACAAAAGACGGAAAAACTTCTGCTGGCAAAATCGCTTCTGGCTCTGACGGACTCGCATTTTATTTTCAGCAGATTCCTGCAAACAAGGATTTTACGCTTTCTGCGACCGCAACTGTTATAAATGCTACAAAAAACAACCAAGTTTCTTTTGGACTCATGGTTAGAGATGATGTTTACATAGACAAATACGACAATCAGGTAAAAAGCGATTATGTTGCTGCTGGGGCTTTGGGGCTTGCAAAAGGCGAAGATGCTTGGACAGATTTGTTCCAGCGTTTAGACGGCGATTTAAAACAGACAAAGGTTTCTAAAGAAAGTTTTCCTGCGGCAGGAACAAAGGTTTCGCTTTCTATAACAAAAGAGGGCGACACTTATAAAGTTCAATACGGAAAAGATGTTGAAACCTTTACTGCAAAACTCACAGAAGTCGATTCAAAATGGGTTTATGCAGGACTTTATACTTCTCGTTCAGCATATATTGAATATTCAGATATCAAACTTGAAATAAAATAGATTTGAAGACGACTGGCAACGAATTTCTTTATATTTTGTTGTAAGCCGTTGCCACTGATTTTTAGATTTGCTTTGTTTTTTACAAGGCTGATTTTATTCGCAATCTAAAAAAAATCCCAGCTAAAAGTTTTCTCGTAATGAGTGCTTTTATAACTGGGATTTTGTTTTTTACGGCGTTTTACCGATTTATTTTTTAGTTTTGTGTGAGCGTATCTTTTTATTAAAGATTTTTGCTATTTTTTTCCAAGAGTTTGCAGTAAGACCATAAGTACAACTTCTACAACTCCCAAAATAACTAAGAGTATAAGGTGTTTAAATCCTGGTTTTCGTATTTTTGTTTCAGAAACAAAAAGTGCACCTATCAAAGCCATAAAAAACATATAGACAAGAGTTAAATCCAAACGGTTTGCAAGTTGAAGCAAATATATCAAAGGAAAAATTATAGCAGCGGTTGTAACAGGAACTCCTGTAAAATATTCACGGTTACCATCTTCTTCTTTTTGTCTTTCTTCTTCCGAAACATTGTAATAAGCAAGCCTTATAACTGCACAAAGAGCGTAAAGAACGCAGATTGCAAAAAGCACATCTTTTAGATAGGTGTAATGATGAGTTTTTGTTGTGAGCTTTTCTAAAAATCTGGAAGTTTTTACAAGATTGATTCCTATGCAGGCAGGTAATACTCCAAACGCAATTACGTCCGAAAGAGAATCTATTTGGATTCCAAATTTTTTTGCAAAAGTTGAGCGATTTTTCTTTGAGCGCGCAACTTTTCCATCAAAGGCATCTAAAAATCCACAAAGCATAAGGCAGATTATAGCTGCCAGTATCAACTGTGGCGTAAACGAAAAAGCGATTCCAATAATTGCCGAAACGATTGAAAGATAAGTCAAAATGACTGTGTAGTCGTAAACTCCTAACATGGTAAATTCCTTATATGTATAAAGTTTATCATCTATAAAAATCCCTTGCAACCTATCTAATTTTAAGCGAAAATATGGCACTATGTTCGATGCGTTAATGAATTTTTTTACAGCGTATTTTCACTATTGGCCTGTTACATGTTTTATCCTTTTGCTTTTTGCGGGCTTGAATTTTCCTATTCCAGAAGATGCTGTAATAATCATATCCGCTGGAATTGCAGCGGCAGACCACTCGCTTTTGATTCCAAACTGGGGTGCCTTGTATGCTGGTATTTTTATAAGCGATATAATGAGTTATTTTTTAGGAAAGCTTGTTTCCAAGGGAATGTTTCAATTTAAAGCGATAAGAAAAAAATTGACGCCAAAGAGATTGCGTTTTGTTTCTAAAACTTTGGATGATTACGGTTTTAGAACCTTTATCGTATGCAGATTTATTCCTTTTGGTGTGCGCAACACTCTTTTTATGGGCTCTGGATTTGTTGGTCTACCCTTTAAAAAATTTGTCCTTTACGATTCCATTGCAGCAATAATCAGTTGTTCTACTCTTTACTTTTTAATGATTTTTATGGGCGCAAAAGCTTCTCTCGTTTATAAAGTTGTGGGAGTTATTCTGTTTGTTTCTCTAGTCGCTTCTTTTGCAATTTTAATTGTCAAGGTTTTAAAACGAGAAGCGATGGAATTTCGCAAAGAAGATGAAGAAAAAGAAAATAAATAAAAGCCATTGTTTATGCATCCGTTTTAGCAAATGTTAATTTTTAATTTTTTGTATTTGAAGAAAAAATATAATTCAGCATGGAACATCATAATTTGAAATTGCTGATTTTTTATGCTAGTATCAACATTGTTTTATGCTTGGAAACAGGCTATATCTGATTTTTGGAGAACTTTATGAAGGTAGTTGTGATTGGTGCCCAGTGGGGAGACGAAGGAAAAGGTAAAATCGTTGATTACCTTGCAGAAGATGCCAAATATGTAGTTCGCTACGCAGGAGGTCCAAACGCAGGACACACAATAGTTGTCGACGGGAAACAGTTTGCACTCCATCAAGTTCCAAGCGGAATTCTCTATCCTCAAAAATCTGTTTTTTTGGGTGCAGGGATGGTAATCGACCCTGAGGCTCTTTTTAACGAATTGGCAATGCTAAAGGAAAATGGCATCGATTGGGAAGGCAGGGTTTTTATTTCCGATAGAGCGCATATAATTCTTCCTCATTACAGGCAAATGGATAAAGACAGGGATGCTGCACGCAAACGCCCTATTGGAACTACAGGTCGCGGAATTGGAATCGCATATTCAGAAAAAGCACAGCGCGATGGTATCCGCCTTGCAGATTTGGACTGGAAGCAAAAAATGGATGAATTTGAAGGCGAAGATCTTGAATACATCAATAAGTATAAAGAGCGCCTTTTGGAAATGCGCGTAGATTTAACAGCAAAAATGGCAGAAATAAAACGCGAGAACATCCTTTTTGAAGGTGCACAGGGCGCAATGCTCGACATTGACTCTGGAACCTATCCTTATGTTTCTTCGGGCGCTTCATGTTCAGCAGGAGCCGCAACAGGTTGTGGAATTGGACCCCACGATTTGGATAAAATTTTGGGAGTATTCAAAGCGTATCAGACCAGAGTTGGAAACGGTCCAATGCCAACAGAATTTAATGACAGCGATGCCGCTCAAAGCGAATTGTGTCGCACTGTTCGCGAGACAGGCCGTGAATATGGAGTTACAACAGGTCGCGCTCGTCGCTGTGGTTATTTGGATTTGGTTGCTTTGCGCTATGCTTGCCGCGTAAATTCAATAGACAGCCTCGTTTTAACTCATCTGGACATCTACGATCCAATGGAGCAGATAGAAGCTTGCATCGCTTACGATATAGACGGAAAAATCGTTACAGATTTCCCTGCGAGCGTAGAAGCGATGGAAAAAGCAAAGCCAATCCTTCAAAAGTTTACAGGTTGGAAAACTTCGCTAAAAAATATACGCAAATATTCAAAATTGCCAAAGGCTGCACGCGAGTACGTTGAGTTTATCGAAAGCTACTGCCAGACTCCAGTTGGAATAATTTCTGTGGGCTACGAGAGAAACGAAACTTTTGTAAGAAAAAATCCTTGGAAATAAGATTTTAATAAGGGCGACTTTTGCTGCACTTCGTTTCGCAAAAACACGCTTTGCGGGGCTGCGGCTTACGCCTTTGACTGCAAAACGCACAAAAATAGCGTGCGTTTTGCATTTTGCTCGCAGGGTTAAAACTCCGCTCGCAACCCCTCCAATCGTTGTCGCACAGGAAGTGCGACCTACAATAATTGTTGACAGTTTTGCCAAAAACTGTCAGTTAAAGAAAAACACGGACGTTTTTATTTAACCACAATCGTTGTCGCACAGGAAGTGCGGTTCTTTTAGCAGAATATTTTTTTTACAGCCGCTTTAAACTTGTTTCCGCGGTCAAATTCGTTTGTGAACATTCCAAAACTCGTTGCTCCCGGACTGAACACAACTGTTTTTTCGGAAGTTCCTTCATTTAAAATCAATTTTTCTTTTAAGGCTTTTAAAAGTTCCGCTAAGCTTACAAACGGTCCGTTGTAAGAAATTCCCCTTGAATTTAAATCCGTCTGAATTTTATCTGTTGCACTTCCTTTTAGCAGATATATCGCTTCTGGTTTTATATTTGAACTTTTGCACAAAGCGTCCGCAATGGGACTAAGATCCAGCCCCTTGTCTGTTCCGCCAGTTATAAAGATTATCGGTTTTCCAAATGCTTGTGTTGCTTCTGCGGCAGCTTCTGGAACTGTTGCCGCTGAGTCGTTATAAAACTTTACAGAGATTTGCTTTCCTGTAGAGTTTTTTGTGCTATATGAATGGAAGTATTCCAGGCGGTGTTCTATTCCGTTCCATTTTCCCAAAATCGCTATCGTATTTTTGGGTTCAATTCCCATCAGTTGCAAAACTAGAGCTGCGTTTAAAACGTTCAATCGCATGTGTTTGCCAGGAACGAGCAAATCTTTTAATATTGTTTCGGTTTCTTTGTGGTGTTCTCGCGAGTGCAGGCTCATAAGCTTTTCTGGCAATCTGCACACTCCGTTTAAATTTTTATCCTGCCAGACTCCATATATTCCTTCTGGTAACTTTTTTTTGCTGTAACGGAGAATTTGAGCCTTTGCTTCTTTTGCAAAAACATTTCCCCAGTTTTCTATTAAAGTTCCTCCGTCTGCCGCTCTGTCATCATCAAAATCCAGAATCAAAAAATCGTCTTTTGTCTGGTCTGCATAAATCAGTTTTTTATCTGCAACATAAGCCAACATCGAGTGATAAAAATTCTGGTGGTCTGGAATTATCTTTGTGATTATAGCGATGTGCGGCTTTAAGAGTTTTCTGCCGTGTAAGTCTGCAAGTTGCCAGCTTGAAAGTTCCAGTATCACTGGAGTTGTGCTGTTTGTTTTTTCGAGAAAGGTTAGAGGGCTTACTGTTATGTTTCCACCTAAGTATGCGTCAAATCCCGCCTGCTTTAGTCCGTAGTGAATTGCACTGACAGTTGAGCTTTTGCCTTTTGAGCCTGTAACAGCGATTATCGGTGCTTTTGTAAAATTGAGAAACAGGCTTATGTCTGATTCTATCGCCTTTGCGACTTTTAGATATTCGTTGCCATCGTATTTTACGCCCGGATTTTTTATAACGCAGTCGGCTTCGATAAAATCTTCTATTCGGTGTTCACCAAGGCGATATGTGAGGTTTGTTTTGTCGAGCGTTTTATCGTTTGAAAGCGATTGAATGCTTGGTTGGAGTTCCTCTTTGGTTTTCATGTCTGTAACAAGAACTTTTGCGCCCCATTTTAGCAAAAATCTAACGGTCGCTTCGCCACCACCGTTTACACCCAAGCCCATTACGACAATTTTTTTGTCTTTTATATCTTTTAGCGTTTTAAAAAAACATCCTTCTGGATATATCTTTGGAACTGGCGGAAGTGGTTCTTTTATTTGCGACATAGAGTTTTCTTCCTCTTTTTGATTTATGATTTTAAATTTATCTCAACAATTCTTATAGTGCAAGTTTTATCTGGAAGTCTTGAGTTTTCGTGCACTTTTAAAGCGTTCAACTGCTTGCTTTAAGAGCAATTCTGTTAGGTTTGGAAAATCCAGACCGAATTTTTCGCACATTTTTGGGAACATACTTATCTGTGTGAATCCTGGCATTGTGTTTATTTCGTTTAGATATAGCATATCTGTTTTGCGGTCTATAAAAAAATCCACCCTGCTAAGTCCTGCCAAATCCAACGCTTTAAATGCTTTTTTTGAGAGAGTTCTAACTTCTTCGAGCCTTTCTTCTGGAAGATTTGCAGGAATTAAAAGTTCTGCTCCATTTGGATCTTTATACTTTGCGTCGTAGTCGTAGAATTGATGAGTAGGAGAGATTTCTCCAGGTCCGTAAGCTGTCAATTTTTCAAAATCATTTTTGCCGTCAAATGTTGTGGGATTTCCTGTAACCGAGCATTCTATTTCTCTAGCATCTATCGCTTTTTCTATTAAAATTTTGTTGTCCCAGCAGAACGCTTCCATTATTGCACCGTTTAACTGTTGTAGATTTTTTGCAAGATTTGCTCCGTCAGAACTGCCAGCAGAACAAGGTTTTACGAACATCGGGAAGCCCAGTTTTTTTTGTGCTTCATCTAAAATTTCGTCGTAGCGCTTCCAGTCTGCAATGTCTGATTTCCGCATGCAAAGACCTGGCACTACAGGAATTCCTAGTTGTGCAAGTGCGGATTTTGATTTTTCTTTATCCATTGTTATTGCGCTTGCAAGAGTTGGGCAACCCACATAAGGCAATTCCGCCATTTCTAAAAGCCCCTGAATCGTTCCATCTTCGCCAAAGGTTCCGTGCAAAACTGGAAATACAACATCTGTTGGTATGTGTTTTGAATTTGCAAACAAGGCTCGTTTTGTGCTACCTCCAGGAACAATAAAAACTTCATTTTTTTCATCTTCGCTTATTTTGAACGAAGCGTTGCTGTGGTTTTGAATGCGCTCCAGTTCTGATTTTTCCTGCAAAAACCATCTGCCTGTTTTTGTTATGGCGATTAAAGTTATGTTGTGTTCCTTTTTTATGTTCCGTGCGACCGCTGCTGCCGATACGAGCGATATTTCGTGTTCGCCAGATTTTCCGCCGTAAATAAGTGTTATGTCCATTTTTGTTTCTCCTGCCTGAACAGATTTTGTTTTGTTTTTTGTTTATGTTTTAAAGTTTGAATGTAATTGCCTGAGTGCAACATTTTTTTGACGCGCAAGAGGGCAAAGGTAAAAACTTAGCCCAGATTGCCGCGGAAATACCGCAGCCGTCAATTTTGACGGCGAGGAATTGGAGCAAAAGCTGGTCGCGATAAAGCATTGTGCTCCTTTTTATTTTAATAGCCCATCTCTTCCAGCGCTTTTTTTGCCTCTGAAATTTCGTCGTAAGGATGCGGACCGTCTTTGTAGATTATTGAATTTTCATGGCTTTTTCCGAGTAAAAGCACGATGTCGCCTTTGCCTGCAAGCGTAAACGCCTTTCTGATTGCAGTCGGCCGGTCGGGTATTAGAAAGAGATTTTTGTCTTGAATCTTACCCGCTTTTTTTGCACCTTCTGCTATGTCGTTTAAGATTTTAAGGCTTTCTTCCTGGCGTGGGTCTTCGTCTGTTAAGATGATTGTGTCGCAAAATTTTGCTGCTATTTCGCCTTGCAGCGGCCTTTTTTTTGTGTCGCGCTCTCCGCCTGAACCAAAAAGTGCAATTATCTGTGCATTGCAATGGCGGCGGATTGGTGGAAATATCGTCTGGAAACTTGAAGGTGTGTGTGCGTAGTCGACGATTACTTCGAAAGGCTGATTTTTGTCGATTATCGTCATTCTTCCCTTTATCGGTTTTAAATCTTTGACTTTTTCTGCCACTTTTTCCATTGGAGTTGAAGTGATGCGGCTTACAACTAAAAGCGATGCCATTATGTTGTATGCGTTGAATGCTCCAGGCAGGCTGGATTTTATGTGTATTACATTTTGCGAGAGCGGTTTTGAATTTTGGTCGACAGCATTTGGTTCTGCTATGCTGAATGAAAGTCCATAACTTGCACTTGCGATATTTCTGCCAACGATGTATGGGATTGCAGGAGGAATTGGAGGAAGTGTTTTTTGGTCTTCGCCTAAGAGAACCGCCTGTTTGCCTGCTTTTCCTTCTGTGGTAAAGCCCATTACCAGATGTTTTGTCGAGTTTATAAAATAGCTTGCAGATTCGTCTTCTAAGTTTACAACCCCAAACGCTGGAACTGTTACCTGTTTGCCGAGTATCGTCTTTTTGTGGTCGTTTTTGTCGAGGTTTCTGAATAAGTTTGCTTTATCGCTTCTGTACTGCTCAAAAGTTTTGTGGAATTCCAAATGTTCCAAAGTTACATTCATAAAAACGCCGCAGTCAAAATCTATGTTTCCTGTGCGGTTTAATTTTTCTGAAAGTCCGTGGCTTGAAGTTTCTATAACAGCATATTCGCAGCCGTTATTTACCATTTGAGCAAGATACTTTTGAATGATTGGCGACTCTGGAGTTGTCGTGTGCTGCGGATTTGGCTGTGCTTCTTCTCCAAGAGAATACTGAACCGTAGATATAAAGCCTGCTTTATGACCGTTTAAACGCAAAAGCTGCCAGATAAAACTTACAGTCGAAGATTTCCCTTCCGTGCCTGTTACGCCAATTACTGCGATTTTTTTTGAAGGGTTGTCGTAAAAAGTTGCAGAAATGGGCGCCATCGCTTTTCGGCTGTCGTCTGTGCGCAAAAATGCAACGGTTTCTTTCCTTCCTGCTAAGGCTTTTTGTATTTGGTTTTGAATTTTCTCGTCAAATTCGTCTTGAAAAACTATTGCTGCAGCTCCATTTTTTATTGCATTGGGGATAAAGGCGTTGCCTGTTGTGTGAGTGCCAGGAAGTGCAAAGAACAGCGAGCCTGATGTAACGTCGCGGCTGTCAAAAAATAAATCTGAAATTTCAGGATTTGTCGGATGGTTATTTATCGTTTTCCCGTCAAAAAGTACGCAGGTATGTTCGAAAGAACCCAAGAGGTCTGATAATTTTTTTGTCATATATCGATATTTTAGCGTTAAGAAAAGGTTGTTTCAACAAGTGCATTTTGCGTGTAGTCAACAAGTGCAGTTTGAAAATGAAGTTTTGCAATCTTTTATTCTGGCTTGTAGCGCGCCCTGTTGCGTTCTGTTTCAAAAACGTCTACTTTGCTTATCTTTGTTCCGCTCGGCGAGTTTTGCGACAAATCTATGTTTTTTTCTTTTAAGTGAACGAGCATCTGGTTGTAGATGTACATTGCAATCTTTTCTGCGCTTGGGTTTTGGTCAAATTCTTTTATATCGTTTAGATTTGTGTGGTCTATTTTTGAAAGCACTTGTTTTAATGCCGATTTTAAAACTGTAAAATCTAAAAGCATTCCACCGTCGTCTAGCGTGCGACCTTCTACATGAACGTAAACTTTATAATTGTGACCGTGCAGGTTTTCGCATTTTCCGTGATAGTCGCGCAAAAAATGAGCTGCTGCAAAATCGTCTGTTACTCGAACTTCAAACATTTTTATTCACCTGTATTTTCTTCGGGAGCTTTGTAATTTTCTATCCAGCGGATAACAGGCTCTCGCCAGTCGTTTGCTCCAATTCCTTCAAGTAAAAATCTTTCGTACATAAACGATATGTGTTCTTTTATTGCCATGCAGTCTTTTGGACTTATGGTTTGCGCGGTTAAAAACATATCGTTTATAAAATTTGTCGCATCGTTCGGACTAAAAAGTTCTGGAAAAAGTTTTGTCGTCATATAAAGTGCCGAAGGGATGCAATTTACAGAATGCTGTTTTATGTAGAGCACAGCCTCTGCGATTTCTATCGCCTCGTTGTAGATTTCTGTATTTTTTTGGAATGATTCCGCATCGCTCAAGCCGATTTGTTTGAATTCCTTTTTAAAGAAAACCGTTGTAAGCGCTATCAAAGCGATATGAAGGCTTGGAACGCATAAAAAATGTGGGTCTAATCTGTGAATCGTTCTAAAGTGAGAATTTTCCTTATAAATTGGACGGTCTGTTGTAGAAAGCGTATGCTTGTACATTCGACCGGCTTCTTTGTAGAGTTTTGCTGTTGACGAGAACCATCCGTTAGCGATAGGAGCGGCTTTTTTTATTCCGTATCGCTGTAGTAACATGGAGACTGGTCTTAAAAAAAGAGGAACAAAATCCATATAGACATAAACTTTTGCAGGCGTGAATGGAATTTTTTTGTCGAGAGGATGGTCTACTTTTACGACAGGAATATTGTAAAATCCCCATTTCTCTAAAAATTGAAGTGCAAGATAGTTTACAAAAACCGTGTATAAAAATCTTACAGAAACTTTTAGCGTTCTAAACGAAGTTAAAAGCCTAAAATAAACATAAAGCGTATTAAAAGATTTGAGAGGTCGTTCTGCAAATTTGTTATCTCTTTTTTGTTGTCGTGATACAGCCATTTTACCCATTAAAGACTTCCTTGGCGATTGCCACAGACTGCATTGCATCTTTTGAATAATAGTCAGCACCAATCTGTGCTGCATAATCTTCTGTTAAAACGGCACCGCCTACGAATATTTTAACAGATTTTCCTTTTTCTTTTAAAGAAGAACGCAAAAATATAATCGTCTTTTCCATATTTGTAACTGTCGTAGTCATAAGTGCGCTTAAGCCCACAAGTTTTATATCATTTTGTAATACAGTTTCCAGAATTTTTTCCGCGGGAACATTTTTTCCCAAATCTATAACTGCAAAGCCGTAATTTTCGAGCATCGCTTTTACGATGTTTTTTCCTATATCGTGAATGTCGCCATAGACAGTTGCAATTGCGATTGTTCCTTTTGATTTTTGCTCGTTGCCGCTTTCTTTTAAAAAGTTTTTTATAACTTCAAAAGCACAACTTACAGTTTCGGCACTCAATAAAAGTTGCGGAAGGAATTTTGTGCCTTTTTCAAAATCTTTTCCGACCATATCCAACGCAGGAACTATGCAGCGATCGATTATTGAAACAGGCTCCGTTTTGTCCTCCAGCATTTTTTTTGTTATTGGAGCGGACTGATCTTTAAAACCTTTGTATATCACATCGATTAAATTTTTTTCATCCTTGCTTAAATTTTCTGGCAAACTCGTGTATTCGCTTTTTGGAGATAAAGTTTGCACCTTGTTTTGTGGAATTTCACCACCAGTTTTTTTTATGTCGTCTGCGCTAACGCCATACAATGGTGCATTTGTTCCGTTGTAGCGCGCAATGTAGTCGAGGCAGTTTTCGTCATAATTTGCAAGAGCTCTGTAACCGTAAAAAGTTTCGGTCATAGGCTGACTCAACGGATTTATTATGCAGGCGTCGAGTCCGCTGTAAAGTGCCATTGCAAAAAAACGAGAATTGATTATATCTCTTCGTGGAAGTCCAAAACTTATGTTAGAAACCCCCAGGATGAATTTTAAACCTTGGCTTCCAAATTCATCTTTTAATATTGAAATTGCCTTGCAGGTTTGCAGCGCTTCTTTTTGCTGGGAACTCACCGTTAAAGTTAAAGTGTCTATAACTATGTCCCTTGTCGGAATTCCATATTTGTGCGCTTCTTTAATTATTTTTCGTGCAACAGCTGCTCTTCCTTCTGCCGTTGGAGAAATTCCATTTTCGTCTATGCAAAGGCAGACTATCGCTCCACCGTAGTGTTTTACAAGCGGAAAAATGCTGTCCATCACTTCTTGTTTGCCATTTACCGAGTTGATTAACGCTTTGCCGTTGTAATAGCGCAATGCTTTTTCGATTACCTGTGGTTCAGAAGAGTCTATCTGTAGCGGAGTTGAAAAAGCCGACTGCAATTTTTTTATCGCTTTTATCATCATCTCGCTTTCGTCAATTCCTGGAAGTCCTACGTTTACATCGAGTATTTGTGAACCACAGTTTATCTGCGATTCCGCTTCTGCTAAGACAAAGTTCATGTCGCAGGCGAGCAGAGCTTCTTTTACCTTTTTTTTGCCAGTTGGATTTATTCGCTCTCCAACTATAACAGGTCCTGCGTTTCCGCCTATCTGCACCGTCTGGTTGTAAGAGCAGACGCAAGTGCTGTCTTCTTCTTTTAAAGCAGGCGATGAAAAACCTTGTTCTATCTTAATCAATTCTACGAGCGATTTTATATGGGCAGGCGTAGTTCCGCAGCATCCGCCCAAAAGTGCCGCACCTTTTTGGCGATTTTTATTTTGACTTTGAGCAAATTCTTCTGGTTTTACAAGAAAGACGGTTTTTCCTTTTTGCACAATGGGAATGCCTGCATTTGGCTGAATTAGCACAGGCGTGTGTGAATATCGCAAAAATTGTTCTGCTAACTGTTCGCCTTCTTTTAGCGAGCCACCGCAGTTAAACCCCAAAATGTCTACGTGGAGGGATTCAAGATAGGTTACGCAGGTTCTTACATCTGCACCTGTTAGAGTCCTTAAATTTTCTTGAAAAGTCATTGTTGCTATTATTGGAAGATTTGTGCTTTCTTTTATCGCAAGAACTGCCGCTTTTACTTCGTAAAGGTCTGCCATGGTTTCTATTAGGGCAACATCGAAGCCCGCTTTTTCTGCGAGGATTGCGGCTTGTTTGTAATTTTCGTACGCTTCATCAAAAGTTAAACTGCCCATTGGCTCTAAGAGTTTTCCAATTTGAGATGTGTCCCAGGCAAGATAGTGTGGATTTGTGTTTCCACTTTGTTCTGCTTCTTTTACGGCTTCTTGCATGACTTTTGCAGCAGCGTTTATGTATTGTTCTGTAGTGTAGCGTGCTGAATTTAATTTTAAAGGCAGAACTCCAAAAGTGTTTGCAGTTAAAATATTTGCACCTGCTTCAAGATAAAGCGAATGTATTTTTTTAATTATTTGTGGATGTTCGACAGTTACATCTTCTGGAATGTCGTAGTCGTTTGGAGCAAATTCCTGAATTAAAGTTCCCATTCCGCCGTCCAAAAATACAGGAAGGGATTTTGAAACCATTTCTTTTATGTAAGCTCTAAAGTCTTTTTTCATAGGCAAGCAGAGTTTAATAGAAAAATCTTGCTTAGTAAATTGATGCAAACTCCTTTATTCAGCGAGAAAAGAGGCTATTTTTGCACGAACAATCTTAGCCCGTATCGTCGCGGAAATACCGCAGCCGCAAGGCGAGGAATTGCAGCAAGAGACGGTCGAGTGTAGCGGTGTGCTCCTGTGGCGCATGAAAAATTACGCGTTGACGGCTTTTATTATTGAATCTATGTTTTTTAAGATTGCTTGGGCGATTTCTGGTTTGTTCATCGTGTATATGTGGATTCCGCGGACGCCGTTTGAAATCAGGTCGATTATCTGGTCGGTTGCGTAGGCTATTCCTGCTTGCTTCATTGCTTCTTTGTCGTTTTTGAATCTGTCGCAGAACGAAAGCAATTTGCGCGGTATGTACGCATTTGAAAGGTCTACCATGCGTTTTACTTGATTTGCATTTGTGATTGGCATTATTCCGGCTAAAACGGGAACTCTTATGTTTGCACTTTGCAGACGATATAAAAATGAATAGAGCATATCGTTATCAAAAATCATCTGCGTTGTTAAAAAATCTACTCCAGCGGAGACTTTGTGTTTTAAATTCTCTATATCTAAATCTCTGTTTGCGCTTTCCGGGTGTCCTTCTGGATAGCAAGCACCTCCAACGCAAAATCCCTGTTCTTTTAAAATTGAAACTAAATCTGAGGCATGGAACAATCCTGAAGGGAATAGATTTTCGCCTTCAAACGAATCGTTTGGAATGTCGCCTCTCAATGCCAAAACATTTGTAATGCCGCGAGTTTTAAAGTCTTCGATTGTTTTTAATAGTTGTTCTTTTGATGAGCGTATGCATGTAAGGTGAGCTAGGGCTGTTGTTCCTGAATCTTGAACGGTTTGTGCAAGCGTTGCAGAATTTTTGTTTGTAGAACCTCCTGCCCCATGTGTTATGCTTATAAAGTCTGGTTTTGTTGCACTTAATGTCATTGCACTTTGTTTTACTGTAGAAAAATCATCTTGTTTTTTTGGGGGGAATATTTCGAAAGAGATTGTAACTTTTTTTGAAGATATGATTTCGCTGATTTTCATATTTTATTTCTCACCGCTTTTTATTTTTGATTTTATTTTTTTATAGGAATCGAACGGTTTTGTCAAAGCCTTGCATCGTCGAGTTTTCGCAATATCGTTTGATCAAGTTTTATGTGAATATTTTTTTCGTTGGAAGGTAAGACCAACCCCTTTGGGCCATTTTTTGCCCGCCTTAAATGCTTTACCTGTGTGTAATATAAATCTGCTTCACCGTTTTTTCGTGCTTTAGAATGATAAACTGCCAAATTTCCTGCAATGAGCATCAATTCCAAAGGGAGAGTTTTTCCTGCTTGCGCTTTTACAAAAACATAGCCACCAGCATAATCTCTCGTGTGAAACCAAAAATCAGGACCTTTTACATAATGACGCAAAAGTTCATCGTTTTCGCTTGAATCGCGTCCAACAAAAATTGTCCAGCCACTAATTTGGTAGGAAAGCCCAGGACGCTCTTGTTTTTCCTGCTGTTTTGGCTTTTGGGATTTTCTTAGAATCTGCTCCAACTTTACAGGATTTTCTTCTTTGAGCATTCTAGAATACTGTTTCTCAAGTTCTTCTATCGTTTTTTTTGCGAGTGCAATGTCGTGTTCAAGTTCTTCCAGCGCATTTGCTTGTTTTTTGTATTTTTCGTAATAAAAACTAGCATTTTCGTGAGGAGATTTTTTTGGATCAATCTTTATTCGCACAGTTTTTTGATTTTGAAAATCCAAGCATTCCAAATATCCGTCTGCAATTTGCGCTGGATTTTCTGTGAATATGTAGGAATTTGAAAGGATTAAATCACCCTGATTTTTCCATAATTCGCTGTTGCAAAATTCTTTTCGCTTGTTTTCTAATTTTTCTAAGGCTAAGGTCTGGCGGCTTTTGTGTGTGTTGTACCATTTCTCTGCCTGCTCTTTTAGGTTTTTTAATGATGATTTTGCATTGGCCTGGCTGTAAAACAGATCTATTTTTTCGTTAAACGAAAGATTTTCGGGCAGGTCTAAAAAATCCCGCACTTTAAATTTTTGGAAAGCTTGTTTTGCTGATTTTTTGTCGGCTTGTGTTTGATTTTCGATTTCATCGATTTTAAATTTTTCGCCAGAAACTTCGTGTTTTGCAGGTCTTCTGTAAAAACAGTCGAGGATTGTTCCATCTTTGTTGCATAAAAATATGTTTGCTGCACCCGACCAGAGCCTTATGTAAAGGTCTAATTCTTCGCTGGATTCTTCTTCGATATTTTTAGTGTTTTTTTTCGCTAATTTTTCCTGTGCGCGCGGCATTACAAAAATTGTGCCTTCGCGGTAGAGCGAAATTTTTATTATCCTGTCCTTATTTATCTGCTTGCAGTCGGTTATTCTTGAACCTTTTAATTTTGAACGCAAAAGTTCGTTAAAGCGAAGCGGTTTTTCGTTTTTCGTGATTTTTCTTTTAACTTCGTTCAATCTGCATTCGCCTGCCAGAAGGCTTATAAAAACGGTTTTTGGAAGAGACGGTTTGTATGTGTACAAAGCCAGTGAATCAAACGACGGTTGGACTATCTCTTGTATGAATGAGCCTTTTAAGTCTAATTCCTGTAAAATCAAATCTATTTCGTTGCAATTTAAAGACATATTTCTATATTTTTTTAATTGGGATTTTCTGAGATTTCTTTTAGTTGTTTAGAAAGTGCAAGCGTTTTGGAAGTCTGTTTTACAAGCCTCTGCGCGAGCATCTTAGAAAGAAAAATTCCATAGTGAGGATTTCGCCTTATCAAAGAAAGAAAAGCCTGTTTTGGAATTTTTATCAATTTGCAGTCGTCCACGCTCACTACAGTTGCAGAGCGGCGGTCATTTAAAAGAAACGCCATTTCGCCTATGAACATATCGTTTGGAGTTAGCACCGAAACGAGTTTTTTTTGTGAATATACAGCAAATCTTCCTGCGACTATAAAGTAAAGGTCATTGCTTGGGTCGTTTTGCCTGAATACAACCTGCTTGTTTTTGTAAGCGATAGTTTCAAACGGTTTAAACATTACCGGAAAGTTATTTATGGAGTTTCTAAGATTTTTAATTTCAAAACTCACCTGATTTCCTTTTTCATTATAAGAAAGTTTTTGCACTAGTTGTTTTGAAAGATTTATCCCTCTACCGTGAAGTTCTGTATCGGAAGCCTGTTTTGTTCTACTTCTCCAGTCAAAACCGTTGCCGTCATCTTTAATCGTAAAAGTGGAAGTAGATTTTCCAATAGAATATGAGATGTGAATGCGCCTGTTTGCAAATTGCGGCATTTTTGCTCGTGTGGCAATCAGTTGCAAAATATCGCCACCTTGTTTCATCCATTTAGTCTTATCTTCGTATGAAATTTCAAGGTTTCCGTGTTCCAAGGCATTTGTCAAAAGTTCCATCAAAGTCATCTGCAAGTTAAATCGTTCTTCGGATGAAATGCGGTTTGCGTTGTACAGATAGGTTACCAAAAAATTTGTGTAAAAGCGTATGTCTATAGAATCGTTACCGCAAACAAAGCTTCCGTTTCCTTCTGCCCCAATTAAATCCTGCATCCCACGGTTAAACAAAAACTGCTGATTTTGCCAGAGAATTCTGAGCAATCGCTTAAAGTGCTTTGCAAAATCGTCTATTTTCTGAATGGAAACTATGTTTATATCTTTTTTTGCTTCTAATTCTTCAAAAGTTTTTCTGTCGCTGCAAACCGCAATTATTCCGCCAAAGTGCAGCCAAGGATCTTCTTTTATCGTGGAAAGAATTCTATTTGCATCGATATCCGCACACGAAAAATCGATAACTTTGATTTCTGGAATTTGATAGTCTATGTAGTTTATAATCTGCTCTGTATCGCTGTAGATGTCGGCCTCAAAGTAATTGTTGTAAACCTTGCAGGCATTTTTTACAGTGTCTATAACTATTTTATTAGAAGATGCGGTCAAAACCTTTTTCAATTTTTACTCTCCGACAAAAAGAATTATTCAACGATTGTAACGCTTTATTTTAGTTTTTACAGGCTCAAATCTCAGCACAATCTAAAAATTCAAAAAAAAAGCCGGCATAAAACCTTGCCAGCTCTCATCCTTATTTTGCAAATTTTGATTTAAACTCTTCCAAAACTTTTTCAGGAGCAGGACGAGCGTCTATATTCACCAAATTTCCTTTATCTTTATAAAAATCGATAAGCGGTGCAGTCGACTGCCTGTAAACAACAAGGCGATTTTTAATGCTTTCTGCACTGTCATCATCGCGAGTATAAAGTTCACCACCACATTTGTCGCATTTGCCTTCGATTTTTGGCGGATTAAATTTTATGTGATACATCTGTCCGCAATCTCTGCAACAAAGCCTTCCTCCCAAGCGTTCTACAACAGCTTCGTCTGCAATGTCAAAATTTACAGCGGCGTCTATGCTTGCAAATTCGTCCAATGCTTTAGCCTGAGGAATTGTTCTCGGAAATCCGTCCAAAATGTAGCCGTTTTTGGTGTCTGGTTTAGAAAGCCTGTCTTTTACAAGGTCAATCGTTATTTCATCGCTAACCAAACCTCCAGCGTCGATTATAGCCTTTGCTTTTTTTCCAAGTTCGGTTCCGTTTTTAATGTTTTCGCGGAATATGTCGCCAGTTGAAATGTGTGGAATGCTAAAAGATTTTGCGGCTTCCTTTGCCAAAGTTCCCTTGCCAGCGCCTGGAGGACCTAAAAAGATAAAATTCATTTGAATGCTCCTGTTTTTTTTTTGTGCGTTCCCTGCATTCTGCAGGTCGTGTGTTCCGCCACTCGCTATGCGCTCGGCCTCCTCGTTCTTCGCAAAACTTTGTTTCGCTCATCACTGCGGTGGCTGGCTTTGCCATGGCTACATACACTAACGCGATTGAATCTGCAATGTGCTTTTACTTTATCACAGAAACGCTCATAAACTCAATTATAGAATTCCACGAGAATATCGTGTTCTGGCAAGCAGAAAGCAAAAGGTTTTTTATTTTATTTAAATCTTCTTCGCCAAGAGCAATATTCATGGTGCTTCCATACGAAGATGATTTTACGTCAAACCAACGGTTTATTTCGTTTTCGGTTATCTGTCTTTTTTCGCATATAACCTTAGAAGCAGCTCTTACAGAAAATCCCTTATCTTCAAATGATTTGCGTATAGATTTTTCATTCCAGTTAAAAAGTGGATTTTCGTTGTCGTTAAAAAAATCGTTTTCAGCATCTTCCATTTTTTTTAGAATCGAAGAAAAACTCTGCCTTGTGCTTTCTGTAAGAATCTGGTTGTAAATCAAAGCAGAAATTTTTTGTCCTTTACAAGGAATCTTCTGCGAGATTATAACCTGCATATTTTTAGGTACAAGCGTACTGGAAAGTTTTGAAAACGAATAAGCTAAAACATCGGCACTATCCTGGCTTGCAAAAGGGTCTCTAAAAAAAATCCTATCAAAGATTATTCCGTTTTCACTGTAATTTTCTAAAACTTTTTGGAACACTTCTGCGTTTAAGTAGTTTTGCAAAGACTGTGGGCGCAACATAAGAAAAGGCTTGTCGAGATTGTCCAAAGTTCTTCCGTATTGCTCTAAAATTTCAAGCCCCCTTTGGCTAAAGCACAAACCTGCTGTTGCTCCTTCTGGAGTTTTCCTGCTGACTTCCCAAAGCAAAAGGGAATCGTCTGCGTTCCATATTAGGCTTCTAGTATGGCGACTTAAGTCTGCAAGTTGAATCATTGCATCGCGGATAGTTGTTAAAATTTCTGCTTTATTGGAGTCAAGTCTGCTCCGCCAAGCTTTTTCTGCTCTATCTAAAGCGCTTTCTTTTCTTTGATTTGTGGGAGTAAAAGTTAGATTTTCTTCTTTTACAGTCGTGTTTTTATCAAAAGCTTTGTTTATCCACCATTCGCCTATTGGATTTTCAAAATCTTCTGCAAAATGTGGACGAGGATGCATTCCCCAAGAAGAATCCGTATCGCTGTTTTCTGGAGGTAAGCCTTGCAAAATCATAGAGATTTGAATCTCTCGCCTGCTTAAAACTTCTTCTCGTATTTTTGCTTCGTATCCTTGTTGCGACGGCGTATAAAAAACTCTGCCAACAAGGCTCGAAGGCAAATATTGCTGAGCAACCCAGTGGTCGCGGTACGCATGCGGATAAAGATAGCCTTCGCCGTGACCAAAACCTTCTGCATCTCTGCTGGAGTCTTTTAGATGATTAGGAACTTGTGCGTCGTCTTTTTCCACGCTCGAAAGTGCATCAAAAAATGCCATGCTCGAATTTGACTTTGGGCAGGTTGCAAGATACAAAGCCGCGTGCGCTAAGTGATAGCGTCCTTCGGGTAAGCCAACCCTGTCAAAAGCGTCTGCACAGCTTGTTACAACTCCTATAGCATAAGGGTCTGCAAGACCTGTATCTTCGCAGGCAGAAATTAACATTCTCCTGAATATAAAATGAGGATCTTCGCCTGCTTTTACCATCCTTGCAAGCCAGTACATTGCAGCGTCTGGGTCTCGTCCTCGCAAAGATTTTATGAATGCAGAAATTATATCGTAGTGATAGTCGCCGTCCCTGTCGTATAGAACAACTTTTTTTTGAATCGACTCTTCTGCAACCTCTTTAGAAATTTTTATCGTGCTTCCCCACGGTGGCAGAGGATTTGCATTGTATGGATCCCATTTTTCAGGAGTGGTTTCTACAGCAAGCTCAATTGCGTTTAATAGAGAACGAGCGTCGCCATTTGCTGTGTCTACAAGGTGTTCTAGTGCACCTTCTTCAAATTGAACATTCCAGTGCCCATAACCGCGTTCCAAATCGCTCAATGCAAAATGGGCCGCTTTTATGAGGTCTTCTTTTGTAAGCGGTTTTAATTGAAAAACCCTGCTTCGAGAAACCAGCGCTTTGTTTACTTCAAAAAACGGATTTTCTGTCGTTGCACCAATCAGAATTATCGTTCCGTTTTCGACCCAGGGAAGAAGCGCATCCTGTTGAGCTTTATTCCACCTGTGAACTTCATCGACAAAAAGGATAGTGTGCCTGCTGTAAAGTTTAAAATAGTCGTCTGCCTGTTTTATAGCCGTGCGAATTTCTGCAACACCAGTAAGGACAGCATTTAAAGTTATAAAATTTGACTTTGTATGATTTGCAATGACTTTAGCCAGAGTTGTTTTGCCACAACCGGGAGGCCCATAGAATATGACAGAAGTAAGCTGGTCGGCAGCAATAGCCCTGCGTAAGAGCCTTCCTTTGCCAACAATGTGATCTTGCCCAATAAATTCGTCAAGGTTACGAGGCCTAAGCCGAGCAGCAAGAGGTTCTTTTTGCAGTTTTGAAGCGTCAAATAAATCACTCATAGAAGATTAGTTTAACATAAAAAAACTAAAAACTCAGAAGAGAACAAAAATTAAGATTTTGTCGATAATTATTGCAAGTTTTTAGGTTGCATTTTGCGGATAGTAAAATTCTTAGCCCCGATTGTAAGGGCGCGGGACGCGTTGCAACGCAACGTAGGCGCTTTGACGCCGGAGCCCTGCAAAGCGGGATTAAAAAATAAAACAAGACCGAAAAAATCAGTCTTGTTTTTTATAGTGGCTTGCTCTATATAAATTAGAAAAACGCAAATTCTATTCTTTGTTCCATTTGTCGCGTCCAGGGTAATATGCCCAAAGTCCGACATTCTGGAAGGTTGCGCTTGTGCTTTTTGAAGGTCCCTTAAAATCTGTTGAGGCGTAAAGGTCGGTCGCTGTGTCGGTTTTTGAAGGGTCGATTGCGAGCACGTTTCTAACTTGATAATAAGAAGAAAGCGTGGAAGATGCGTTTTTTGCTGTGCTGGTCGAAGAGTCTGGCTCGGAAGATGAGTTCGTGTTTATCGCTTGCAAGCCATCGCTTGTTCCGCAGAGAAGTTTTCCAGAAGTTGACGCTATTGAATAGATTGAAGCTGAGAGTACTTTTTTTGCTGTCCATGCTGAGTCTGAAACCGCCCTGTAATAAGTTGTGCTTCCGCTTGCTGCGTACAGGTGGGTTGCCGCTGTATTTCGAGATTCGTTTGAGGTTATTGCACTGCTAGAAGAAAAATAAAATGTTGAGCCGTCAAAAGTTGCAACGCTTATTGCATTTGCATATATGCTTGCACTTGAATCGCTTAAAGATTCAAATTTGTATGATGGGCTTGCGCTTATTTGTGTCGCCTTTCCACCTTCCAGACGAAATATTGTTCCGTCGAGGTTTAAGAACGCTGCTCTGTTTTGAGTTTTTGGAGTGTTTGTTCCAAAGACTGCAAATTTTTGACTTTTGCTCGTGGAAGGTTTTGTAACAACGGTTCCGAGTGTTGTGTTTGTGTAGGTAACTGTTTGCCAAGAGGCGCCGTTATCTGCTGAATAATAAACAGTCCATGATTGAGGTTTATTTTCGCCATCGTTATCTACAGATTTTATGTAGAGAGACATCGCATAAAGTTCGTTTTTTGTTGTTAGTGAATTGTATGCAGAAGCGATGCTTGTTATGAAGTTTCCGGGGTTTGAGATTTTTTCCCAATTTCCAGTGTACGATTTTAAGGTGTCGTTGTATGTTCCGCCGCTTGTTACTGCATCGTTTACATCCTTTTTCCAAATATTCCCTAAACAAATATAAAGATATTCGCTGCCCGAAGCGGTATGTCTTATGAGCAGGTTTACATCGCCGCCAATTTGTGCATCAGAAAGTTTTACTTCTTCGCGTATTGTGTCAAATATAACTCCTGAGCATGAAGAAAAGAACGCGAGTGCAAAACTTAAAATTATCGAAAGGTGTAAGATTCTTAGAATTTTATTTTTCATTTTTTTTGTATCCTTTTTATTTAGAAATGGTAGCGAGCTGCTACTACAATAGAAGAAAAATAACCCACATCGTTTTTTGAAGAATCGCTATACCACTGTGGCATATAGAGATAATTTCCTTTTGTCCCGAAAGACCAACTCGGCGTTACTCTGTAAAAAATTCCTAATTCAGGTTTTAGCACAAATCCTGGAAAATAAGTTCTGTTCAGATAACTTTCCACAGCGGCTCCAACTCCAAGCGAAATTGGGAATTCAAATCTCTTGTAGGTTGGCTGGTATGTAAAGCAAAATGTAAAAGGCACATAAGTGAACATGTTCTGTCCTATCGTAGGATTATAGCCAAAACTTATATCAAAACCCACTGCAAAGTTTGAAGTTATAAATCTGTGGTAGCCTATCAAGCCTGCTCCACCAGTGGAAAGTTGACCATCTCTATACAGCGGAAAAGTTCCTCCAAAGTTTAGCGGAAATGTTACCATTAACCCAATGTTTATAAACTGGTCGCCAGGTTCGTTCATCTTATATTCAGCAGAAAAGCCGCTTTTTTCTTCATCGTCTGTAGATGAATTTTGAGAAAATGCATAATTCATCATAAATAAAGCAGAGCAGAGCAGAAGTAGTATTTTTTTCATCGAATCTCCCATAACCAAAAACTGTTTTGCACAATCAATAGCAATTTTATAAAAAAGTATATATAGTTTGAAAGCAAAATATTAACCGATTTTTAGGCTGCATTTCAACAATCATATAACAGCCCTTGACTTGAATTAGTTACATAAAAAATAAAGAGGTACAAAAATGAGCGCACAGGTTATCGACGGAAAGCAGATTGCTTTGCAAGTTAGGCAGGGAGTTGCAGAAAAAGTTGCAGATTTAAAAGCAAAGGGAATAACGCCTTGTCTTGCCGTTGTCCTTGTTGGCGAAAATCCAGCATCGGTAAGTTATGTTACAGGAAAAAGAAAGGCTTTGGCAGAAGCAGGCATGAAAGACCGTTCAGAAGTTTTGCCGGAAAATACGAGCGAAGAAGAACTTTTGGCTTTAATAGACAAATTGAATGACGACCCAAGCGTTCACGGAATTTTAGTTCAGTTGCCGCTTCCAAAACACATTGACGAAGACAAAGTTATAACGAAGATTGACCCAAAAAAAGATGTTGACGGTTTCCATCCTGTAAATGTTGGAAATCTTGTTATCGGTAAAAAAGCGTTTTTGCCTTGCACTCCGCACGGAATAATCGTACTGCTCAAAGAAATTGGCATAGAAACCAGCGGCAAGCACGCACTTGTTATAGGAAGGTCAAATATCGTTGGAAAACCAGTTTCGCTTTTGCTTTCGAGAAAAGATATAAACTGTACCGTTACGATGTGCCACACTGGAACAAAAAATCTTAAAGAGCTTACTTTGCAGGCGGATATAATAGTTGCAGCGTCTGGGCATCCGCATACGGTTACTGGCGATATGGTAAAAGACGGAGCGGTTGTTATAGATGTTGGAGTCAACCGAATTCCAGATTCAACAAAAAAGAGCGGCTTTAGATTGATTGGCGACACCGATTTTGAACAGATAAAGGAAAAAGCGAGTTTTATAACTCCTGTTCCAGGCGGAGTTGGACCTATGACAATCGCGATGCTGATGTACAACACATTGGAAGCCGCAGAAAATTCTATAGAGAAATAAATTATGAAAAATGGACTTGTCTTAGAAGGCGGTGGAATGCGCGGAATGTTCACTTCTGGCGTAATCGACGTATTTTTAGAAAACGATATAAAATTTGACGGAGCAATAGGTGTTAGCGCTGGAGCAACTTTTGGCTGCAATTATAAATCCAAGCAGCAAGGAAGAGCACTTCGCTACAATAAAAAATATGGCAAAGACAAAAGATATTGTTCTCTAAAAAATCTTCTTCTGACAGGCGATTTATTCGGTGCCGAATTTTGCTATAAGACTTTACCTCAAGAACTGGACATCTTCGACTTTAAAACTTACAAAGAAAATCCAATGGAATTTTATTGCGTTGTGAGCGACTGCAAAACAGGAAAACCAATCTACAAAAAATTAGAAACCTGCGTCGCAAGCGAAATGGACTGGTTGCGTGCGAGTGCCTCGCTTCCTATAGTTAGCCGCGTGGTTAAAATTGATGGCAATGAATTGCTCGACGGCGGAATTACAGATTCAATTCCTTTAAAAGCCTTTGAAGATTTAGGTTATCAAAAAAATGTTGTGATTTTGACTCAGCCAAAAGGTTTTGTAAAAAAAGCTTCTCATTCGAAACTCATAGCAAGCCTTGCTCTCAGAAAATATCCGCTTGTAAAAGAAGCGTGGTTTAAAAGGCATGAAGTTTATAACGCAGAACGAGATTATGTTTTTGAACGCGAAAAACAAGGTTTTTGTCTTGCGATATGCCCAAAAAGCGATTTAAACATCGGCCGTGCAGAATTAAATCCGCAAAGTCTGCAAAGGGTGTATGATGAAGGCAGGCTATGTGGAATTGAAAACCTGAATGCCGTAAAAGAATTTTTAAGGAGAGTTGACTTATGAAAAAGGTTGATGTTTACAACGCCGAATACACAAATTTAAATCATTCATACATATTGATTTACAATGCGTATGAAAAACTCATTCAGTGTAAGGATGCTGATAAAAAAATCCTTGTAACGCTTGCAAGTATTCTAAGGGCTTTTAATCCTGCTTTAGACGAAATAAAATCCAAAATGACGGTTAAGACAAGATACAAAGAAGATTTTTCTTCTGAAGAAAATTTTAGCGGTTCCGATGATGAAAGCGAAGATAAAAAGGATGATGAAAATCAAAATCCTTTGATTCTTCACGGTAAGTTTGGCGACGACTGATTTATTTTTTCTCGTACAAGCATTTTGAAATCTGGTCTTATTTTCCCGCCACATTTTTTATCAAAATAACCGCATAAAATAAATTGAAATAAAAAAGGACTGTCCGTTTTCAAGTTTTGATTGCAGGACAGTCCAATTAAAACAAAGTGCAAAATCATTTTTACACTTCATTTAGTTTATCATTTATCGAAGCTATTTTTCGATTTAGTCGATTAAAGGCTTCATTGCAGTCATATATTCTCTAAGTTTACGACCTACGATTTCGATAGGATGATTTCTGATTTGTGAATTAACATTTACGAGTGCTACGTTGTTTACATTTGAATCTTTTAATTCAAGACCTTTGCCGATTACATCTGTGTGAATTTTTGGCATAAATTCTTTTTGCAAAAGTGGAACTGCTGCGTTTGAGAATAACGCACAACCGTATTCTGCTGTGTCAGAAATTACGCGGTTCATTTCGTAGAGGCGTTTGCGGTCAATCAAATTTGCAATAAGAGGAACTTCGTGCAAAGATTCATAATATGCGGATTCTTCTTTTATTCCTGCGTCAACCATAGTTTCAAATGCAAGTTCACAACCGGCTTTCACCATTGCAACGAGCAAAATTCCTTTGTCAAAATATTCTTGTTCAGTTATCTCTTCGCTTGATTCTGGTGTTGACTCAAAAGCGAGTTTTCCAGTTTCTTCGCGCCAGGTTAAAAGATCGTGGTCTTTGTTTGCCCAGTCTTTCATCATTGTAGAAGAATATTTGCCAGAGATTATATCGTCCATGTGTTTTTGATAGAGCGGTGTGAGCAATTTTTTAAGCTGAACTGAAAGTTCGTTTGCCTTGATTTTTGCAGGGTTAGAAAGGCGATCCATCATATTTGTAATTCCACCCCATTTGAGCGCTTCAGAAATTACATTCCAGCCGTGCATCAAAAATTTTGTCGTGTATTCTGGAGAAAGACCTTCGCTTATCATCTTGTCGTAGCATACGATTGTGCCAGCTTGCAACATACCGCACAGAATTGTCTGCTCGCCCATCAAGTCGGATTTTACTTCTGCAACAAATGAAGATTCAAGAACGCCAGCTTTTGAACCACCCATTCCAACTGCGAGTGCTTTTGCATAAGACCAACCTTTGTTTTCTGGGTCATTTTCTGGATGAACTGCGATTAAATCCGGAACTCCAAAACCTCTTTGGAATTCGTGCCATACTTCTGTTCCAGGACCTTTTGGTGCGCACATAACTACGGTTATGTCTTTTCTTATCTGCATTCCTTCTTCTACGATATTAAATCCGTGGGAATACCAGAGTGCAGAACCTTTTTTCATTTTGCTCATAACATCGTTTATTACAGCGGAGTGCTGCTTGTCTGGAGTAAGGTTTCCGACTAAGTCTGCCGTTGGAATGAGTTCATCATAGGTGCCAACTTTAAAACCGTTTTCTGTAGCGTTTTTCCACGACTGCCTTTTTTCTGTTATAGCGCTTTCGCGAAGTGCGTATGAAACGTCCAAACCAGAATCGCGCAAGCAAAGTCCCTGATTTAAGCCCTGCGCGCCGCAGCCTACTATTACGATTTTTTTGCCTTTTAGAGCGCTAACTCCGTCTGCAAATTCTTCTTGTGCCATAGAACGACAGTGACCTAACTGAAGGCGAGCCTCGCGCCAAGGAATTGAATTAAAATAATTTTCACCCATTTTTTTTTCTCCTATAAAAAGTCGTTGAAGGAAGTTTCAACTTTCGAAACGAATTTTTAGTCAGCCGTTCACAGCGAAGCGAGAACGACCATATATGAACAGAGTATAGGATAAGAAGGTGATTGCGTAAAGTGAGATATTTTAAATCGGTTGTTGCTTTTTATGCAATTACGATTTTATCTCACTCTTACAGCGATTTTTTGTAAAATTATTGTGATGTTTTTGACGAGGTTTTAAATTTTTTGCTTATAAAGGCAAACATCAAGACTGCAGTTATAACCGAAATAGCGTCTGCAATAGGCTGTGCAAATATTATTCCCGAAAGTCCAAAAAAGTGGTTCATCAAAAGTATTGCAGGAAGAAAAACGATTCCCTGTCTGCTTACCGCAAGAACTAGAGATTGAAATCCCTTTCCTATCGCCTGGAATGTAAAGTTTATTACAAACATTATTCCAATAAACGGAATAGAAGTCATAAGCGCATAAATCATATCAACGCCTAAAGATACGACCGCAGGATTTTTTGAAAATATATTTATTATCTGCTTTGCAAATACGATGTACATTCCTGTAAGGGCAACACCTGTTATAACGTTTAACAATATTGCAAACTTCATAAAACTGTTCATTCTCGAATAATTTTTTGAGCCAAAGTTGTAGGCGATTAAAGGCGAAACTCCCATTCCGATTCCCAACTGAATAAAAATCGCAAGCATATTTACCTTTAATGCAACACCCATCGCAGCCGTTGGAATATCGCCATAAACGGCAGCGTTATCGATAAAGGTTGTTATGTGTGGAAGCAGTTTTTCCGAAGTTACTTTTACGCTGTAATACGATGCTAGAAGATTGTTCGTTAAGATAGAACTCAAACTCATCAAAATGTTTGTAAGGCTTGCAGGAAGTCCAATCGAAAAAACTCCTGTAAAAATATTTTGCCGCATCGTAAAGAATTTTGGTTTTAACGAAAGCGATGAATTTTTGGATGCCGAGTGAGCAAGATAGATTATGAGAGTTACAGCGTTGCCTATTAAAGTTGCAATGGCTGCCCCTGCGACGCCCATATTAAGACCGGGAATTCCTAAAAAACTTTTTAAAATGAATATTGGGTCCAATACAATGTTAATCGCGGTTCCGGCCATCATGCCAATCATCGAATTTTTTGCAGCACCTTCGCCACGGACTATATTTGTGTATGCGGTTGAAAGCACAATTATAGGTCCTCCCAAAGCGATTATGCTCAAATATTGGCTTGCGTAAGAAAAAGTTGTTTCCGTTGTTCCAATCAATTTTAAAATCGAAGGCATCTTAAAAAGAATCAATGCGCCGCCAAGAATTCCTGTAACGATTCCTGCATACAGACAAAATGATGAAATATTTTTTACTTTTTCGTAATTTTTTTCTCCAAGGGCACGGCTTATAAACGAAGAGCCTCCCATCCCAAAGATGTTTCCAGCCGCCATCAAAAACATAAAAACTGGAGTTGCAACGTTTACCGCTGCAAATTGACTAGGGTCGCCTGTCTGGCCTACGAAAAATGCGTCCACCATATTATAAAAGACTGCAACAATCATGCTCACAACTGTCGGAAGAGCAAATTTTAGCACTGCTTTTGGAACAGGCATCGTTTCAAAAATTTCAATATTCTTATTCATCAGGAAAGTGATTGTATTGAAATGAAAAATAATGTCAATTTATGATAACAAAACGTAAGATTTTCTTAATGATTTTTTCGTTGAATGTAAATCTTAAAAAAATGTATAATCGCCACAGTATGAAACGAACAATTCCCGTAGTATTTATATTGGTTGCCACTTTTCTTGCGCTCTTTTTAATTGGGAGAAATATTTTTAACAAGGATTCTTCTATATCTAGGGCGAGAGTTGTAACGCCTGTTGTGGATTCTCAAAAAACTCAAGGCGAAAACGATGGTAACGAATACGAAGATTCTGTTCAAAAATCGTTTATAGAACTTGCAAACGACGAAACTCTGCTCAGCGTAGTTACAATGGATATAGACGGCGACGGTTTTGATGATCAGATAAATATCGTAAAAACTTCAAAAAGTCCGTTTATTTCGTTAATCGTTGGGCTTTACAATCCTTCAACTTCATCGTATCTGCGCGCAGTTTTAATAACAACAAATGTTAGCCAGACAAGAACTTTTGCCTGCACAAGTTTAGACGTAATAGGAAATCACAAAAATTCGCTCGTGTATCAGGGAATTATGGATAACGGAAATTCCGTGCTTTGCATTTTTAATGGAAGCAGAAACAAAAAAAATGAATTCGTATTAACAAAGATAGCTGATTTTGAGTCCGACGGAACAATCTTTATTCAGCAATTTGAACGCAATGAAGCGTATGAATTGAGCAGAACAAGAGCAGCGAGTTTTCCTGTGTGGGTTTATTCTTCCGACAGTTCTGAAGATTCTACAAGCCTCGACCAGATTCAAACCCTTTACGACTGGAACGAAGATGAAGGCAAATATGTCTCTGTGCGTCAAATTAAAGTTACAGGAAGCAAAATTGCAGCGCGCGAATTAGAGCGCATTCAGGATGGAACGGTTGCCACTTTTGCAGAATTTTTGGACGGGCTTTGGTACAAGACAGACATGACAGGCTCTGTAATGCGATACATTTTCTTTAACTATCAAAACCAAGAGATAATATTTCACTATGAAGACAGCGAAGAAGTTTATTCCTGGTTGAATTCAAATTTAAGGCGAAACGGAATTTATTTTTCTTCCGTAAACAAATCTATAGAAAATTTGCAAAGGCGATTTGATATTTCGCTGGTCAATGTCGATGAAATTCGAGTTAGAATTCAAGATGATGTCCGCATGATAATTGGCGAAAACACACTTTGGGATGGAAATTACAAAAAACTTTCAGAAAAATCGGTCGATAAAGTTTTGGGCAGCGTAACATTGCAAGGCGAAAATGCAATAAAAAGACTTGTGGAAGGGCAGGCGTGGCTTTCTGGCGATTTGAGTTATATCGTTTTTACAAAAGATGGATATTCTGTCGATGGAGAAAAAATAAAAGACAAAGGGCGTTTTTTAGTAAATAAAATTTCTTCATCAAATGTACTTCAGTTTAAAAGTGAAACTTCATCAAAATATTTTAACGGATATTATTCGATTTCTTTTGCAAAGATAACAAAAACACAAACCCTTCGTAACGGAAACCTGAATGAAATTTTGCTTGATGATACCGACACTTTGATTTTGCAACCTGTAGTTGTTAATCCCAGCGGATTTTTTCCAACAGAAACGCAGCCCATTATTTTAAAAAAGACAGAAGTTAGAAAAACAGATGAATAGTTGCTACAACCTTTGTAAAACAGGACTTCTATTGAAATTGTAAAGTCAATTCAATAAAATGTTCCGATATGACTGCCAACGAATTACGTTCGAAATATATCGAATTCTTTAAATCAAAAAATCATGTTGAAATTTCCGGACAGTCGTTGATTCCGGAAAATGATCCTTCGGTTCTTTTTACAACTGCTGGAATGCATCCTCTCGTTCCTTATCTTTTGGGAGAAAAACATCCTGCTGGAACTAGGCTTACGGACTATCAAAAATGCGTTAGAACTGGTGATATAGAAGAAGTGGGAGACCCAAGCCACCTTACTTTTTTCGAAATGCTAGGAAACTGGTCATTGGGCGATTATTTTAAAAAAGAAGCAATCGCTTTTTCTTATGAATTTTTAACTTCTCCAAAGTGGCTTGCACTCGATCCTAGAAAAATTTCAGTAACAGTTTTTGAAGGTGACGAAAATGCTCCTCGCGATGACGAAGCTGTTGAAGCATGGAAGAGCGTTGGAATGAGTGAGGATAAAATCGCATATCTTCCTGCAAGCGATAACTGGTGGGCAGCAGGTCCAACAGGTCCTTGTGGTCCTGATACAGAAATTTTTTATTGGGTTGGAGAAGGCGTGCCTCCTGTTGGTTCAAATAAAGCGACCGACAGCGCAAATTGGATGGAAATCTGGAACAACGTTTTCATGCAGTTTAACCGAGTTGACGAAAAGACTTTAGTTCCGCTTCCAAAAAAGAACGTAGACACTGGCATGGGGCTTGAACGCACAAATTGCATTTTGCAAGGAAAAACTTCCGTTTATCTTACAGAAGTTTTCCAGCCTATAATCGCAAAAATAGAAGAGCTTTCCTCTTACAAATACGGTTCTAATCCAGAAAAAGATAGATCTGTTCGCATAATTGCAGATCACAGCCGCGCTTCTGTTTTTATAATTGGAGATCCAAAAGGAATTTCTCCTTCAAATGTTGGTGCAGGCTATGTTTTGCGCCGTTTGATTCGCCGTGCAGTTCGCCACGGAATGAAACTCGGAATTGAAAAAGCATTTTTGGCAGAAGTTGCAGATTCTGTTATCGAAAATTTTAAAATCGCTTATCCAGAACTCAAAGCGAATTCTTCTAAGATAAAATCTGAATTGACTGCGGAAGAAGAAAAATTCCGTCTTACCTTAAAAAAGGGAGAAGCTGAATTCCAAAAACTCCTTCCAAACCTCATGAAAAACCCTAAAAAGATAATCTCTGGAAAAATTGCATACAATCTTTACGAAACCTACGGTTATCCTCTGGAACTCACTCAAGAATTGGGACAAGAAAATGGATTTACAGTCGATATTGAAGGATTTAAAGTTGCAGAAAAAAAACATCAGGAAGCGTCAAAAACTTTAGATGCAGGAAAAGCGAAGGGTGGTCTTGCAGAGCAGTCTGATATCACAACAAAGTACCACACCGCAACTCACCTTTTGCAGCAGGCTTTAATAGATGTTTTGGGCGAAAAAGTTGCTCAAAAAGGTTCAAATATCAACAACGAAAGAATGCGCTTTGACTTTACTTTTGACCGTCCAATGACACAAGAAGAAATTAAAAAGGTTGAAGACATTGTAAATCAAAAGATAAAAGAAGATTTGCCTGTTACGATGGAAATTATGACTTTGGATGAAGCGAGAAAAGAAGGTGCTCGTGCACTTTTTGAAAGCAAATATGGCGAACAGATAAAAGTTTATACGATTGGGCGCAATAGCAAAACGGATTGGTTTTCTAAAGAAGTTTGCGGTGGCCCTCATGTTCAACATACAGCACAGATTGGCGAATTTAAAATTACAAAAGAACAGTCGTCGTCTGCGGGTGTACGCAGAATCCGTGCAGTGATTTCTGGAGGACTTCCTTTGGATTCACAATAAAAGATAAAAATCTTTGTGTAACCAGATTTTAAATTATTTGTTAAATACAAGATAAAGGGGTTTCGTTTTTGAAGCTCTTACAAAGAAAAATAAGGAAAGTTTATGAAACGTTTAGCATTTTGTTTGTCTCTTGCTTTTATGATTTGTGGAAGCCTCTTTGCACAGGCGGATTTACAGCCTCTGGCTACCGTAAAATTGAACAAGTCTGAAACGATAACTTTGAGGCAGTTAAAAACACGGGTAGAAATCTATGCAAAGCAAAATGGAATTTCTTCGTTTACCGTAGACCAAAAAAAAGAAATTCTCAACGCAATGATAGATGAAAAACTGGTTGTTCAAGCGGCAACAAAATCTGGAATGGCAATTACGGATTCTCAGGTTAATCAGTATTTTCTTCAGAACGTTAGTGCACAGATTGGAAGAAATGTTACCGAAGCAGAATTTGAAGAAATCGTAAAACAGCAGACAGGAAAAAATCTTGACGAATATATGAAAGATACAGTTGGGATGAATACTTCCGAATATAAAGCGTATTTAAAAAATCAACTTCTTGCACAGCAGTTTGTTATTCAGCAAAAACGCGATGAAATTTCAAAAGCGGCTCCAAGCGACGAAGAGATAAGAGCATTTTACGAATTGAACAAGGCAAGTTTTGTCCAAAATGATATGCTCAAACTTTTTTTGGTTATCTTTCCTAAAGAAAAAGACGTTTCTGCAAACGCTGCAATAAAATCAAAATCCGAAGCGCTCTTAAAAGAATTAAAAGACAAAAAAACAACTCCAGAAAAAATTAAAACCAACGCAGCAAATTCAAAAGATTATCAAGGTGGAGATTTATTCATAAGTAAAACCGCTCAGCATGCTCAGCAGCTAGGAATTTCTTATTCAGAATTGCTTGAACTTTTTGGAAAGGATATTGGTTATGTTTCTGGGATAAACGAAACAGAAAACGACTTTCAATTTTATTCAATCCGTGCAAAATATTCTGCAAAGATGCTTTCTTTGAGCGATTTAGTTCAGCCGGAAACTACAATAACCGTTTACGATTATATAAAATCGAATTTAACTCAGCAAAAGCAGAGCCAAGCGATGATAGCCGCTGTTCAGGAAGTTACAAAAACTTTGGATACCCCAGAAAATGTTGAACGAAAAAAAACTGGTGCTGCATTGGATAAGTTGTTAAACTGGTAATTGGCTGGAAATAAAAGTGTCTAGAAGAAAAGGAAGAATACTCGCATTTCAAGGACTTTATTCTTGGGATGTTGGTGGAATAAACAAAGATGAAGTGCTTGCGCTCTCTTGGGCGACAGAAGACTCTGATGGCGAAGTTTTAGATATGGAAACTTCAACTTTTGCACGAGTTTTAATCGCTGGTGCAATAGAAAATCAGGCACAGATTGACGAATTGATAAAGTCAAATTTAAAAGGCTGGAATTTCGACAGAGTGAATAAGGTTTCGCTTGCAATTCTTAGAATGAGCGTTTATGCCTTGCTTTTTCAAAAAGAAGTTCCTGCCTCTATTGTTATAGATGAAGCGATTGATATTGCAAAAGAATATGGACAAGACGATGCATTTAAATTCGTGAATGCGGTCTTGGATAATATAAATAGGATTTTATCACAAAGATAGGCGGATTTTTAGTGCATCTTATGAAGAAAAAACATAGATGTTCTTTTGGACTTAAATCCTTTACCTGTGCTTTTATCTTGATTGGATTTTTTTTTATATCTTGTTCAGATAAAAGCGAAGTGAAGTCCTTTTTGTCATCTCTTGATGCTGTAGATTCCTTCATTGAAAACGCCGAGCCTGCCGATGCTCTAAAACTCCTTAAAAAAACATCAAAATCCGCTTATAGCTCTTATGCTCGGCTTGGAATTTACAAGCGATATATGACTTTAGGCGAAAAAAAACTTGCAGAAAAAACTCTCGTTTCCGCTCTTTCAAAATTACCTCAAAATTTAGAGATTTCTGCGGTTTACTCGCAATTTTTATTGAGAGAAAAACGGCTTGAAGAAGCGTTAAAAATATCGCACGTACTTGTGGGAACAAAATACGCATCAATCCATTCTGAATGCGTTTTAAAATCTAATACGCAGAATGATTATTTTTCAAAAGCACTGTCGTCTGTTTACAAGGACTGCTATGTCGCTACAAAAAATTATAAATGGCTCATAGACGCAGCGCTGCCGCTTTTAAAAATTGGGGAATTTCAGGAAGCGGCTTTATTGCAGGATGAAATCGAAAAATCCTCTGCACCTTTTTGGGCTTTGGTTCAATTTGATGCAGGAAATTACGACCTTTGCGTCGAGAATCTTGAAAAAATTGATGATGATAACTTTTCAAATTTTCAAGTTTCTCTTTTTAGCGACGCATATACAAGTCTTGGCGATTATGAAGCGGCACAGCAATCAAGGGAAAAATGGATTTCGCTTTCAAAAGAACGAGGTCAAAAAATCTCTGCGCTTGTTTATGTAAATAGTGCGCTGTGGGCTTATGAGCGCGGAGAATATTCTAAAGCGTATGATTTTTTGACAAAAGTTGTGATGGAAGACCCACAAAATATTCCCGCACTTCTTACTTACGGAAAATTTGCCTGGCAGGATGCTCAAATTGAACAGCAAGATATGCTTGAAAGCGCTTTACGAAAGACAAAGTTACGTTCTTATTCTATGCAGCAAAAAGATGAACGCCCAAAATTTTTGATGAGCGACGCTCGCTATAGAATTGATTCACTAATAGAAGAACAAAAAAAACAAAAAATCGCCGTCGATGATGACCTTTTGGTTGAGCAGTTGGAACTTTTCCTAAAAGATAACCTTAATTTACCTGCGACCAAACTTGACGGGGCGATTTGGAAAACGCTAGAACTCAACGAGATTTCAGGCGATATGTATCCGCCAAAACTTGTGAATTTTGCAGTTAGCACACTTTTAAAATATTCCAAAGTTCAAGATGCACGCGAGCTTTTTGCAAAGTATTTGTATGCTCGTTATAAGATGACTGAAAATTCCGACGATGAAAAAAAGAGCATTTCTTACGATGTGTTTGGTGGAGAAAAAAAATATTTTGCGCCAGAAGTTCCAGATTTTGTTTTAAAAGCGGCTTTTGGTGACAGGGCAAGTGAATATGCAAACAGGATGGAAAATTGGGAAATTGAAATGGCAGCGTATTTTTCTCTTATCGACGAAAATTTTGATGCTGCAAAAAGATTATATGAATATGTGCTTTTTGAAACTGGTAGCGTGAAAAAAATGCTTGTAAATGATGAAATTTATGGATTTTCGCCTTTAGCAAAGGTCTCTTCCGCCGTAAACCTTGCCTGCCTTTATTCAAGTTCTGGAGAATTAAAAAAAGCATTGAGCCTTTATGGGCTTGCTTCTGGACGTACTCGCAATAAAAAATTAAAATCGTTGATTTTGTACCGCTCTGCTTTGGTTCAAAAAGATATGGACAACATCAAAGGCGCCATTCTTTCGCTTGATTATGCTCTTTCGTTAGATCCTTTGAACGTTGATGCAAAAGTTTTGCGAACAAAGTTAAAATAAAAAATCCTGACCAAAAAGTCAGGATTGTAGTATTGATTTATTCAACGATTGCGATTATATCCGAATTCTTTACGATTAGATATTCATCACCGTCGATTTTTAATTGAACTCCTGCGTATTTGTCATACATTACGCGGTCGCCAACTTTTACTGTTATTTTTTCTTTTTCGGTTCCAGGACCTACCGCTTCTACTTTTGCAGTCTGAGTTTTTTCCTGTGCAGTTTCTGGAAGAATGATTCCAGATTTTGTTGTTGCTTCTGCCTTTTCCTGTTTAAGAAGAACTCTGTCTGCTAATGGTTTGAGTTTCATATTATATTGCCTCCATTTTTATTTTCTTTATATTCAATAAAATATATAAATTTTTATTCTCAATCGTCAAGAAAAATCGATTTTATTTTTGTGCCAAAATGACTCTCTACCAAAAATATTCTTTATTTTTGTGTCAAAAAGAAACGATAATCCCAATTCAGAGCCGAATGATTACATCTTATTTGTAGAATACTTTTTTTGACAAGCATAAAATTGTCAGATTTTGCATTAAAAAGTCCAAAATTCTGAAGAAACAGGCTTATTTTCATTATTTTTCTTGTGTTTTTGATGATAAAAAACTTGGCACAAAATTTGCTTTTATATTAGTGATATAAGATTTTAAATTTGGGAGATTTGATATGACAAACGACGAAGAAATCCTTGGAATGTACTTAAAAGAAATAAATAAAATTCCTTTGCTCAATCACGAGGAAGAAACTAGACTTGCGGTTTTGGCTCATAATGGTGATAAGACTGCAAAAGATAAAATTGTAAATGCAAATCTTCGCTTTGTCGTAAACGTTGCAAAAAAATATCAAAACCACGGTTTGGATTTGGTGGACTTAATCAGCGAAGGCAATATTGGACTTTTAACTGCGATTGAAAAATTTGATGTTTCTAAAGGCTACCATTTTATTTCGTATGCGGTTTGGTGGATTAGACAGTCTGTTTTAAAGGCGATTTGCGAAAAAGGAAGGTCGATAAGGCTTCCAATGAACAGAGTGAACGAGCTTGTTCAAATTGAAAAGGCTAGAAAAACCGTTGCTGGAAGAAAAACCGAAGAGCAGGAAATAACCGATATTGCAAAGATGCTCGGTATGGAAAAATCGCATGTTAGAGAGATGATTTCTATAAGCCGCGATATGGTGAGTTTAGACGCAAAGGTTGAAAGCAAAGATGGCGAATCTGGCAGCATTGGCGATTTTATAAAAGACGAAAAATATTCTAATATCGACGAAAAATTGATGGACGAAAGTCTTAAAAACGATATTGAAAATGTTCTTTTGACTTTAAAACCAAATGAAGAAAAAGTTATTCGCTTGCGCTACGGACTTGGCGGAGGCAAGCCTATGTCGTTGGCTCAGGTTGGTGAAAAATGCAATCTTACAAAAGAGAGAATCCGCCAGATTGAAAAAACGGCTATAACTCGTTTGCAACATCCTGTAAGAGCAAGAAGGCTTGTAAGCTACGTCGCTTAAATTTTGGGGCGCACCTCTTGTGCAACAATGTGGCAGGGGCTACTTGTAGCCCCGCTGCCCGCCTGCGAGCTTCCAGCGGCAAGGGATTGTAGGGGCGCTTAGCGTTGGTGGCTTGCCACCAATGTAGCGATAGCGGAACCCCGCAAAGCCCGGTTTTTGCGGAACGCCAGTGGAGCAAAAAGCCGCCCGTAAAATTATAAAAAAATTGATAATTGAATTTTTTAATTCTTTATAGCCTGTTTTTGCTACTGATGCATTTTATTTTGATATTGATACATGGCTTCTTTGAATGAATCCTCTTTTGCTAGCGCTAAGATTTTTTGATCTCTTTGCAAATCTGCAATCGCAAAAGAAAGTTCGCCACTTTGCGCTGTTCCTGTAATTTCTCCAGGGCCTCGAAGTTTTAAATCTTCTTCTGCGATTTTAAAACCATCCGCAGTTTCTCTTATAGCCTTCATTCGAGCAATTCCGTTTTGGCTTATATTTTTTGAATAGATTAAAAAACAATACGACTGCTCGCTTCCTCTGCCAACTCTTCCGCGCAGTTGGTGCAGAGTGCTAAGCCCAAATCGGTCTGCCTGTTCTATTACCATGCAACTTGCATTTGGAACATTTAGGCCAACTTCTACGACTGTCGTTGCAACTAGAATATCGATTTTTTTGTCTTTAAAATCTTTTAAGATTTGCGCTTGTGTTTCTTCGTCTATTTTTCCGTGGATGAGGGCAATTTTATATTCTGGATAGACTTTTGTCTTTAAAAAATTGTATGCGTCTTCCGCGGATTTTAATTTTTTTTTCGAGTTTTCTTCAAATTCCCAATCGTTTCTTTCTTGTATTGAAGTTCTCTCGATTGCAGGATAGACGAAATATGCTTGGTGTCCTTTTTGCAATTCTTTTCTTACCGCTTCATACGCATTTGCTTCATTTCCTTCTTTTGTAAGATAGGTCTCGATGGATTTTCTTCCTTGTGGCATTGTCTTTATGTCGAAGATATCTAAATCTCCAAAGGCTGTAAGTGCGAGAGTCTGCGGAATTGGGGTTGCACTCATCATCAAAAAATTTGGTTCTTTTACTTTTGGATGTGTGCTAGTTCTGCCTTTGTTGAAGATTGCTTGGCGTTGCATAACTCCAAACCTGTGCTGTTCGTCAATTATTGTAAAGGCGAGGTCATTGTATTGAACCCGTTTTGAAAAAAGCGCATGGGTTCCTATGACTAAATTTATTGTTCCATCATTTAATGCTTGCAAAAGTTGAGAACGCCCCTTTGCATTTATGTTTCCTGTTAGGTATGCAACATTTACGCCCAGCGGCAAAAGTTCGCTAGCGATGTTTTCTGCATGCTGTCGTGCTAGAATTTCTGTTGGTGCCATAAATGCAACTTGGCTTTTGTAGTCGATTACTCGCAAAGCAAGAAAAAATGCGACCAGAGTTTTTCCGCTTCCAACATCGCCTTGCAAAAGCGCCCTTATCGAAGAAAAAATTGAATCGCGGTTTTGAGAATTATTTGAAATTTGATAACTATTGTCTATTTGGCGATTTAAAATCGTTATAACTTTTTTTTGATCTGGGGTTGGTGTAAAGGCGAGTCTCTCAAGATAGTGTCTTTGTTTTGGAGAAAGTGAGTTTTTAAAATAAAAATCTACTTGTTCATGCGAGAGAGTTTGTTCGTCTTTTTGTTTTCCATCAAAAAAGATGGAATCGAGATTTATTGTGTTTTCTCCTGGAAGTTTGCCTCTATGTTCTAGCGAGGATTTTGCGATTGCAGTTAAAAACAAAAATAGTTCTTCGTAAACGAGGGTTTTGCGCGCGTTTTCTAATTCTTCGGGGCTTTGCGGATTGTGTATGAGTTTTATTGCTTGTGTTTTATGCAGTAATTTGTGCTTTAAAATCAAATATTCAGGAATTTCGTCATCTAGTCCGAGGGCAAACTGTTTTAATGCTTTTTCCACCGCTTTTTGAACATTTTTTTGGGTTAAACCTTGCGTTAAATGATAGATTGGAATTATCCTCGTATTTGGCGGAAGGCTGTCTTCGTAATCTTTTAATTCGCCGTTTTGTGAAATTTTTTCTGCTTCAAAAGAAGTTGATTGCAAGGTGCCGTATCTTTGCTCAAATTTTCCACAAATGCTTATTATCGCTCCTATTGGCAGAAGTTTTTCTAAAAATGGGCGATTAAACGCGACGAGTTGTGCACTTGCAGACGAATCTTCTATCAAGATTTTTAAGGTTTTCATCCTTCCATAGCCAAACCATTGATGAGCGGTAACCTTTGCGATTGTGTTCACTTTTTGATTTTGTAGAGCTTGGGCGAGATTTATTTTTTTTGTTCTGTCCTCGTATTCTCGCGGATAAAATTGCAATAAATCTCCAATCGTAAACACGTTTAGGTTTGCAAAAAGTGCTTGTGTTGAAGGACCAATTCCAGAAAGAGTTGAAATTGAATTATTTATTTCGCTTACTTTCATCTTTTTGCGTTTTTAAAACGGAAGATGAATAAATAAGTTGCAGACAATTTTTATCAGAAAATCTGCTAAAGTTACGCATAAAATTGAAAAAACGATAGAAATTATAAGTGCTGTTGTAAAAGACAGTATTCGCTTAGAAAAAATCCCTGAAATTTTATATACGATAGGAGAAATCAATCTGTCAATTTGATCCCACAAAGGATTGTAAGAGTTATATGGACGATTTCGGGCAATCAAGCGCATAACCGCATAGATTATCAGGCGGATTACGAGAAGTGCAATTAAAAATTTTGCGATTGAAGAAATGAGCGACCAGATTAAACCTGTTATGACTGCAAGAAAATAGCCCACAGTGAGTTGATTCCCGTGAGAAAGGCTTGTAAAGATTGTTGCAAGTGCATACAAAGAACACAAGGCTAACGCTGGAGAAAAGTCCAATCCCTGAAATCTTAAAAATTTTATTTTACGAAAGACGTTTAAAAAAGGATCACATATTGACGACAAAATTCTTGCAAATTTTGAGTATGAAAAATTTGGAATCCAAGTTAAAAATATCCGTATCAATATTATGAATGAATAAATGTTTATCGCCGTTGCCAAAATCGTAAAAAATTGCCTCATGTTTACCTCGTTTTAATCTGTTTGATATTTTTAGAACTCGCGGAATTTCTTATTTTCAACAAAAACTGAAAATAAAAAGCGTGAGTTCTAATCGAAATCACTTTTTATACAGCCCATGCATCTTTTACAAAAGGCTGATTTTTCACGCTCTCTATAAATTCTTTTGTTCCTGGAGCAGAAAGTTGAGTATTTGCTTTTATCGTATAAGAATTTTCTCCTGCGTTTACATGAAAATATACTGAACAATTACCTGTATTGCCAAATAAAAATTCTTTTAAAGAAAAAATTTGTCTTTCTTCGCAAAATTCATCGTCGAGTTGAATATGAACTTCCTGAGTTGCCCTGTTTTGCAGAATTTGAGGGTCTTCCAATGAATCCACAATAAACGAAGGCTCTTCTCGTGAGGTGTCAATTTTTCCTTTAAATGCGTAGATTTTTTCTTCTTCGATTTTCGCTGAAAGCTGCTCCCAAGTTTTTGGAAAGAATGTTAAATCTATAGTTCCTGCATAATCCTGCAATTTCGCAAAAGCCATCGTAGTTTGTTTTTTTGTTACAATAGGTCTGAGTGAAGTAAGCATTCCCAAGGCTATGTAGTCTTTTCCAGAATTCCTGTTTTGCCAAGAATTGCTTCCACCTTCTTGAACAGAATTTTTTAATGCCTTTGCCTGTTTTACTTCTCTTGCCATATTTTGTGAATTGAGAGTTGCTTTTTCATAGGCTTTTTTGTAGTCGTCTAAAGGATGTCCCGAAACATAACAGCCTATGAGTTCTTTTTCCATATTGAGTTTTTCCATCTTTGAGCAGTCTGCAACTTCTTCGTATTTATAGTCCGCAAATTCTTGCACTCCAGTGTCTTCAAAAAGACTTATCTGTCCTTCTTCTCCGCCAGAATGTTTTTTTTCTGTATATGCCCACGCTCGATCTAGGTTTTCGATTAGGGTTGGCCGGTTTTTGTCAAGGTTGTCAAACCCTCCGCATTTTATCAATACTTCTACGGATTTTTTATTTACGGCGATTTTTTCACCTTTTTTTCCGCCGGTTTCATCTTCGAGTACGTCTTCTTTTTGGCAGATTATCCTCTCTAAGAAATCCATAAAATTTTTAAACGGTCCATTTTTTTGTCTTTCCTTTACGATTGCTTCTGCCGCTCCTGTTCCCATTCCCTTTATTCCTCTAAAACCAAAGACGATGTGTCCATCAACTACATCAAAATTTGCGTCTGAACGGTTTACATCTGGCGGGTCAACAGGAATTCCCATTCGCCTTGATTCCTCAATGTATATAGGAAGTCCATCTGTAGAAGTTATTTCGTTTGTAAGGTTTGCTGCCATAAATTCTGCGGGGCAATTTGCTTTTAACCAGCCAGTGCGATATGCCAATACAGAATATGCAGCAGCGTGAGATTTATTAAAACCATAGCCTGCAAATGGAACCATTTTATCAAAAATTTCATCTGCATGCTCTTTTGTAAAGCCTTGTTTTATAGCGCCTTCTTCAAATTCAGCCTTTTTTCCCATCATAACTTCTGCTTTTTTCTTTCCCATGGCACGTCTAAGCATGTCCGCAGCACCCAAAGAAAAGCCTGCTATTTTTTGCGAAGCCTGCATGATTTGTTCTTGGTAAACCATTACGCCGTAGGTTTCTTTTAGGATGCCTTCCAGACATTCATCCGGATAATGAATCGTTTCTGGCTTCCATTTGCCGTTTATATAGTCTGGAATGAATTGCATAGGACCTGGGCGATATAAAGCGTTTAACGCTACAAGGTCTTCTAGTTTTTCTGGTTGGAACTGACGCAAGATTTTTTGCATTCCTGGAGATTCAAACTGGAAGACCGCTACCGAATCGCCTCTTTTAAAAAGATCGAAAGTTGTTTTATCGGTTTCGCTGACTTTTGAACAGTCAAAAAGTTCTTCGCCATCTTTTTTATGTTTGTTGATTATGTCTTCTGCGTAGCGGATTAGCGAAAGGGTTTTTAATCCCAAATAGTCAAATTTTACAAGCCCACACGGTTCTATTATGTCCATCGTATATTGAACGCCAACTTCTCCAGTTTTTGAATCTTTAAAAACCGGTGCCCAGTTTGGAAGTTCTGTAAGACCAATTACCATTCCAGAAGCGTGGAGACCTGTGTTGCGTTTGCAGCCTTCCAATTTTAAGGCGAGGTCAAAGAGTTTTTCGTATTTAGGATCGTGTCGGTAAGGAGCGAGTTGCCCTCCGTCCGGGAATTTTTCGTTGGCAGGTTCAAAACAGTTTTTTAATTTTGCTTTTAGGTTTTCAGAAACTTTAGATTTTAGCATATTAACATCGTTGAGCGAGATTCCGAGTGTTCTTCCTACATCGGCAATGCAGTTTTTTGGTTTTAAAGTTCCAAAGGTTACAATGTGGCCAACCTGCGGGTCGCCATACAAATCTCTCGTATGCTGAATTATGTCCTGACGATAATCGAAGTCCATATCAACGTCAAAGTCCGGCATGGAAACACGCTCTGGATTTAAAAAGCGTTCAAAAATCAGTTTAAACCTAAAAGGATCAATGTCTGTTATTCCAAGCGAATACGCTACGAGAGAACCTGCCCCCGAACCTCGACCTGGGCCTATTGGAATGTAAGGTTTTGGCCGATTGTTTACATTGTCGTAAGTGGACTTTGACCAGTTTATAAATTCCCAAACTATTAAAAAGTAGCCTGAAAAACCCATCTTAAATATGATTCCCAGTTCGTATTCCGCACGTTGCCGTATTATAGGAGTTATTTCTGGGTATCTTTTTCTAAGGCCTTGTTCAACCAGATGGCGCATGTAGTCATCTTGATTTTTTGCGTAATCGTCTCCATGAATTCTAAATTCTTTTGGAAGTTCAAACCGCGGGAGACAGGCTTTTAATTCTTCTGTCTTGTATTGATGAATTTTGAGGTTGCACATATTTGCAATCTTTACAGTGTTTTCGTAAGCGTCTGGGCAATCAGGAAAAAGGAGTCGCATTTCTTCTTCTGTTTTAAAATACCATTCGTGCCTTTCAGCGCCCATCGTTTGATGCGGCTCTGTCATGTTCTTTTTAAAACCTATACAGCGCAGGCAATCCTGAGCTTCCCAATCTTCTTTTTCTACATAGTGAATGTCGTTTGTAACAACCAGCGGAATATCGAGCTCTCGGGCGAGTTTTATCAATTTTTTGTTTACATATTTTTGGTCTTCAAGTCCGTGGTCTTGCAATTCAAAATAATAATGGTCTTTTCCAAAGAGAGCTTTGTATTTTAAGGCAACCTCTTTTGCTTCTTCATCGCGATTTGCCAGAAGCAGTTGAGGAAGTTCACCAGCGATACAGGCAGAGCAGCAGATTATTCCTTCGTGATATTTTTCTAAAAGTTCAAAATCGATTCTCGGCTTTCCGTAATAAAGACCTTCCTGGTAAGCGATGGAAGAAAGCCAGCTCATGTTTTTGTAACCAGTTTCATTTTCACATAAAAGTATCAGGTGAAAATAATGCGCTTGCCTTTCGCCGTCTTCTCCTTTGTGCGAATACGGAACATCATTTTTTTCTAAGTGGCTGCCGAATGCAACGTAAAATTCTTCGCCGACTATAGGATTTATTCCGTTTGCGTGGCAGAGTTTTTCAAAATTTAAAGCTCCAAACATATTTCCGTGGTCGGTTAGAGCGAGCGCTGGCATATTCAGTTTTTTTGCCTTTGCAACCAAGTCGTCCAATTTAGCGCAGCTGTCTAAAAGCGAATAATCCGAGTGAACGTGGAGATGAACAAAGCCCGAAACTGGAGTTCCTTCCGGTGCAGGCTCAAAAATCTTGTAATCTGCCATAATTTCTCCTAAAAATATTCTGCGTTATTCTATCACAAAACCGTTTTAAAAATCCGTGAATTTTTAGATATATATTTGAAGTCCAGCTGTCGATGTAATTTTGTTTGTTTTGTATTGCGTGAACCTTAATCAATAAATTGCTATAATAAAATCATGATAAAACTTGTTGCTTTTTTAGGAAATTACGGACTTGAATACGAAAAAACTCGTCATAATGTTGCGTGGCAGTTTGCAAGAGAGCTTCCTTTTTACGATAGATTAAACTGGCAGACCAAATTTAAAGGCGAATATGCCGCTGTTGAAACAGAAAAACTTGCAGAATATTTTGCTCAGACTGGAATGTATGCAAAAAAAGACGGCACTGCACCGCTAGTTCCGCAGAACGCACCCGAAAAAATTTATTTTTTAAAACCTTTCACTTACATGAACTTGAGTGGCGAAAGCGTTCTGGAACTTGCACATTTTTTTAAGATAGATGCAAAAGAAATTCTCGTTGTTCACGATGAACTTGAACTTCCGTTGGGAACCGTAAGTTTAAAGTGGAGCGGAGGGCTTGGAGGTCACAATGGACTTCGTTCGATGAAAGCCTGTTTTGGCACCGCGGATTTTTGGCGTCTGCGCTTTGGACTTACAAAACCTCTCAACAGGGACATTGCAGATTACGTTCTTTCGCCTTTTTCAAACGATGAACAGGAAGTTTTATCGCAAACTTTTAGTGCCACAAATGAACTTTTTGCAAAATTTCTGCTTTCTACGGAAGAAAATCAGCAGAGGCTTTTGCAAGTCTGGAACAAGAAAAAAATAGTTTAGCCGGATTTTACAGATTTTACGGGCGGCTTTTTGCTCCACTAAAGTTTCGCAAAAATCAGGCTTTACAGGGTTCCGCTATTCGCTTCATTGCGACAAGTCGCAACGCTGCGCGCCCTTCCAATCCTTGCCACTTGTCGCACAGGAGGTGCGACTTACAAAAAATATTGACAGTTTTGCAAAAACTGTCAGTTAAAGAAAAACACGGAAGTTCTTCGTTAACGCCAATCCCTTGCCGTTGGAAGCTCGCAGGCGGGTAGCGGGGCTACAAGTAGACCTTGCCGCTTGTCGCACACGGATGTGCGTTTCAATGATGTGAGGTTTCAATTTCGTACCAGTGGAAAATAAATAAACAAAGTTATAAGGTATTTATGTCGACCTCGTTCTGATGTCGTTATTATTTAGCCGTGTATTTCTACTTTTGAAAAGCGACTTAAAAAAATAGGAAAGGATATGAAAATTACAAAAAAATTGATTTTTGTTACATCCGTTTTTTTTGCGTTAAATTATGCAATCGCGGATGAATGGGATGATTTTGGAAGCGATTCTGATTTTTCTTCTACTTCGCCTGTTGTTAGCATAAGCGGAAGTGCTAAAATGTCTGGTCGAGCGTACGCAGATTTTAGAGAAGATGGCGATTCTGGCAAAAGATATTCTGCAAAAGACCTCAAAGTCGAAAGCATCCCGGAAGCTTCCCTCAATTTTGATTATAACGGTTCATCTTCTGAAGTCTATTTTAAATTAAAATTCAATAAAAACTCTTTGGGCGAATATAAAGCGGATATCCTTGATGAATTTAGTGCTCGTGCGTATCTTGGAAATTTTCAGCTGGAAGCAGGCAAAATGAAAGTTGTCTGGGGCAAGGGTGACAAAATTCACGTAGTCGATAACTTTAACGCAAACGATTACACGAATTTTGTATACCCAGACTATATTGAACGCCGAATTGCAGAGCCAATGTTGCGCCTAGTTTATTCAACAGCGTCAAACATTAAATTTGAAGCGATTTACACCCCAGTTATGAGCGTAGACCGCCTTGCAAGCGGTGGAATCTGGCAGCCTTATGCGTCTAAAAGGCTTGCTAACAATTTACAATCTTTTGTAAAAGCTTACCTTGTAAATGCAACTAACGCTAAAGTAAATGCAAATAATCTTGCTTCTCAAGCGGCAACCCTTGCCTCTCTTTACGATAATGGTGCAGGAGACGCTAATGCTGGTGCTAAACTTACAGCACTTATTACAAATAATGCTACAACGCTTGCTAAATATGGGCTTGATACGAGTACTCCTTTTACTATTATGAATACTGCAACTACTGCTATAACAAAGTATGTTGCTGCAACGGAAACTGCCTATCTTACAGCCCTGTCTGCTTCTTCTAATGTTGCTTCTAATCTTTATCCAGATACAGCGTCTCTAAAATATGGACAAGCAGGTTTACGCAGCACATTTACGCTTGGGCATTTTGACTTAGGTTTTAATTATTACTATGGACACTACAAGCAACCTTCTAGCGACTCTACGAAAGTTGCTTCGTATGTTACAAAAGTTTTGTCGGGAGCAACTATTACAGAAGACGATAAATTCCTTTGTTACGACAGATTGCAGGTTTTTGGTGTAGAAATGGCAACTGTTCTTTGGAAGTTCAATCTTAGAGGCGAAGGCGCATATTATTTAACAAAAGACACCGCAGGAGACGATTCAAGCGTTCACAACAATAGCATTCAGTGGGTGTTTGGTTTTGATATGGATTTGCCAGTTTCAAATGTAAACTTAAACGTTCAAACTCAAGGCAAATACGTGTTGAACAACAAAAAAATCAAAGATAGTGCAAACGTAAACGATGTCGATTACAATTCTGACGACAAATACACGAGCAATAAGTTGATTGTAGATATTACCGATTCTTATCTGCACGAAAATATAAAACTCGACTTAAAAGGCATATACGAAGTTGAAACAAAGGATTTTGTCATAATGCCTTCTGTAACTTTTAAAACTGTTGACGATTTTTCTGTTACAGCGTCTGGAATGCTTATAAAAACCGACAATGTAAATTCTGATTTTTATAACTTTAGAAGAAACAGTTTTGCGCAAATTTCTTGCAAATATTTGTTCTAGCGTAAAGTAAAGTTACTTTATAAAAATTTTATCTTTGAAATTTTTACTTTGTTGTAACTTTTTGCGGGGTTTGGGGCAGAGCCCCAGGAGAAGGGGTAGGGCGCAACGCAGTGCGACCGCAGGGGAAGGCTTTCCCCTCCTAAAAAAATGAATTCTTAAATGATTTACAAAAATCTATTTTATTAGACAACTGCGCTTATTTTTAATATATTTTAACCATGAGTATTTTTATTAACGAAGAAGAAAAAAAAGAGAAAAAAAATTCTCCCGACAACTTGATGGACAAGATTTTAAAGACTCGCCAGATTATTGTAAGCGGCGAAGTGAACGAAGAACTTGTCGAAAAAATTGTAAAACAACTTTTTGTATTGGAAGCGGAATCTGATAAACCTATATATCTTTACATCGATTCGCCAGGTGGCTCGATTGACGATGGTTTTGGGCTTTACGATGTTATCCGTTTTATAAATGCGCCTGTCTACACGATTGGGATGGGGTTGATTGCAAGTATGGGTGTAACCTTGTTTTTGTCTGTTCCAAAAGAAAGAAGATTCAGCTTGCCAAACAGCCACTTTTTAATTCATCAGCCGCTTATGGGATCCAGCCGTGGTGTTGCAACCGATATTGAAATTACCGCTCAGGAAATAACAAAATCAAGAGAAGTTTTAACAAAATTGATTGCTGATGCAACTGGAAAAGATTTTGAAACTATAAAAAGAGATACTGAACGCGACTATTGGTTAACTGCTGGAGAAGCGCTGGAATATGGGCTTGTCGGAAAAATCATAAAAACTCGCACAGAACTTCCATTGTAGTTTTATGAGTTTGAAAAATCCGGAATTGCTGAAAAAGCGATTTTATTGAATATCAAAACTTTGCTTTTGAACAAGAATTTTTGGACAATTTTGTAGAACTTAATTTGTCTGTTTTTTGCAAACAAATTGAATCAAAGTGAAAACTGTGATAGATTGGGGCTATCGGATGATTTTTGATTTAACGGATTCGCTTTGCTCTCAAATTCTTTTTGCGATGGAAAATCAGCAAAAGGATTTTGCTTTGGACGCAAGAACAAAAAAAGTTATTGAGTGCGACCATAGCGAAGTTGATCAGGAAAACATTTATCTGTTGCCAGTTTGGACAAGTTCCGACGGTTATAATTTGCTTGAATCTTTTGTTGCCTCGTATAAAGGTGTTGAGCCTTACGAGCAGTTTGCTGGGATTCTTGCAGAAGGACGGGGGGTATTTAAGAATTTTAAAAATACTTTAAAGATGTACCCAGAAATAGAGCGAAGATTTCACTCTTTTAAAAATAAGAAAATGAAATTTTTGATTTACGAATGGTATAATGCACTTCGCGAATCTTGGGGTCTTGAATCTTTAGAACAGGATTTTTACGAATACGACGACCTGATTTTAGAAGATTTTACCTTTCGTGCGTTTGACTGCAATTTGGACAGCGTTGACGCGGCGAACCTTGCAAGTGCTTTTTTTGAAGAATTAAAAGAAAAATTTTTTGGCAAATTGGGATTTGCCCTTTCTAAGCAGAGCGAGGCTCTGTTTAATTTTATAAATCAGGGACTAAAAAACGAAAGTGTTAAAGGCTTTGTCTGCCACACTTTATCAGATGAGTTTGCTGGTTGTCTTTTATATTCTTCCGATTTGTCCTCAACACAAGAGAGTGTTTTTTTGACAGGTCTTTTTGTGAAACAGAATTACCGTGGGCTTGGAATAGCGAGAGAACTTTTAAAAAGATGTATTTCCAGCTTGAGCGAAAACGGAATTCAATTTTTTATTATAGATAATTCGTTTGTACCAAAAGTGTTAAAACCTATGCTCGAAAAAATGGGGTTTAGGGAAGAAGATTTTGCTTTTGTTTACGAATTAAAATAAGCCTTTTTGACTTAAGGAGTATTACGATGGCTTTTAACAGACGAGAAACTGAACTAAACATGGAACAAGTGGCTGCTTTTTTAAAAGATGCAGTTGCAAAGGTAGAAGCAAATCCAGAAAGATTTGAAGAACTTAAAAAAGTTTTTAAGAAGAATGTTCCTTTGACAAGGCGCTCTTATGTTGCAGCATATCTTTTGAAATGTGCAAGCGGAGCGATTTTTCATTTTAATCCAAATAAAAAACGAGAAGATTTCCGTGCAAGACGCGAAGAATCCCGCCATAGCCGTTTTGAAGAACGCAAAGAGAGAACAGAAAATTCTGAAAATACAGAAACAAAAGAGCGTTTTCAGCATGTTGAAATAGATCCTGCAAATGCAGCAACAGTTTTTGTTAGCATCGGACGCAACCGCAGAGTTTATCCTAGAGATTTGCTCGGCCTTTTTATAAACGAAGCAGGAATAGAACGCGAAAGAATTGGCAACATAAAGGTACTTGCTAATTATTCATTTATAGAACTTTTTAAAGAAGATGCCGACAAAGTTATCGCTTCTTTAAACGATTTTGAATGGCGAGGTCGCAAACTTTCTGTAAGTTATTCTGCAAAAAAAGACGATGACGAGAATTTCGAACAAGCAGAATCTACAAAAAATGATTTTGTCAACAACGAGCGAATTCCAGATGTTGAAAATACTTCTGCACCAATCGTAGATAGTTTTACCGTTAATAATTCTGACACAGTCGCTCAGCAGGCAGCCTTTGCAAAAGAAATGGAAAAAACACCTGTAGAAATGTCCGATGAAGAAATAATGGCTCTTCGTAAGCCTCGTTCAAGCTCTTCTTCTGATATACAATAAGAAACTATTGCACTTGATATGTGCTTTTGACCGGCTCTTTTGCGCCGGTCTTTTTTTTGTTGAGGAATGTCAATGTCTATCGTAAAAGTAATTCAAACTGGACCGCTTCTTGTTAATTCGCTTGTTGTTTCGCTTTGTGAGAATAAGGTTTTTGTTGTTGATCCTGCCTGTTGTTCGTTTAGTTCAGACGAAAAAAAGATTTCATCGTACTTGGAACAAAATAAATTGGACTTGGTCGCAATAGTTTTGACTCATGGGCATTTTGACCATGTTGCAGGACTTCCGTCCCTAAAAAGAATGTATCCTGATGTTCCAATCTTAATTCATAAAGCAGACAGTTTTATGATAGGCGACTCTTGTGCAAATATTCAATCAAAACAACTTTCGTATATTGGTTTTTCAGATTTTATTCCCTATGTTAGCTCTTTGCCCAATTTTGATTTTGAACTCGAAGATGAAAAAAATCTCTTTGAATGTTTAGGTGAATTTTCAAAATCTCTAGAAGATAAAGAATTAAAAAATACACTTTTCTCATGGAAAATTTTGCATACTCCAGGGCACACGATGGGAAGCGTTTGCCTTTATAATGCAAAAGAAAAAATTTTAATTTCTGGAGATACAGTTTTTTATCAAAGTTGGGGAAGAACAGATTTGGGCGGAAGCGAAGAGTTGATTTTAAAAAGCCTTGCACGGTTAAAAAAACTTGTAGAACCAGAAACAACCGTCTATCCAGGACACGATTATTTTGGATTTAAGATGAAAGAAAATTATCTTTAAAAGGAAAACAGTTTTGTAATTGAAAAATTAGAAATTATAAAATTGCAAATCATTGGTGATCTTTTGCATAATTTTGTGAATTTTAGAGCAAATTTTATTTCTTCGTGTAAATTTTTATTCAAATATAAAGTGATTTACAGATTTTAGACCTGTCTCGTAGTCGTTGTACCTATGAATAGTTTTTTGTTTGCCGACAATTTTTTGCACGAATTGAAGTAAAGTTTTTTCTTGCGGTAGACTTCCATTTAATTCTATCATTGCATCTACTGCGTTTATCAATAAGGTTGCAGAATCAAAATTAGGAATTTCTGCCGTATTTTCTAAATCCAAATCCTCTGTTTTGGGAATGTAGTCAAGGACGAAGTCCGCTGTAGATTCTGAGCCTAAAGTATCATCCTGTTGAAAAAATGCAAATACAGGATATAATCGCTTTTTCCCATCGATTTGATTCTTGTCTTCGAGTCTTGCAAGTGCGTTGCACAATCCTTCTGGCGCTCCAAAGGTTATTATTCCCGCTAAATTTTCGTCTTCGAGAGAATTATATAATGAACTTATCCTTTCTTTTCCTGCAACGATAAAATCTCTCGGATAAATTAAAACTTTTATGAGGCCTTCGCTTTTTGTTTTTAAGCCGTAATTTAGATTTAAAAGTTGCAAAAAATTTTCGATTGTGGATTCATCGTTGTAACTATGTCCCAAAATAATAGCAATTGTCTTTTCGCTTAGGAAAGATTTTGTCTGTTCATCGAGTTTTTTTAATTTTACGCCAGTTTTTAAAGTTTGTGATAGGTATTCTTCGTTTTTTTGAATGGGAGAGGAGATGTTTTTGTTTTTTGTGCAAGAATTAAAAAAAGATAAGACTAATATAATCAAAGTAAGTGTGCTTAATTTACGAAATAAGTTTTTTTTCATATTTTTATACTATCAAATTTAATCTTTTGTGAGTAGTTAAGTTTTTTGTGAATGTAGACAAAAAAATACCCCAAAATCAAACTTTATCGCTCAATTTTAGGGTGTGTATTCAGCTTATTATTAGGTTTTTATTATAAAAATTAAAAAGAGACAGATATTACAACATTGGCCTTTTTAGCAGTTTTTGTTTCTTCTGTGGATGCTAGACCTGCCTGTGTTGTGGGAGTCTTTGTTCCACCTACATCTGTTGCCTCTTTTGCTGCATTTTCCATAGGTGTTACCACTGCCGTTTCTGTAAAGGATGAAGTCATATTCTTTTTTACAAGTATTGCACCTGCTGCCGCTTGACCATCAGAAACTGCACTTGCAGAATTTTCTTCTTCTGTAGTCGAGTGTGCGCTTTCGTCATCTGATGCAACTGATGCAGTCTGATTTCCAGAAGATTTCCATGCTGCAACTGAACCTTCGTAACCTACAATTTCTGTGCTCCTAAATGTGTTTGTAACTCCCATTACAGTTCCGCGTACAGAAGCGGTTGCAACTGGGGAGCGTACTGTAAAGCCAACTCTGCGGTCGGCAGTCTTTTTTACATCTGATTTTAAAGAGCCAGTGTCTAAAAATAGCCTCGTGTCGTCTTTGTCAGTCTTTTCTGCGAGTTGTTCTATCGTCACTCTGCTCAAAGGGGCAACTGTTACTGTAGAATTTTTTATCTTCAAGATAACTTCAGATTTAAAACCTGTTTGAATCACATCGCCTTTTTTTAAAGAATTTCCCACTGAAAGTTTAGCCCAAGAATTTCCTTTTTGAACTTCTGCCTTTCCTTTAGAAGAAACGACTGTTGCTTCCATAGAAGTTGCAGTGAATATCGCTATTGTTGTAACAAAAAGAATCGCAGTTAATTTTTTTATTGCTCTTTTCATTTTTATTCCTCCTAAAATTAGAATGTGAGAGAAACCTTGAGTGTCAGCGCAGTTTTGTTGATGTCCGAATTATTTTTGTCAAAATATTGCGAAAAATCACAACCTAAAAGAACATCACTCAAAAGTTGATAGTAAAGGTTTGTTGCGTACTGGAATCCCTTGTATTTAAAGTTATTTTCGTCTGTTTTAAATACAGTGTCGAATCCTGCACTTAAAAAAACAGAAGAAATTGGTTTTATAGAAGCTGAAAGACCGCACATAAAAATGCTCGTATACTCATCTTCTTCCATAGATTTTACAGCAGTATTGCTCGTAAATCCATAAAATCCAGATTTTTTTGAATTTTCTTTGCTAGAATTTCCTGTTGTATAAACAGTTTTTAGAGAGATTTGAGAGTTTTTAAAGTTTGGATAATAGAATATCTCTGCTTTTGAAAGGTTTGAAAATTTGGTGTCGTTGCCTTGCTGTTGCAAAAGTCCTAACACGCTGTTTACTTCGTAAAAAAAGCCTTCTGTTAAAGGTCCTTTTATTGCAGCTTGCAAATATCCGCGATTTAATTTTCCAGATGAAAGTTTAGAACTCCATAAAAATTCTGTAGAAATTGTCTGCTCTTTCCAAATATCTGGGAATGAAAACTGCAAACCCGCTACGGCATATTTTTCGCAGTTTAAATAAGTCTTGTCATCATCATTTTTTGTTTGTGAATCTCCAAGTATCGTTACAAAGCGAGAGTTTAAAAGACCCGTGTAAAATCCGTATGCTTTTGCTTTTAAAGTAGGTTTATTAAAGTTTACCAAAACGCCATCGCCATTCTGTGTGTAGATGATTTTAGAAAGATCGGAATAGAAAAATCTTCCTGCATTTATCGTAAAATCACCTTTTATCATTTCGTATTTTGCGATATCGATGTTTATTGAATTGAGCGTTTTTTTCTGTCCAAAGTCGTGTTCAAATTGATATTTGCCTTGAATAAGAAAATAGTCTGTTGAGTTTAGCGAATATTTTCCCCAAAGATTTAGAGCATTTTTTTGATTTAATTTTAATCCATCTTTTGCATTTTGATTTGCAAATTTTGATGTGTTTGAAAAACTTCCACCCCAGTCAAAAGCAAAAACTGCTGCGCTAAGGGCAATAAATAAAGATGTAACCAGTAATTTTTTCATTTTGTCGCTCCTTCATCGTCTTTTGGCAGGCATCCGTTAAAAAGTGCAATTAAATCTCTTCCTGTTAAAGTTTCTTCTGGGTCTGCAAGAGCTGGGATTATGGATTTTGCTTTTAATTCTATGAGTGCATATCGTGGATTTTTAAAAATCGTGTAAAAAAGTCCGCCTTTTAGATTTACAGTTTTTGCACAGATGAATGCTGCTTTTTCAAGTGTGAGCGTAGCAGAAGGTTCTGTTTTTTCTGAAAGAATATTTTTCTCTTTGAGCTTTTGTACAGCTTTTTCATAACTTTCGTCATCGCTTATATCATTTGTGTAGATTGCAGAAAGATAAGCTGCTTGAGCAAAAGTTGCCTTATCCGTATTGATTATATCTGTGAGTTTTGAAGAACTCTGAGCGTTAGCGGCCAATGCAAAAAGAAAAGCCATGCAAAAAAACAAACTCTTTTTCATGTTATCTCCGTTAAATTTTATATCAAAATTATAACATGTGTTATAATTTTTGTCATATGAGAGTAAAAAAATTGAGCAAATTGTTTAAAGAAAAGTCAGATAGGATTGCAACCGTAGCAATTATAATTCTTTGGGGATTGTTTGAAATTCTTGGACTTTTTCAAAAGTTCGACTATCGTCTTTATGACTTATTGCTGGGGTTAAGACCTCAGCCAGAAACAAGGCCTGAACTGCTTTTTGTAGAGATTGATAATAAATCTCTTGAAGATTTAGGACCTTGGCCTTGGAGTCGAGATATATTGGCAAATTCGCTCATCAGAATGAAAGAGTTGGGTGCAAAAACCGCTGTATTCGATATTGAGTATCTTTCGCCTTCTAATTTGGGCGTAAATCCAAATGCATCGGAAGATATTTCTAAAGCGATTGACGTTCAAAAGCAGGATGTTGCCGATGTTATAAATCAACTTGCAGGTGCTGCGACTGGAGGGATGTACAGCAAAACTGACCTTACCGCTCTTGCAAAGGAAGCGATTGAAGAATGGGTAAATCCAGGCTTAGATGCTCTAAAAGATAGCATACGAAATGCGTCGTTCCAGGATAACGATGCACTTTTTGCAAAATCAATTCAATTCTTTGGCGACACTTGGCTAACTGTGAATATTTTAGATTTGGATATAAATTACACTCCGGAGTATCTGGATTATGTAAAGCAAAAGTGTCTGTATTCAAATGTTGAAGATAAAACTGGAAGGATAAAAAAAGGAAATCTCTATTATTTAATTGACCAAGGCGGAGATAATAAATTGGGCTTTTGCCCTGCTAGACAGCAATTTATGCAAGGAGCAGCAGGCGCTGGTTTTACAAATGTCGTTTTAGATAGCGATGGAACAAGGCGCCGCGTTGAACTTTTAAGCGACCAAGACGGAAGCTATGTGGCTCAACTCGTATTTTCGCCAATTTTAAAAATCTTAAATCCAAAAAAAATAATCAGAACTCCGTTTGCTGTAAAATTGGTTGATGCAAAAGATCCAGATACAGGAGAGCTTACAGATATATCGATTCCAGTGGACAGGCACGGAAGAATGCTGATTAACTGGTTAAAAAAAGAATTTATAGATTCGTTTAGGCGAGAAAGCGTCGTTATGCTCTTTCAGCTTGACGAAACGGAAAACAACATTCTTGCATTGTTGGGAACTCTTTCTAGCTTTAACCTTTGGGATAAAAACGGAAATTCGCTTTCTTTTAAAAATGAAGTAAACGAAATATTGCAGGATTATTCACAGATAAGTGAATATAAAAATTATTTGCTTTCAAAATGCAAAGGTACAGACGAAAAGGGCAAAGCGATTGACGGTGGAATTGCAGAAAGCGAATATTCTGATTATTTTTCTGCACGTGCTGCATTTTTTGAAAGAGTTAGCTCTTTTATAAGTGGTTCGTATTTTCCAGAGATTTTTAACCGTTTAAAAGAGATGAGTGGCGAACTTGATGAACAAAATTACAAAGAAGTTGTTTCTGGAATAGAAAACTTGTGCGACAGTCTTAAAAACGAAAATGAAATTTACCTTGGAACCTTTGCCGAAAAAAAAGAAGTTTATAAGGATTCATTTTGTATAATAGGAAACACTGCAAGTTCGACTACGGATTTGGGAACCACACCTTTTAACAGAGCGTACCCAAATGTTGGAACTCACGCCAACGTGTATAATACGATAATAAATCGCAATTTTATACGTGAGATTCATTGGATTTTCGCCTTTGTATTTGCTTCGTTATTGGCATTTTTCTGTGTCGTTTACACTAACGGTAAAAAAGCGTTGATTCAGAATTTTTTCGGCATTCTTTCAGTGCTTTTAACAATCGCTATTCCTCAAATTTTGATGGTTGTCTTTAAAATTTATGTTCCAATAACTGCTTCTGTACTTATAACTACTTCAACCTACCTAGTTGCAGTTATATTAAGATTTGTTACATCAGAAAAAGATAAGAGCGTTCTACGCAATGCATTTTCTACTTATCTTGCGCCGGCAGTTGTTGAGCAGATTGTAAAAGATCCTTCAAAATTAAAATTAGGCGGTGTAGAAAAGCGCATGACTGCCTTGTTCTCTGATATAAAGGCTTTTTCTTCGTTTTCTGAACTCGTAACTCCTACAGAACTCGTAAGCATTTTGAATGAATATCTTGGAAGTATGTCTGATATGGTTTTGGCAGAACAGGGAACTATAGATAAATATATTGGAGACTCGATAGTTGCGTTTTTTGGTGCGCCTATAGATTTGGAGCAACCTGCATGGAGTGCAATAGTTTCTGCAATAAGGATGAAGCAGCAGGAAGATAAGTTTAATTCAGAAAAAATTGCAAGCGGTAGCATTCCTATGGAATTGAAAACTCGAATCGGCATAAATACTGGTAATATGGTTGTTGGAAACATGGGTACGAGTACAAAGATGAATTACACGATAATGGGCGATGCTGTAAATCTTGCGAGCAGGCTTGAAGGTGTAAACAAAGTTTATAAATCCTGGATTTTATGCAGCGATTATACTTGGGATGATGCAAATTCAGGCGAGCATTTAGGAAAAATTGTAGCACGCAGATTTGACAGAGTAAGAGTTGTTGGAAGGGAAGAGCCTGTACAACTCTGGAATATTTTGGGTTTTAAAGATGAACTTGCAGAAAACGTTCTTGAATCTATAGATGTTTTCGACAAAGCGATGGAGAAATATCTTGCTAGAGATTTTTCTGGTGCAGGAAAACTCTTTTTAAAAGCGAATAAACTTGTTCCAGAAGATGAATCGCCACTTGTGTATGCCCAACGATGTAAAGATTATATAGAAAAAGGCTTGCCAGACCATTGGGATGGAATAATGAACATGACTTCAAAATAACGACATCTGAAAAACCGCAAAAACTTAGTTATTCAAAACAATGTAAAATCTCTTTTTATGGTAAAAACATCGTAGAAAGGGATTTTTTTTATTTATGCGTAATAATCCTTTTTTACAACTGAAAAATACAAAATTTAAATTTTTAAAATCTAAAAACGAGGTCGTTATAATACAAAAATAAAATTGAAAATTGTTTTAAAAAAGTTAGATACTGTATAAATGAAAATTATCTTTGAATAATTTTTAGAATTATCCATATAAAAATACCAATTAAAAATCTCAATTAAAATCATAATCAGTATAAAATTTATCGGAGAAGAGAAATATTACCTCATACAACTAAAAAAGGGGGATTGTATGAAAAAAAGTTTTTTGAAGAAAACGCTTGGATTGCTTCTTGTTGCTCTAGTGTTTTTAGGATGTTCAAATCTTTCTGTAAATGAAGCAGAAGGCCAACTGGTAGATTTAGATGCAGAAAGAGCAATTTCTAGTGCATCAAATCTTTCTGTTGGAACAATAAACAAAAATACTGATTACGGAGATTTTACAGTTTTGGCAACTTCTTCAAAGGTTGTAAAAATAACATCTACATCAACATCGTATGGGGGAAAAACTTATTCAAAAGCGTGGGATTTACAAGGGGGTGCGAATGGAGTTATGCCGACTTATCGTGCATTTAAGTTTAATCTTTCTTCTGGCGAAAAATTTACTGCAATTGTAAATGCTAACTCTAATAGAACTCTTCAACTTTCAAACGGAAATCAAGTTGTTGACAGTTTTGCTGTTACTAAAACAACAAATGAATATTCTTATACAGCAAAAGCTTCTGGAACATACTATCTTTATTCAAAATCAAGTTCTTTACGAGTGTTTGCAATTACAAAATCAGGCTCGGCAAGTGGAGGTTCGTCATCAGGTTCTGGCTCTTCAAGTGGTGGTTCTTCTGGAGGAGGAGCTTCTTCTTCTGAAAGTCTTTCTATTTCTCAGTCAAAAACACAAAACGGTGTTGGAGCTTGCTCTAGGTTGAGAGAAATAACTTCTGTTAGTCAGATAAAAAATGCCATTCAAGTGTCTTCGGCTTCTGCACTAAAAGCGGCTTTGAATTCTGTTTCAAATGGCGGTGCAATTGTTCTTTCAAAGGGAACTTATTCATTTTCTGAAACACTAACTATTTCTTCTTCTAATAACGGCTCATCTTCTGCTATGAAGTATGTTATTGCAGCTCCTGGAACAACTGCGGATCAGGTTATTCTCGATTTTTCTGGACAAAGCCTTGCAGATTCAAACCGTGGAATTCAACTGTTTGGTGATTGGTGGCATTTTTATGGGATTACGATAAAAGGTGCTGGGGATAACGGAATGTATGTTTCTGGAAATAATAATATAGTAGAAAACTGTATTTTTGTTGAAAATCGTGACACAGGACTTCAGATTGCTCGAGAAAGTTCATCTCTTTCTAATATGAGCGATTGGCCTGCAAATAATCTTATTTTGAACTGTACTTCTTACGATAATGCAGATAAAACTGGAGAAAATGCAGACGGGTTTGCCTGCAAGTTAACCGCAGGAAACGGGAACGTATTTGATGGTTGTATTGCTTATTCAAATTCCGATGACGGTTGGGACTTATACGCAAAAGAAGTAACAGGGCCAATAGGTGTTGTTACTATAAAAAACTGTATAGCATTCAATAACGGAAAATTGACAACAGGTTCAACTTACGGAAATGGAGATATGAACGGATTTAAACTTGGTGGTTCAAATGGAAAAGTTCCTACAGCTCATATAGTTTCAAATTGTGTTGCATTTTCAAACGGGCATGATGGCTTTACAGACAATGGAAATGGTGGTCCTTTAAAACTTACAAATTGTACTTCCTACAATAACGAAAAAGTGAACTTTAATTTTGGGCGCACAAACAAGGGTGAATTTACAGGACTCGTTACCGCTTCTCCAAAAAATTCCGACAAATACGGAACATCTTCTGTTGCTTCAACGCTTTCTAAAACTCTGTATTTTACAAACGGCAAATATTATTGGCTTGCTTCTGCAACTGCAATAACAAACGGTAAAAAAGATGTTGGGACAGTTGTTGGCACACCAAGTTTTAAATCTACATCTCTGCCATCTGCAAATACAACTGTACATGCTTCCCTGCGCAATGCTGATGGAACGATAAAACTTGGAAATATCCTTGTTCCAAATGATTCTAACTATATAGGAGCTAGATTTTCAACTCAAGCGGCAACTTTAAAAGGTGTAAGTCTCTATACAAAATAAAATTTCTTGCAAAACTGTCAACATTGCTTGTCGGTCGCACATCCTTGTGCGACCGTGCGGCAGGGTCTACTTGTAGCCCCGCTGCCCGCCTGCGAGCTTACAGCAGCAAGGGATTGGAGTTTCAAGAAAACTTCCGTGTTTTCTTGAAACGGACAGTTTTTTTGCAAAAACTGTCAACATTTTGTTGTCGGTCGCACATCCTTGTGCGACCGTGCGGCAGGGATTGGAGTGGTGGCGAAGCCGTCGACCGCAGGAGCGTAGCGACGAGGACGATGAGCGTTAGCGAACCACGCAAAGCCCGGTTTTTGCGGAACTCAAGTGGAGCAAAAAGCCGCCCTGCAAATTCGCTATTTTGTTAAAGCGTAAAATCTGCTGTTTGAGCGGAGGTTGCCTTTATTAAGTCTTGTGGTGATATGACTATCTGCTCGCCGCGGATTCCTGCACTTATGTAGAGTTTGTCGCAGGAGAGAGCAGATTGGTCGATGAAGGTTTGAAAGTTTTTTTTCATTCCGAGTGGGGAGCAGCCGCCTCGTATGTAACCTGTGAGCGATAAGAGTTCGTCGCTTTTTACAGGTGCTATTTCTTTTGAATTTGTTAGTGTGCGCGCTTTTTTTAAATTTATTTCTTGGGCTGCGCTTTGGCAAAAGACAAAAATCTGCATGGATTCGTTTTTCATTACGATTGTCTTAAAACATTTTTCGATTTGAATGTTCAATTTTTGTGCGATGTTTTGTGCAGCTCCGCGTTCTAGTTCGTGTTCGCCGTCATCTTCGTAGGTAAGAACTTCATATTTTATTTTGAGTTTGTCTAAAATTCGCATTGCGTTTGTTTTTTTCATATCGTTGCCTTTATTTTACTGCAATATATAGTCGTTTGTAAAAAAAAATATTATCTTGTAAGCGTATATACTAAAAAGTTTGCCTTTGCAAACAGGGAGTAAAAATGGCTAAGGAAAAAACGCCGATAACACTTTTGTGCGGTTACTTAGGTGCTGGTAAGACGACCTTGTTGAATCAAGTTCTTTCAAATCAAAAAGGATATAAAGTTGCAGTTATTGTAAATGATATTGGTGAAGTGAATGTTGACGCAAGATTGATTGCCGAAGGGGCAAAAATTACTGATACTTCGGATATTGTTCCGCTTACAAATGGGTGTATCTGTTGTACTTTAAAATCTGACCTTTCAAAAAATATTGAAAATCTTATAAAGAGCAAAAAATACGACTATGTCATGATTGAAGCGTCTGGCGTTTGTGAACCTATGCCAATTGCTCAAGAAATTGAAACGATAAAAAATGGCGTTTTGGATAATGTTGTTGGCGTTGTTGATGCTGCGCGCCTTGTTGACGAATTTGCTGGTGGAAATAAGCTTTTAAACAAGGAAAAAATTGGTGAAGAGGACATTGAGTCGTTGCTGGTTCAGCAGATTGAATTCTGTTCGACTCTGGTTATCAACAAAAAAGATTTAGTTACAGAAGATGAATTCAAAAAGGTTAGAAAAGTTATAGAGACCTTGCATCCTGGAGTAAAAATCATTGAGACGGATCACGGCAAGGTTGATGTTGCAGAAATTCTTTCTACAGGTTCATTCGATTTTGAAAAAGTTTACGCTTCTGCTGGCTGGTGCAAAAAACTAGAAGAGGGCGATTTTGACGAAGACGATGAAGACGAGCATGAGCATGGTGAACACGACCACCACGATGATGAACACGGACATCATCATGAGCATGAGGGCGAGCATCATCACGAACATGATGGCCATGAAAGCGAACATGATGAACATCACGAACACGAAGACGAGCATGGACATCATCGCGCACATCACCACCATGAACACAAACACGAAGGCGACAGCGGTGCCGACGAAGATGAATACGGAATTGGAACTTTTATATATTACAGAAGGAAACCATTTGTAAGGCAGTTACTCGACGAGTTTGCTTCACGATGGCCAAAAAACATCATTCGATGCAAAGGTCTTATGTGGTTTGAAGATGAACCTGAAATGGCTTGGGTTTTTGAAACAAGCGGAAGGCAAATTCAGGCAGGTTATTCTGGACAGTGGATTGCCGTTGCACCAGAAAAAGAGCAAAAAGAAATCCTTGAGGCAAATCCCGACATTAAAAAAGAATGGGATAGCGAAGTTGGCGACAGGATGATAAAACTTTGCATAATAGGTCAAGACTTGGATAAAAAAGCGATAACTGCCGAATTAGACAAGTGCCTTGCAAAATAGAATAAGATGAATCGCATTGAGCAGGGATGAAGTTTTTTTCTGCTCAGTGGATTTTTTTTAGAAACTCCAGTTTTTGTAGAGAATCGATAGCGAAGCGCTTTGTTGAGCAAGACGAGGGAAATCACTATAATTTTTCTCTATGGAAACACGTAACATTTTTGAAAACATTTCTTGTATCGATCACAGATACTCTTTGTCGGAGGCCGAAGCTTTTTCTGGTCTTTCAAAATACATTTCTGAAGAAGCATCTGTTCGCTCTCATGCTTTGTGCGAGGCGGCTCTTGTAAAAGCACATTTAAAACTTCGCGGTAAATTGACAGCAGAAATCTCAAAAAAACTGGATGAAGTTGCCCAAAATATAGATCCAAAAGAAGTTTACGAAGAAGAAGAAAAGACAAAACATAATATTCGCGCACTTGTAAACGTGATGAAGACCAAAGTTGACGGAGACATTGGCCCTCTTATCCACTTGGGTGCGACTTCTGTTGATATTTTGGACACAGGCCTTTCCTGTAGGATGCGAGATGTTACCAAAAATGTTGTAATTCCAGAACTAAAAAGACTTGAAAACTATCTTTGCGATATTGCAGAGCGCGAATGTGCAACACCACAAGTTGGGCGCACTCACGGACAGCATGCAGTTCCAATCACTTTTGGCTGGGAAATTGCAGAATTTGTTGCCCGACTTGGAAAATCAATTTTAAAAATCGAAGAACTTTCAGACAATCTTGTTGGAAAACTGGCAGGTCCTGTAGGTGCATACAATGGTCCTTCTATGATTGTAAAGGATCCTGAAGAATTGGAAAAAATTTATGTAGAGTTTTTGGGATTAAAGCCTTCTGAATATTCAAATCAGCTTGTTGAAGTGGAGCATGTTCTTAGACTTTTGCTCGAGATGAACGTTGCCTTTGGAATTATTGCAAACCTTGCCGATGATTTGCGTAATCTTCAACGTTCTGAAATTGGCGAAGTTTTTGAATATTTTGCTGCAACTCAAGTGGGCTCTTCTACGATGCCTCAAAAACGAAATCCTTGGAACAGCGAACACGTAAAGTCTTTGTGGAAGGCGATGTGTCCGCGCGTTATAACTTTTTATATGGATCAGATTTCTGAACACCAGCGTGATTTGACAAATTCTGCTTCTCAACGATTTATTGCCGACTATGTTGCTGGTTTTACTATGGCAGTTGCAAGGATGAACAGCGTAGTCAAAGGCTTGCAGGCTGACAAAGAAGGCATGGCACGCAATCTTGAAAATGCTGGCGGAAAAGTCAAAGGCGGTGTTCTTGCAGAACCTGCGTATATTTTGCTCGGAGAAGCTGGCTATAACGACGGACACGAAATTATCAGAAACATAACACTCGAAGCCGAAAAGACTGGAAAAACATTTTTTGAAGTTCTAAAAACTCACGAAAAAGAATACAAAGATATCACCGCACAACTGGAAAAACTTGGAATTGAAAACCCGGCAAACTTTTTTGAACACCCTGCAAATTACTGCGGTCTGGCTGCAAAAAAATCTGCAAGGCTCGCAAAAAAATATCGCGAGCTGATGAATTAATTTTATTTTGCTCTTCTAGTTGCGTTTTAATTTACAAGCGCCTCGTTAGAACGCAACTAAATTTATGAGTTTTGAACTTCTTCCTGGTGTAAAAATTCGTTTAGTTCTTCTATAACTTCTTCCGGGTCAATTCCGTGTCCCATTGCCGCTTCTTCTAAAGTTTCAAGTTGCGAAGCAAAACAGCCAACACAGTGCATTCCCATCATCATAAGTGGCTCAACAAGTTGAGGATATTCTTTTACAAGGGTTGAAATCAACATATCTTTTTTTATTTTTTTATCGTCGGTTTTGGCATTTAAATCCTGCTGCATAAAATTCTCCGAAATAAATATCTGTATTTAAAAATATAATGATTTTATTCAATATCGTGTGGATTAGGCTCTATAAATTGATGTAATATTTATCCGACTGGATTTTAACTGCCTGTCGGTGCGACTGTGCGACAAAAGCGGAAGGGTCTACTTGTAGCCCCGCTGCCCGCTTGCGAGCTTCCAACGGCAAGGGATTGGAGTGGCGGCGAAGCCGTCGACCGCAGGAGCGCAAGCGACGAGGACGATGAGCGTTAGCGAACCACGCAAAGCCCGTTTTTTGCGAAACGCCAGTTGAGTAAAAAGCCGCCCGTAAATTCATGAAAAAAATGGGTTATGGATATTTAATTTTAATATTTGATGTGAATCTGGTTTTGGATTCTACGCTTTTTAGGAGCAAAACGATATGGAAGATTTTGGATTTTTGAGAGTTGCTGCGGTCTCGCCTGAGGTTTGTGTTGCGGATGTCGAAAAAAACACTCGCGTAATTTGCAATACGATTGATGAATTAAAGGAGCAGGGAGTTCAACTTGCGGTGTTTCCTGAACTTTGCATAACTGGCTACACTTGTGCAGACCTTTTTTTTCAGGATGAATTGCTGGCAAGTGCGAAAAAATCTCTTTTAAAAATCCTTCTTCATGCGGACAAAATTGCAGTTTTGGTTGGTCTTCCGTTAAAAGCGATGAACGGAGTGTTGTACAACTGTGCCGCTTTGTTGTGCGGAAAAACGATAAGAATTTATCCAAAAACTTTTGTTCCAAATTATGCTGAATTTTACGAAAAGCGATGGTTTACTTCTTATGCAGGCGAGCAGGGACTTTTTGAATACGAAACTGGCGGTCTTGTAAAACTGAATACAGAAGCGAATGGTTTTACTGGTGCGATTCTCGGCTGTGAAATTTGCGAAGATGCTTGGGTTAGTGTTTCGCCTTCTGCAATTTCCTGCTTAAACGGAGCAAATGTGATTGCAAACCTTTCTGCTGGAAACGAATTGATTGGTAAATCTTCCTACAGAAAAAATCTTATTTCAATCAACAGTGCAAAAAATATCTGCGCTTACATTTATGCAAACGCAGGCGTTGGAGAGTCCACTCAGGATTTGGTATTTTCCGGACATTCTTTGATTTGTGAAAACGGTTCGGTGCTTAAAGAAAAAAATCCTTTTGATGAAAGTTCTTCTTATATAATTTGCGACATAGATTTGCAGAAAATAAATTATGAACGAAGGCGAACAGAAACTTTTGGTCAGCCTAATCTGTTAAAAAAGTCAGAATTGAAGTTTGAAGAGATAACTGTTGCGTCTACAGATTTTGCGTCTTTAAAAAGAAAGGTCGAAGGCAAGCCTTTTGTTCCTTCTTCTGCTGTCGAATGTAAACAAAGATGTGAAGAAATTTCTCGATTGCAGGCGTGGGCTCTTGTAAAGAGAATTTCCCATGTGAATGCGAAAACCGTTGTTGTTGGAATTTCTGGCGGGCTTGATTCAACGCTTGCTCTTTTGGTTTGTTGCCAAGCGTTTGACATTTTAAAAAAAGACAGAAAAGAAATTCACGCTATTACGATGCCAGGTTTTGGAACCACAGGAAGAACTTACGAAAATGCAAAAAAACTCGCGCTTTGTTGCGGCGTAACCTTGGTTGAAATTTCTATAAAGGAATGTGCGAAAAAACACCTTGAAGATTTGAATCATCCTTTGGATTTATATGATACGACTTACGAAAATGCACAGGCACGCGAAAGGACGCAAGTTCTATTCGACTACGCAAATATGCATTCGGGGCTTGTGCTGGGGACTGGCGACCTTTCGGAACTCGCTTTGGGCTGGTGCACTTACAATGGTGACCAGATGAGCAATTATTCTGTAAATTCTTCGATTCCTAAAACGCTTGTTCGCTATCTGGTAAATTTTTATGCTGAAGAATCTCAAGAAAAAAATAGGGTTTTGAGCAAAACTTTAAACGATATAATTTCCACACCTGTAAGCCCAGAGCTTTTGCCTCCAGATAAAGATGGAAACATTGCCCAAAAGACAGAAAACTCAATCGGTTCTTATCTTCTCCACGACTTTTTTATATATAACACTCTTCGAAACGGTTTTTCGCCAAAAAAGATTTTCTTTTTGGCAAAGGCTGCAATTTCTCAGGGCAGTTTAGAAAAATTCAGCGACGAGGCGATAATCAAAACGATGAAAACTTTTTACAATAGATTTTTTTCTCAGCAATTTAAAAGGTCTTGCATGAGCGACGGCGTAAAAGTTGGAAGCGTAAGCCTTTCTCCACGAGGCGACTGGAGAATGCCAAGCGATGCAAGTGCAAAACTGTGGCTGGATGCTGTGGAAGAATTGGAAAAAGAAATCTTAAAATCGTAGATTTTTTTTAATACAGTGTTTCGCCTAAAAGCCGTGCTATAAGTTGAACTGCCATGACTGCGGTTTCGTTTCTTACGTCGAGTATAGGATTAACCTCTACAACTTCCATCGACTCTACAAGACCCAAAGAACTCATTTCTTCCATAAGTAAGAGCGCTTCTCTGTATGTAAGCCCACCAGGCACTGGCACTCCTGTTCCCGGTGCTATGCTTGGATCTAGCGAATCCATATCAAAACTAACATGAACGCAGTCGCAATGTGTCCTAAAAAATCTTTTTACTTTTTTTATTATTTCGTCAAGACCACAGCGATCTATGTCGCTAATTGTAAAAACTGTAACTCCTGCCTTATGCATTAGTTCTTTTTCTTTTGGATCTAAATCGCGAATTCCGACAAAGCAGATATTTTTTGGGTCGATTTTTCGCTCTGGTTCGTAAAGCTTTACAAGCTCTTCTAATCCGTATCCTGCGCATGCTGCCAAGCATTGCCCATGAATGTTTCCTGTTATAGAAATATCCGCAGTGTTAAAATCTCCGTGCGCATCTACGTAAAGAACTCCCAGTTTTTTGCCAGATTTTTTACAGCTTGCGTTTAATCCTGCAACCGAACCCAAAACGATGGAATGATCGCCACCCAAAACAAGCGGAAATTCGCCTTTGTTTTTTGAAAGTTCAACTTTTTGCGCAACTTGCTCGCAAACTTTTACAATCGGTTTTAGATATTTTGCATTGGGATTATCTCCTACTTCCGCATATTCTTGTGGCAGGATATCCATCTGCTCTTTATCCGAAATTACATTTAAAGAAAGGGATTCAAGTTTGTTTCTAAGACCTGCCAAACGGATTGCAGAAGGTCCCATGTCGCTTCCGTGGCGTTTTCCGCCGTAATCAAGTGGAACTTCAATTATGTGCACATTCATGCTTCCTATGATACTGATTTAGAAAGTTAAAATGCAAGAGAGTTTTATAAATTAAAACGCAGCCGAAATCTATGCAAAATCTCCTTTTGATATTCCTCGCTTGAACTGGTTTTATTTCTGCTTTAAAATCAAACTATGTACTACTTTATAGTGAACGAATACGGCGGTTCAGGGCAGGCGCGCAGAACTTGGGAGCGAGTTCAATCTGTTTTGGACGAACAAAAAATAAAATATCAAAAATTTGTGCCAGAATGCAAAGGTTATTCCGCTGTTCTGGCAGAGCATATTTCAGAACTGGAAGACGACGACATTCGCCTAGTAGTTGTTGGCGGCGACGGAACTGTAAACGAGGTTTTGAATGGAATACGAAGTTTTGAGCGAATAAAATTTGGCGTAATTCCGACAGGTTCTGGCAACGATTTTTGCCGTGGCTTAAAACTTCCACTAAAAGATGTAGAAAAAATTACGCGAATGATTTTATCTTCAAAACAAACAAAAAATATAGATTTAGGAATAGTGAGTTCTGGAGGCAGGCGAAGAATTTTTGCAATATCGTCTGGCTTTGGGCTGAATGCAATCGTTGGAACAGGAATAAATACTTCCAAGATAAAAGTTTTTATGAACAAGCTTCACTTAAATTCAATGAGTTATGCACTACTGACAATAAAAACATTGTTTTCGATGAAAACCTGTAATTTTAAATTGAGTTTTAACGGCGAACCTTTGCAGGAGTTTGACAGAGCGATATTTTTGGCAGCGATGAATTTTCCGTGCGAGGGCGGTGGAGTTCCAATGGCGCCAAATGCGACAGCGAACGACGGCAAATTGAGTTTTACGCTTGCGGCGAGAATTCCCAAATGGAAGTGTTTTTTTGCGTTTCCATTTCTTCTGGCAGCAAAACAGCATTTAATCAAAGGCTTTTTTACAAGAGATGCAAAAACTTTGGATGTTTTTTCTTCGCCAGCAACAATAAGCCACACGGACGGCGAACTTTTTGGCAATTTGGAAAAAATCCATTATGAATGTCTTCCACAAAAATTAAAATTGCTTATTTAACAAGCACAAAAAGCAGAACTTGCATTTTATAAATTGGGCGGCTTTTTGCTGCTCCACTTCGTTTCGCAAAAATCGGGCTTTGCACCCTTCGCTAACGCTCATCGTCCTCGTCGCTTTGCTCCTGCGGTCGACGGCAGTGCCGCCACTCCAACCCCTTGCTGCTGTAAGCTCGCAGGCGGGCAGCGGGGCTACAAGTAGACCCTGCCGCATTCGTCGCACATGAGGTGCGACCTACAAGCAATGCTGACAGTTTTGGAGTATTTTCTGTATTCTATTCTTTTAGAACAGGCATCTGTTCGTTTGGATTTTCTTGTGGTTTTTCTTGCAAATTGTTTTCAACTTTCATTTTTAAGTCTTCTGCTTTTACAGAAAAAATTGAGCGTAGATTTCCTGTTGAAAGTTGTGTTTCTGGTGAACCGTCAATTTGAATATAAGCTGTGTTTGCAGCAGAACCAGATTTTCCGATATTCACTTTTCTTACGGTTTTTCCATTTTTTAATGCCGTCAATTCCATCGCAGTGTTGTCTAAAAATCCGTATCGTTCCAATTCGCTCGTTGCAGAAGAGCGGCTTATAATTCCCAATGTTTTTATCGAAGAAATTGCCTGTGTCAATTCCTGGACTTTTTTGTCGTCTGCCGCCTGTTTTTCATCGCCAACATACCAAAGTCCGCCCTCTAAAGAAAGTTTTATAATCCCGTCCTGATTTTTTATCTGGAGACAGTCTATTTTTTCTTTTAACTTGTATGTTTTTACAGGCGAGCGATTTGAAACTACAAGTTGAACCGCATATATCGCTGCAAGGATTGCAATCGCTGATAATAAAAATATTTTTCTCGATTTCATCTTCTATATTTCCTTAAAATTTTGTCAATTTAATTTTCTAATTTTTTATTTCGCGCTCATCGTCTGGATTGTATTTCTGCCTGATTGCATTTTTTCTTGCATTGAATTTTAAAAGCGAAATCAAGCCTGCAAGGGCAACCAGAACAACAAGCCCAAACTGATTAAAATACTTTACAAATTGAACGAGTGCCCCATTTTTTGCGCGCAGAGTGTTTAAACTCAAGCCTTTTGTCCTCATGTTTGCAAGGTCGGCTTCGCCGTTCATATAGTCAATCGTGTTTCTTACAAACATTGCAACTGGCTGCTTGCCACTTTCGTCCATCACCTGCCCTGTCGTTATTTTTGAAGTGCCAACCACAAAAACTTTTCCGTTTTGTACGCTCTTTGAATAGTGATTACTAAAATTTACTTCTCCCGAAGTTTTTTGCTCTGGATTTTCTTCAAAAGCGCTTTTGAATTTTCCTTCTAATAAAACGGCAAGATTTTCACTTTTCATAGCAGAAGAATCAGCAGGTTTTCTTATCATCTGCGGAATTGCGGTAACCTTGTCCTGTAAAAGCCAGGATTTTTTTGAAGAGCGGGCGAGAATCGTAGTTTTTATGTCTTTGTCCTTTATCGCTTCGGAAACATCGATGGAACTATTTTGCAGCATTATTACATAACCCAGATTTTTTGTGATTGGATTTTTTCTGTCCATATTTGACTTTTGCAAGAGCGGAGCAAAATACAGCGGAGTTGAGCCGGAACGTGCATCCTGATTTACATAGCAGTTTTCGTCCATTACATAATCGCTTCCGACGGAAAGTCCATATTTTGAAAAGAGTTTTTCAAGTCCGGTTTCTGTTTTTTTGTATTGTGGCATTTCGTAGTATGCGGCTTGTCCCTGTGGAAGAATTTCTTCAAAGCTATCCGCAAAGAATACGAGATTTCCGCCCTGCATCAAAAACTGGTCTAATCTGTAAAGTTCTTCATCTTCAAATTTATCTTTTGGACCATTTACAACTATGCATTTTATTCCAGAAGGAATTTCTTGTTTTAAGTTTAATTCTTTAAATTCGTATCTGTCGGAAATTATAGAGTTAAAAGTTGCCGCAGTTTGCTCGTAACCGTCTGTCTGTGCAAGTTCAAGTTCCCTATGGCCTTTTACATAACCAATCACATTCGGTTTAGAAACAAGGCTCTTTAAATTTTCTGCAAGGTCTTCTTCTAAAGTATCGAGCCCTGAAATTCCGTTCCCAAAAAAACTTCTGGTCATTCTTACGGGTAGCGTCCTGAAATTTCCGTCGTATTGGAGCACAAGACCTAAAATCGCATTTCCATCGCCGTCTTTAGAAGTCCAGTTAATGCTTTGTATTCCGTAGCGCTGTGAAAGTTGTGGAATTTCTTGTTCTGGCGGATCTACAACTTCAAAGTCGATTCTATCCATATTTTTTTTGTTTACTTCTTTGTAAGCGGCAGAAACTGTCTGTTCAAGATTTTTAAAACCGCTTATGTTGAATTGCGAGAGTTTTTTTGTTGAATAGAGCGTGAGTTTTGCTTTTCCTTTTAAACCTGCAAGTGCGGAAGTTGTGCTTATGAGGCGGCTCATTGCAGTTGTAAGCGAATATTCAAGTCCTTCAGAAGATGTTATTGAATCTATATTTTCTGTTCTGTCTGCATAACTTATGGTAAGTCCCATCCAGGCCTGTTTAAAGCCCACTTCGTTATTTTTCAATTCTTGAATCTGTATTTGATTCAAACCGTAACCAGAGGCGATTTTTTGATTTTCATCTTTTTCCATATCAAAAAATTCTACGGAAAAATTGTGATTTGCAGCATTTTTGTATTCCTGCAAAAGATCTTTTATATAAGTGTCCACGCTGTTGTAAGGAGCTGGCAGATTTTTTGAAAAAAATACTTTTACAGAAAGCGGTTCTTCCAAAGTTTTTACAATCTGTTTGCTGGATTCAGAAAGCGAATACGAACGAGGAGATGTTAAATCCAGCCTAAAGTATGCTTTTGACATTACAAGATTTAAAAGAAGGATTGCAATCAGAGCGAGGATAAAATCGCTCTTTGGATTTTTTATGTAGTCGATAAATTTTTTCATGATTATTCCTGTCCTCCTTTTATGCTTTTTACAGTGAGCAGGATAAAAATAAAGGTTAAGGATGCAAAGTAAACTATGTCGCGGCTGTCTATTATTCCACGGCTTATAGATTCAAAATGATTTGATGCTGAAAGAAAGGCAACCGGCCTTACGAGAATTGCTGGTAAAAAAATTGCAAAGTTGCTTAAGAGCGTTAAAACAATGCAGATTGAAAACGCAATAAAAAACGCCACGATTTGATTTTTTGTCGTTGAAGAAGCAAAAAGTCCTATTGAACAAAACGAGGCGAGCAATAAGAATGACCCCAAATAACTTGCAATCATAGGTCCTACGTCGGGAGTTCCAAAAATAAAGCAGGTTAAAGCATAAAAAAGCGAAGGAGCAAGAAGGCTCAAGCCACAGATAAACGAAGCAAGAAATTTTCCTACCACAACTTGCGTAACTGTTACAGGAAGCGTCAAAAGCGTTTCTATCGATGTAGATTTTTTTTCTTCGGAAAACATTTTCATCGTTAACGCTGGTATGAAAAACGAAAATAAAATTGGAAGCAGTGAAAAAAAGTTTCTAAGTTCTGCCCTGTTTGCAAGAAAAAATGTGTTAAAAAATAAAAAGCCAGACGCTCCCACAAAAAGTCCTGCAACTATGTATGCGATTGGACTTAAAAAATAAGACATAACTTCGCGCCCTGTTATTACAAAAATTGGATTTTTAGGTTTTGTTGAATCTTTCATCTTATTCCCCTTATTCTTCTGTCAATGAATGGAAGATATCTTCTAAAGAATTGCGCCTTATAGAAAGCTCATAAAGATTTAAACCTGCTGCATTCACAGCCTTTGAAATTGCAGGTCTTATTTCTTTATCATTTTTTACTGCTACAATGGCTGTTGCACAGTTTTCTTCTGGAATTTCGTCTGGAGTTTCCTGTGTTATTTCGCCTGCAAAATCAACTTTGCTTAAAACTTCTGCTAATTCTTTAAAATTGCAGCCGCCTGCCTGTACCAAAACCGTTGCAGAACTTCCGTAACGGCTTCTTAAATCTTTTGTAGGGCTATCTGCAACTAATTTTCCGCCAGAAATTATTATTACGCGGTCACAGAGAGTTTCCACTTCTCCCAAGATGTGTGTAGAAATTATTACGGTTCTCGTTTTGCCGATTTCTTTTATCAACGCACGCACTTCTCCAATCTGATTTGGATCGAGCCCAGAAGTTGGTTCGTCTAGTATCAAGATTTCTGGATTATTCATTAAAGCGTGTGCTAAACCGACTCTCTGTCTGTATCCACGGCTTAATTCCGCTATGCTTTTGTGCATGACTTCTTTTAAGCCACATTCCTTACACAAAACAGGAATCTTTTCCTCAGGATTTTGATTTTGCATCTGCGCCACATATTTCAGATAATCTTCTACGAGCATTTCGCTGTAAAGCGGAGCACTTTCTGGCATGTAGCCAATCTTTTTTTTGCATTGGACGCTGTTTTCTTCTATATTGACTCCGTCGATTTTTATTGTTCCAGAACTAGGTTTTAAAAAACCTGTAACCATACGCATAGTTGTGGATTTTCCAGCACCATTAGGACCTAAAAGACCCACAATCTGTCCAGTCGGAATTGAAAAACTTATCGAGTCGACAGCTTTAAAAGTTCCAAATTGCTTGGACAAGGCAGAAACTTCTATCATTTTTCCCCCAAATATTTAAACAAAGGCAGAAATTCTCCAGCCTTTGATTTTTTATTGAATGATATAAATATAACAAAAACTTTGTTTTTTGGTTACCCGTTTGATTGTTCAAATTCTATGCTTCAATTATAATCGCCACATGTTTAAGATTTTTTTGATTGTTTTTTTTATTTCTATGGTTCCGCTCATTGAGTTGAGAGGTGCAATTCCTGTTGGTGTTGCACTCTTTTCTGTTTTTTTGAATGTTGCAGAGGGGCAGACTCTTCCTGTTAAATATATAGTTTTGATAAATTTGGTTTCTATGATTGGCAATATGCTTCCTGTTCCATTTATCTATTTTTTTGCACGAAAGGTTCTTGAATGGGGTGCAGATAAAAAAGTGATAGGACCTGTTTTTTCGTTTTTTTTAATTAGAGGAAGCCATGCCGGAAAAAAACTTGAAGAAAAAGCGGGGCGAGGCCTGTTTTTTGCGCTTATGCTTTTTGTGGGAATTCCATTGCCAGGAACTGGAGCGTGGACAGGAACTCTTGCAGCGAGCCTTTTGGATATGAAGCCAAAGCAAACTGTTCTTTCTGTTTTAGCAGGGGTTTTTATTGCCGCGATAATAATGACTTTGGCAAGCTGCGGCCTTTTGGGTGCAATAAGCGTATTATTTTTAAAGTAGAATTTTTACTGCATAAGCTCTTCGCTAAAGTCTTTTGCTAAGCCCTGCCAGACAATTTTGCCGCTTTTTAAAAGAATGATTTTATCGCTTACCTGCTTTGCTTCTGCAATGTCGTGAGTAACCATTATCCCTGTAAAACCAATTTCTTTTTGTAGTGTTCGAATTTCTTGTGCGAGTTTTTTTCTTAAAGGTGCATCTAGCGCAGAAAGTGGCTCGTCAAATAAAACTAATCGAGGTTTTACTATCAAGGTACGGGCAAGGCTTACCCTTTGTGCTTCGCCACCGCTTAAAGTTTCTGGAGAACGTTTTGAAAATCCATCTAAGTTGAATTTTTTTAAGAATTCATTTGCTTGTAATCGCGCATCTTTCTTTTTTATACCTTGACAGACTAAACCATAGGCAACGTTGTCTTCTACTGTAAGGTGTGCAAAAAGACTTGGACTTTGAAAAACCATTCCAATTCCACGCTCGCGAATTTTTACTGATGAAATATCTTTTTTGTCGAGAAAAAGTTTTGCTCCATCGCATTTTTCAAGACCTGCTATTATTCTTAGGAGTGTGGATTTTCCTGAACCAGAAGACCCTAAAATGGTTGTCATCGTCGATTTTTCGCATTCAAGACTAGCGTCGAGAGTAAAGTCGTTCCATTCCTTTTTTAAATTCATTGCTTTAAAGTACATAATTGTTTTGTCTACAAAAAAACTTAGCCCCGATTGCGTCGGAAATAAGCCGCTGTTTTTTATTTTTGCGGCTTATTGGAGCAAAAGCGGGTCGTAACATTTAATTGCGCTCCTTTTTTCTTGAAAGATAAAAAACTGTCGTACACATTAATGCTAAAATTGAACCTGTTGCACATGCTTGGTGAAATTTATAAGTTCCTGCTAGGCGATAGATGTAAAGTGAGAGCGTGTCAAACTTTGGAATTGAAAGCACTAGCGGAAGCGTTGCATCCCCTGCGCTAAGGGCAAAGCAAAATCCAGCAGAGCGAAAAAATGCTTTTTTGCAGATTGGAAGATAGATTTTAAAAATTATCTGACTGTTTTTTTTGCTTAAAAGTTTTGCTGCATCTTCTGTCGTATTTTTGAGTTTTGAAAAATCTGCAAATATCTGTCTAAATGCTATTGGCCAGTTTAATGCCGTTTGAGCAAGGACTAAAATCAAAAAATTTCCTTTTTTTATAAAAGCTGTAAGAATCAAGCCTGTTACCACGCTAGAAATTGCCATTGGTATTATTGGAATTATGCGAAATATAAAAAGCTTGCCGTTGCGGTCAAATTTGCGCAAAATTATTGCATATAAAAACGCTGTAAGTGCACAGAAAAAACCTGCGAGTGTGGAAGTTAAAACCGTCCATTTTATAGCATTCCAAAAAGATGCGGTTCTAAAAATATAGATAAAATTTGAGAGCGTAAGAATAGAAGTTTTTTGCTTTGTCATAAAACCGTTTATAAAGATTGAAAACAGCGGTCCTAAAAAAAATATTGCGATTGTAGCGAAAAATGCGATTGCGATGATTTTTTCAGGTGCATTTAATTTTTCTTTTTTTGAATTTTCGCTTGAAAACGAAATGCCTTTTAAAGCAGAAGATTTTTGTTCTAAAAAAGTGTAGGCAAAGACGAAGATTAAAGCGATTGAAGTTTCTGCTGTTGCAAGGCGAAATGCAGAATAAAAATCTAAATTCACTTTTGCTAGTTGGAATATTTCTACTTCTAAGGTTGTTGTTCCTATTGAACCAAATAAGAGCACTATCATAAAACTAAAAAAACAGTACAAAAAAACAGGAATGCAAGCGCTAACCAACGACGGCATCAATTTGTAAATTGTTATAGTTTTGAATATCTTAAAAGAATTTGCTCCTAAAAGGCGGGCGGCCTGTTCTTCTTCCTGTGGAAGCCTTTCCCAGTTGCTTGCAACCGTGCTCATCACCAAAGGAAAGTTATAAAAACCGTGGCAGATTATAATTCCCCAAAACGAATACAAAAAAGTTATTGGAGGAGAGGAGTTGCCTGTTACATACATAAAGATGCGGTTTACAGAGCCAGAAATTCCAAAAAAACTGACATAACCCAAAGCGATTAAAAGTGAAGGTATGCAAAGAGGAACCGCAGAAAGCAAAATAAAAATTTTTTTTGGGGAAAAATTTTTTTTTGCTACAAAAAAAGCAGAAAAAAGCCAAACCGCCACTGCTACTAATGTAGAAAGAAGTGCTTGAACTATTGTAAAAAAAGCGATTGATGTGAATCGATTTTCAAAAAATATGCTTAGTGCTTTAAGAAAAATCATAGATTAAAAAACAGGCACACAGCGTTCGATTGCAAGTGTGCCTCTTATTTTGAAACGACATTCGTTTTTAAGCATTATACTCTAAAAACGAAAAACAAAATTTGACAAAAAATAACAAAATCGCTCTAAAATTGAACTTTTATTTATTTAAGATATCCATAATCCTTTCTACAGCACCAGTTGCAAGTGTTGCATCATAAGAGAGAAGTTTTTGTGGTGTAGGGCACGCTTGTATATAGGATGCTGGAAGTTCTACAGTTTTATTTGCAGGAAGCATCCATTGTTTTAAAGGAATTTCGCTTTGTGCTTCTTTCGAAATTAAAAAGTCCAGAAACAGTTTTGCACCTTTTTTGTTTGGAGCATTTTTTGCCAATCCTGCACCTTCAACCTGCATTATATGTCCATCGCTAAAAATAAGTGCTTTATAGCGGTCTGTTTTATCGTATTCATAGTGGTAGGCAGCACTTGAAGAGTAACTTATAACTAAAGGTGCTTCTCCGTTTAAGAACAGACCATATCCTGCACTCCAACCTGGTGCCATAGTTAAGATATTAGGTTTAAGCGCTTTCCAAAAATCTTCAAATTCTTCGCCTTTTACGGCATAAGTCCAAGTTACAAAGCCAAGCCCTGGAGTAGAAGTGCGAGGATTCATCAAAATTATCTTTTTTTTGTATTGAGGATTTGTAAGGTCATCCAAAGATTTTGGAGGTTCAATTTTAGACTTTGTGTCGTAAATAAAAGCAAATGGGGCATAATCGTAAGGAGTTAAAAGATTTTTATCTCCCAAAGCTGCAACGAGATTTTCTGGAATTTCTTCTATGCCTTGTGGTTTATAAGATTCAAGAATATCTTCGTTTTGCGCTTTTAAAGCTAGATTGTTGTCCAGACCCAAAATTACATCGACATAAGGGTTGTCTTTTTCTAAAACAGAACGGCTCAAAATCTGCACGCCGTCGCCACAGTCTACATAGGTAACTTTTAAGCCAGTCTTTTCTGTAAACTTTTTGGCAATAGCCTGACCTGCTCCCCATTCACCGCAAAAGCTGTCGTAAGTATAAACTACAACATCTTTAGCACGGCTTTGAGCGAGGTCTGCTTTTTTAGAGCAGCCGTTAAGAATAAAAACAAAAATTAAAAAAAATGGAATAAATTTAAAGATGTGACGTTGCATATCTTCCTCCGCCAGTATTATCTGGATCAGGTTTGAACTTCATACGAAGCTCTGCGGGTTTAATCTCAGCAACTGCAAAAGCAGATAGCACCCCGGTACGCAAACGATTATAAAAATTCGCTGACCTTGTGTAAAGTGGTGCGAATTTTTCATTATGGCTATTTGGGCGTTCGATGCAAAACTTCGTTTTTCACCGTCGCTATGTTCGGGGTTCCGCTTGCGCTCCAGCCTCCTCGCTCGCTTATGCTCGCTGTGGTGGCCGGTTGCACCGCCCCTACCAGCGCTAACGCAAAAAATAAAAATTTTATTTTCACAAAAATATGTAAATTCGCTCAATCAACTCAAATTGTATAGCAAAGGAAAATGGAGCGTGTATGAGATTAAAACAGGCAGGCATTTTACTGATTGCAATAAGTTTTTTATTCGGCACAGGTTGCCAGAACAAAGAGAGAGAACTTTTTAAAGAAAATCTGGATAAGGGCGAAAAATATCTTTATTCACTTCAATACGAGCGAAGTTTTGAATATTTACAAAGCGCCAATCAAATTTTCAAAGCAGGCTTTAAAGCAAGCGCAAAGGACAAATCAAAACTTTTCGCCTGCCTTTCAGCAATTTACGTATGGAAAAAAGACATTCAAAATGCGCTTTTTTATGCACAAAATGCCTGGAATGTAGAAAAAGAAGGCAAGATTTACGGTTATTTATACGCAAGGCTTCTTTTTGCAGTTGATAAAGAAGAAGAGTCTTTAGCGGTGTTTAGAGAAACCTATTCGCTTTTTCCAGACAGGGCAGATCAATTTTCTTTAAAAACTTATGAACACTTAAAAAACAAATACAAAAGTCAGGATAGAAATGGTGCAAAATAGAAGTAAATTTATTTTCAGTTTTATGTTTTGCGTTTTTATCGCGTTGTTTTTTGTTTCCTGCAACGACAAAACTCAAAGCAAAAAAGACTACATAAGCGCAGTAGAAGCTTTTGAAAAACAAGATTTTGAAAAATCAATTTTGTACTGTAAAAAAGCGGCAAAGCAGGATACGAGTTTTTTTGAAGCAAAACTCTTACAGGCAAAAAATCTTTTTTTTACAGCGCGGTATGAAGAAAGCAAAAAAATATTAAAATCACTTTTAAAAAAATATCCCAAATATACGGACGCAAAGTTGTATCAAGTGCGCAATCTTATCGCCTTAAAAAAATATGACGAAGCGGAAACCCTTTTAAAATCAGAAATAAAATTTAATTCAGCGGATTACAGGTTTTATTATCTGTATTCTGTTTTGTATGCAGCCAAAGACGAGCAGGATAAAAGACTTTTTATGTGCCACAAAGCAGAGCAACTGCTTGATGAATCAGCACTTTTGCAACTTGAACTTTGCGAACTTTATATGATTTTGGCTTTGCCTAAAAAAGCAGATGAATGTTTAAAAAAGGCAGAAGTTTTAAGTTTGCAGCCACAGCAAATACAAAATATCAGAGCTGCACTAAAAAAAGGTGGCGCGTTTTGAAAAATCGCTTTTCAATTTTCAAAAACTTTATATTTTTCGTATCTTTTTTTGTTCTTAACGGCTGTAACTTTATTTCGTTTAAAGAATACGAAGTCAATCTCGTTTCAAGTTCAGAAGAAGGCTGGTTTTCAGAACAGGAAGTCCAATTTGAATTTAGCGAAGAAGTTGAAAAACTGCTTGCAGAAAAGAATGTAACCTTGTTAAAAAATAAAAATTCCTGCGAGCCAGTTTTTACTTGGAAAGAGAATACTCTTTTTGTAAAGCCTAAGGAAAATTTTATAAAAGGAAATCAATACGAAATTCATATCGATGGAACTTTTTACTTAAAAAATGGTGGGAGTTTTATAGATTATTCCTATTTTTCTTTTAATTATGGGAAAAAAGGAGAAGAGTTCAAACTCGTTTCAGACTGTAAAGATGAAAAAGATGTAAATCAAAAATACGAAATTTATTTGCAATTCAACAAAAGCGTGAATAAAGCGTTGTTTACACAAAATTTTTCTCTCTCTCCGCATACGGAATTCGATGTTATTCAAAGCGAAGACGGAACAATTTTTACGATAAAACCAAAAGATAAATGGAAGATAAACGAAAACTATCGCTATACTGTGGATTCTTTAATTTCTGAAGATGACTGGGTATTAAATAAAGCGATAAGCGGAAGTTTTAAAACGCAGCGCTTTTTCGATAAGGTGGAGCTCCTTTCTTTTAATCCTGTTTTATGCAATTCAAATGACAGCAGATCTTGGCTTTGGTTTACTCAGGATGAATTTGACAGCGTTTTGTGTGGAAAGATGGGAATTGGTTTAATTTTTAATCAGGAGATGGATTTTAATTCGATAAAGAATGCCTTTTCAATTTCGCCTGAAATATCCGGCACTTTGATTCAACTAAAAGATGAAAAAAATAAATTTGTCTATGTTACAGAAGATTTTTATAAATTAAAGACAGCTTATACGGCGAGCATTTCAAAAGAAGCAAAAAATCTTTTGGGACAGTATATTTCGCAAAAAAAACGAGTCAGTTTTAAAAGCATTTATGATTATCTAAAAATTGAGAAAATCACAATAAATCAAAAGGAATTTACCGATTTTCCTTCATTGATCCAAATAGGAGCGGATGAAAACAACGATGAAGATGAAGCCGAGAATAATGATGAAAATGAACTCAAACTTTCAATCAGCGTAAAATTCAGCGATTCAATATCAAAAGAAAAACTCTACGAGTCTCTAAATAAAATCAAATTTTCACTCCTGTTTCCATCTTCGTCCAAGGCTCCTGTAAATTTAAGTGCAACTTGGAATCAAGAACGAAATGAAATTCTACTCATTTATGAAAAAATCACAAAATCCACAGCAGAGGTGAACACAACCTATCGTTTAAAAATTGTAGGCGGTTCAAACGGAATCAAAACCGAAAACGGAAAGTATCTGGAGGCAAGTCAATGCGTAAATATTCAAGTGCTTTAAGCTTTTTCTGTTTATCGCTTTTTTCTGCGCTTGTACTTAGCAGTTGTTCAGATATGTTTTTTTCAGAATTAAAAATTGAAAATTTTAAATACGACAGTCAAAGCGTAATCGTAAAATTTAATCAAGAAATAAACGAGCAATCTCTTTTAAAGGCATTTAAAGTTACGAGGGACAATAAAAGTACAGGTTTTATTTTAAAGAAAGAAGATGACTCTTATAAATTTTTTATAGATGGTGAACTCAAAGCAAATTGCGATTATGTTGTAACGATAGACACAAACCTTGAATCTGCGGACGGAATCTCTTTGAAAAAAACTTTTATCGAAGAATTTTCTACTCGGAACGAAAAAATTGCTCCGTTTGTTGCAAAGATTTCTCCGTTTAACGAAGAAAAAGTAAACAAAAGTATAAGCGAAATTGCGATAGAATTTTCAGAGACAGTCGATACGCAATCTTTTGAAAAGGCGTTTTCTATCAGTCCTGCTTGTCAATATTGCTTGGAATTTGAAGACGGAAATAAAATTGCAAAACTCGTTTTAGCAGAAGAATTAAAGGCAAACACAGAATACCTAATAAATATCTCTACTGCGTTGGAGGATTTGTGCCGCAACAATCTAAAAAATGAATTCAATTCAAGCTTTGTTTATAAAGAAAGCAATGAGTTTCCAGAATATAAAGTTTTTCTTTTAAAAGGTGAAGAAAAAATAGTTGTCGAGGATGAAAGTCAGCAATCTTTTTTAACAAAAGACAGCAAATTGCGAATTGAGTTTACAAAAAAAATGGATTTTTCGACCTTTTCCAATTTCTTGACCTTTGTTCCTTCGCTTTCTTATAAAACTCAAATCGATTATCCAAACGAAAATTCTATCACTCTAAGTTTTAATGATATTTGTTGGAATGACAGATACGCCCTTTGGCTTAGAAAAGGAATAAAAGACGATTCAGAGCTTAAAACGCAAAATGATTTTAGATTCAGCCTAATTTTTGACAACCAAGATTTTATGAATGTTCGTTTTGTAAAAGGCTTCTTGGAAGTAAAAAGATGGAATTCTAATGAACATGATGATAGCGATGTTTTTGTGTTTGATGAACAAAATAATTTTGGTTATGCAGTTTTTAATGTCGAAACCTTTAAAAAAGGCGAAGAGCAAGATTCGGCTTTGTACCTCATCTTTGATACTTCAAATTTGAGCGATGGAATCGACGAGTTTTCTGTTATGGAAAATTTTAGCACGTCTGTAACAAATCGAGCGGTAGAAATCACTTTGAAAAATATACGCAAGATAACAAAAGAAAATTACGTTACTGAATTCATAGACAACTTGCTTACTCAATTTTGCGGCGAAGCATATTTCAACCTTAGCGTTATAAAAGTGTGCCTAAAAGTAAAAAATTCTGATTCAAACGGAATTATAACTTTTCACCTTGATAAGTCAATTTCTGACACTTTGGGAAACACGATGAAAGAAGAAAAAATCTTTAAGTTTAATAAATAATTTTTTTAAGGACTCTTATGAAAAAGAAAAAATCTATTTTTAATTCGGCAATTTTAATTTTGATTGTTGCAATCGTTTTTGGACTCGTTTCAAGTTGTGCAAGTTTTCCAAAATCTAGTGTGAATTTTATTTTGCCACAGACAAAAACTGAATATCGCATAACGCTTGATGAAGTTGAGGTCAATGTTGAAAAGGTTTTTGAAGGTGATTTGAGCAATCAGTTTTGGCAAATATGCCAGTCAATGCTTAAAAATTCAAAAAATGCGGAAAATGCACTTCGTCTAAGCATAAAAATAAATCAACGCTCTTTTAGCAAAGCACTCAACGAAAAAACATCTCTATTTATGTTTTATACCTTGCAAGATGAAAGCGGAAATTTTGTTTTCCAAAAAGGCTATTACAAAAATATTGCAAATTCTGTGCTTTCAAGTTCTGTTCAGCATTCGCTTTGTAGAGTTCTCTGTGCGGATGTAAACGATTATTTGGATTGTTGTAAAAAAGTTAAATGAAATCAAAAGAAATTTTGTTCTTAGTTTTATTTTCTCTTCTATATATAGATTGCTTTGCGAAAGATAGAATAGCCATTTCTTCAAGCAGCGAAGCGGAATGCATTGCAGTCGCAAATTCTAAATCCAATAGATTAAGAGAACTTTCGTTGCAGTATTCAAAAAAAAGTAGCGAGCTTTCTTTTGGAGGCTTTTTGCCTTCTGTTGATTTTAACTTTAACGAAAGCGATTCCATAAAAACTCAAGCTTATGATACGCACTCAAAAACTATTGCGATTTCTTTAAGGCAGCTTATTTTTGACGGCGGAAAAACAAAACTCACTTACGATTTTAATAAAGCAACTTCATTCTATGAATTAAAGGAATTTGAGCAGGAGTTAAATTCCTACAAACTCGAAATTTCAAATCAATATTTTGAATGCCTTTTGCTGCTGAAAAAAATTGAAATTGAAGAAAATCTTGAAAGGAATGCAGAACTTGAATTACAAATCATAAAAACAGAATATGAACTAGACGAAGTGTTAGAAAACGATTACCTAAAATATTTTATAAACGTAAAAAAGATAAAAGATCAAACAAAACAGACAAAACGCGATTATAAAAAGGCTTTAACAAAGTTGAAAATCTCTTTGGGATACAGCAAAGATGTTGATTTTTTCCTCGAAAGCGAGGCTATAAACGAAAATGATTTTCCCCGATATCTAGAAGAAAAATTAGAAAAACTGTGGAATGTTTGCCAGCGAAACAATCTTTCAATAAAAAAGAACAGAATGTCGCTTTATTACAGTCAAAAACAAGATGAATTTTCAAAAAGATATTTTCTTCCGCAAGTTTATTTTGAAGGCGGAATTCATTTTTCTGGAACAGATTATCCGCTAACCCAACCGTCGTATAGTGCAAAGATTAAAGTTGATTTTTTGAACAATACACTTATTCCTGTTTCTTTTTCGAATGGATATGAGATTAAAGACAAAAAAGTTTGTGGGGTAAATAATTCCGTAGATTTTTCTGTAAAAGGGCAACCACAGTATTTTGCAGACAAAAAAAAGAACGAGTTAAACCTTCGATATTCTCGTGTGCAGTTTGGTGAAAATCTGAATGTTTTATATGAAAAGCTTTATGAAAAAACTGCGGATTATGATGATTTAATTGATAACCTCGAACGGCTCAAAGAAACAGAACAGCTTGAAGAACGGAATCTTTTGGTGAGCAGAGAAAGTGTAAACCGCGGCGAAATCAAGCGACTCGATTATCTTGAGGAACTTGAAGAGCATGCAAAAACTCTGACAGAAATTTTACAGTCAAAAATTAAGTTAAAAAATTTAATTAGAGAAATTGAAATTTTTATAAATGTTCAATCAGGAGGATTACGCGAATGCATTTTATAAAAAAAACTTTTTATCTTATTTTTGTTTTAATCGTTCTAATTGCATTTTACTCTTGCCTCGATACGAATTTGTCTAATCCTAAAGATGAAGAAAAAACAGGCGACTCTTATTCTTTTACGCTTGTGCAAAAAAAACTACTCCAAAACAAACTCGAAAGTTTTGGAACAGTTTCTTACAAAGATAAAAACGATGTAACGGTTTTGGTAGAAGGAAAGATAAATGATTTTATTGTAAAAGAGGGCGACTTTGTAAAAAAGAATCAAATTATTGCGCGGCTTTACAATGTGCAGTTGGAAGTTCAGAAAAAACAATATGAATCAAATCTAGATTCTGCAAAATCATCTCTAAAATATGTGGAATCTGGAATGCGAGAAACGATTTTAAATATAGAAAGCAGGCTTATCGCCTTGGAAAAATCAAAACTCAACATAGAGCAAAAACAAATTGAAAAACAGCTTCAAGAAAAAACTTTAGAAAACAAAAAAGCTCTAAATAAAATTGGCGGCGTTACAGATTCTTCTATAAAATTGCTGGAAACACAGATAAGGGGGCTTCAAACTGAAATTGAAGTATTGGAAAAAGAATATGAAATTTCAGAACTTGGATTACGCGATGAGGATTTGATTTCTGCTGGAATTGTGCCTTCGTCTAATCCCCAAGAAAAAAAACAACAGCTCCTAAAACTCAATACTTTGTCAAAATTGAGCGAAATTGAAAGCGCACAAAGTCAGGTAAAATCTGCTGAGCAACAACTCGAATCAATCAATTACCTTATGGACGAATTGGTTGTAAAAAGTCCATGCAGTGGAATTGTTGGGCAAAATTATTATTCAAATGGAGAATATATTCGTGCAAATGAAAAATTGACGACAATAATAGATACTCAATCCGTTTTTGCCCAAATTTACATTCAAGAAAAAGATATGGTTAATTTTGAAAAGGGACAGAATATAAACCTTGAGATACCATCATTGAACCAAAAAGAATCTTCTGTGATTTGCGAAATAAGCCCGATTGCAGATGTTTCCAGCGGGAACTTTATGGTAAAGGCTAAAATCAAAAATGAGCAAAATAAATTAAAGCCAGGAATGTTTGTAAAATGTTCTATTGACAAAGAAAAATCAGAAGAGACTTTGTGCTTTAGTGAAAGTGCAATCCTTTCAGAAAGCAGCGATAAGGCAAAAATTTTTACAGTTCAAAATGGTTATGCTATTGCCAAAACTGTAGAGATATTCCGCCGCAAAGATGGATTTATCTTTGTAAAAGATGGACTTGTTGAAGGGGAAAATTTAATCGATAAACCTTCGCCATTTATAAGAGAGGGGCAAAAAATCAAAAATGATTAAATTCTGTGTAAAGCACCCACTAAGCGTTTTAATGTCGTTACTGCTTTTGATTTTATGCGAAATAGTTGCACTTACAAATATTTCTTTTGATTATATTCCAAAGCTTAACGAGAGATACCTTTTGGTGAATGCTTGTTTCGAAGGCGTGCGTGCCGATGAAATGCGAAAACTTGTTACAGTAAATCTCGAAGATTCGCTTGTTTCTCTAAAAGGACTTAAAAATATTTCTTCTGTTACGCGAGATGGACTTACGCTTGTCGTTATTGAACTTGGTTGGAGTACAGATTCGTCTGTTGCCTTTACCCAGTGTGCTCAAATAATAGATGAATGCTATGAGATTTTGCCAAAAGGCTGTTCAAAACCTGAAGTGCAATTTTTTACGCCAGATAGTGATTGTGTTTTGACTGTTACAATGCGAGCTTTTGACAACGATATGGAATATTGCCGTTATATTGGTGACAACGAGATTAAAGGAACTTTTGCACGCATTGACGGCGTGAGTTGGGTGAGTATCTCTGGCGGAGAAAAGAGTGAAGTCCATGTGATTGCAGATAAGGCGAAACTTGAAAGTATGGGGCTAACTTTGGAAAGCATTAGTGAAATTCTTTATGGTTCAAATGTTGACTATCCAGCAGGAATAATCTATGAGGGCAATAAAGAAATCCTATTAAAAACAAATGGACTTTTTGATTCAGTTTTTGAAATTCAAGATTGTCCGCTTTCTTATACAGAAAAAGGACTTGTTAAGATTGGTGATGTCGCGAAGATTAAAAATTCTCTTGCAGAACAAAAAAGTTGCTTTATCTATAACGGAAAAGAAGTAGTCGGTTTTAAAATATTTAAAAAGGCAGATTCTTCTCCTATCGAAGTTTCTAGGAAAATAAAAAAACAAGTTGCTCGGCTAAATGAACTTTATAAAAGTAGTTTTGAATTTCAAATAATTTCTGATTCTTCTTGGGAACTCGTTTCATCGTTAAAAAATCTTTTAGTTTCTGCCTTTGTGGGCTGTTTTATCACAGCGATTGTCCTGTTTTTATTTTTGCGTTCTTTTAGGATTTGCTTTATCGCATGTTCAATTTTGCCTTTGACAGTTCTTTTTTCTGTTTTGGTTTTAAGTCTTTGTGGAAAATCATTAAACCTGCTTTCTATTGCAGGCTTGACCGTTGGAATTGGCATGGTGATTGACCCCACTGTTGTCGCTTTGGAAAATGTACAAAAAAAACTCGCAGCCAAAAATACAAAGGAAGCTATTGTTCAAGGCGTAAAAGAAATTAAACTTTCTAGTATTGGTTCAACTTTGACTACTGTTGTTGTTTTTGTTCCTTTTTTCTTTTTGGGAGGAATATTTGGAAAGTTATTTTCTGATATGGCAGTAAGCGTTATAGCTTCCATCGGTTTTTCTTGCGTGCTTGCACTCATCTATGTACCAGCGATTTTGAGCCTCTTGCATGACGAAAAAAAACTTGTAAAAAAAACGGGAACTTCAATCGCGGTTTTTGAAAATTTTTACAAAAAATCGCTCGGGATGTTTTTTGCGTCTAAAATCATAATCGTTTTGATTTTTGTTTTGTGTTTGATAGTGAGTTTCATTTGCATAAAAACTGTAAAGAAAGAGATTTTCCCTGTGCTAAAAGGTAATGTCATAAATGCAAAGCTCTTTTACGGAGAGAACACAAGGCTGTCTGTCATAAAAAAAGATGCGTTTGAAATAACGTCCTTGCTGCTTGCAGATGAAAATTTTATCGATGCTAGCGTTATTTGCGGAATTGAAGATGACGATTTTATCTCGTTGAGCGATGAGTCTTTGCGAAAAGAGGTGATGATTTTAAAATGTAAGACAAAAAATCAAGAAGCGGCAAAAAAATCACTTCAAAAAATTTGCGAAAAATCTGAATTAAAAATCTCTATCGAAAATGAAAGGAGCATTTTAGAAAAACTTTTAAAATTCGACCTAAAAAGTTCAATCGTTACAGAAAATACCCTTGAAAAATTGGAAGAGTTAATATCACAAAATAAAAAAGAAATCTTATCTTATGAGCCAGAAAGTTATGTTCATGAATACAGTTTCATTCCAGACAGGAGCGCCTTATCAAGATTTAACATAAGCGCACTTGCTCTTTCACAAACGGCAAAAAACTGTCTTGAAGGTGTCTATTCTTCGCCCTTGTATAAAAATGGCAGGCAGATTCCTGTCCTTGTAAAATACAGCGAAGAAACAATCACTTCTGCCTTTGACCTTGAAAATTGTGCCGTCGTCGCAGGCGAATCTTTTGTTTTGATTGGAAGCCTTGGAAAAATCGAGCAAACGCTCAACAATAAAATTCTTTTTCGATACAACAGAAAAGACGCCAAAAAAGTGGTTTTTGAAAAAAATGCTTGTCTAAAAGCAACGAGCATAAATCCGCAGGAAGAGGAATTTTCAAACCTTATTAAAAATGCTGTTTTCTTGCTTTTGATTGTTGTTCTGCTGCTTTACTGCGTGATGGGTGCGCAGTTTGAATCTTTTTTGATTCCTGTTTTTATGTTGCTCGCATTGCCGCCTTGTTTTGCAGGAGCCTTTATCGCTCTAAAAATTTCATCGCTTTCTCTAAATATAAATAGCATTGTCGCCCTTGTTGTGCTGTTTGGGACGAGTGTAAATAATTCAATAATTTTATTTGAGGAAATTAGAAGTTTAAAAGATGTAAATAAAATGAGCGTGATAAATGGTTGTTCACAAAAATTGCGCTCAATTTTGATTACGACTTTGACGAGCATTTTTGCTTTGGTTCCTTTTGCTTTTGATTTTTCAAAAAAAACAGATTCGTCAATGAGCATGGCGATTATAGGTGGACTTTTTGTTTCGTTGATTGTGGTTTTGTTTGTCGTTCCCGTAATCTTAAAAAAATTTATGAGGCGATTGAAAAGTGAATAAAGAGGGAAGTTTTTACAGGAGAAAAATTTTTCTATTTTTTATCTTTATCACAATTACGCTGATTTTTGGAATTTGCGCATTCAAAGTTGAAAAAGGCTTTTCTAAAAGTTCAAAGTATCAGATTTTTTCTATTGAATTTGACTATTTTGGAATGAACAGCAAAAAACTCGAAGAAATCATTTTGATTCCGCTTGAATCTCTTTTAATGAAAATGGAAGACTTAAAGGATTTGAGTTCTACCAGTCAATATTCTAAAACCGTAACGACAGCATATTTTGATAAACGAAGCGATTTTAAAAGAAATTATTTATCTATAAGGAATATCGCTCAAAATATGTACAATTCGCTGCCAGGTGATGTACAAAAACCTCGTATTTATTGCTCAGAAAGCGAGTCAAAGAGTTCTATTTCGACCGCTTTTTTTGGTACTTTTGAAGAGTTAGATAACTTGAGAGATTTTCTTGAGAAAAATATAAAAAACAAAGTTGAAGCGATAGATGGAGTTTCTGAAGTTCTAATAAATGGAGGGAGTTTAAAAGAGGTTCAAGTTGACTTTGATGTCTTAAAAAGTGCTGCATCATTACAAAATCCAGACGACTTTGCTCGTGTTATTCAGGATTCTAACGCTGTAAGCTCTGCTTCAAAAATAAAACATCACAGAAAAAACGAAATTGTAAATTTTGAAACAAAAATAAATTCTATTGAACAGATAAAAAAAATTCCTGTTAAGATGAACGATTCCCTAACTCAACTTGAATATCTTTCAAATATAGATTTAAAGCCGAAAGCTCAGGAGGAGTTTGTTTTAATCGATTGCAAAAATGCAGTTCTCTTAAATATCGTAAAAACTTCTGACGCAAACGAGATGCGAATTTCGAAATCGTTTAGAAAAATACTTGAGAGCAATTTCAACAAGAGCGATTTTAAAATTCTCTATGACAGCGGCGAAAAACAAAAGGAACTTTTGACAAGAGTTCTACTTGCACTTGCAGAAAGTCTGTTGTGCGTAGTCTTGATAATTCCATTTTTTTATAGAAGAAAAACCGTTGCTTTGATTTTCTTACTTTTGATTATAAATTGCGTCTGGACGTTTGGGCTTTTGTTTCTGTTTAAAAATTCATTAAATCAAAACACAATCGCAGGAATTTCCATTGCTCTTGGTCTTATTGCAGATTGCGCCTTGGTTATAAGCGAAACCGAAGAAGAATGCGCGACGAGTGGTGATTTTTTTGAGCGAATCAAAACGCTTTTGCCTTCAATTATTTCTTCATCGTTGACAACTGTACTTTGCTTGCTTCCACTGTTCTTTTTAGAAAATATCGTAAGTGGAGCAAAGAATATCGCTTTGAGCATTTGTCTTATGATTTTTTCTTCGCTTTTTATAGTGATTTTCTTTTATCCAAGTTTTATTTATTCGGATGAAAATCGAAAAAAAACAAAGAATGAAGATATTCTGCGAAAAGTTGCTGAATTTTGCTCGAATTGTAATTCTAGATTTACTCGCATAAACAAGTTTATCTATTTTGTGATGGCGATTGTTCCTTTTGTTTTATTTTTGCTTGGGGGAAAAAATCTAAATCTTGAAAACGAAATGGATGTTCTTTATTGCAGTGCGGATTATGAATCAAATACGAGTGCAGAGTATATCAGTAAAGAAGTGAACAGGATTGCAGAAAAAATTAGAGAAAAGGATTTTATCACCTTTGTAAAAACTGTGAGCCATAAAGGAAATGCGGAAATTGAAATCGGTTTTAATAATAAAATAAGTAGAAGAGATTGTGCTAAATTCGTGAACAACTATAAAAACTATATAAGCGACGCTTTTTTTTATGTTCCGTATGCAGAAAGCAAAAAGAACAAAAAGACTACGACAATTACGGTTTGTGTAAGCGGCGACGAAAGTGAAAAATGTCGGCAAATTGTGCAGGATACGACTGGACGAATTGCAAAGAGCGCTATAGCAGACAGCGTTGTGATGAATTTTAAAAAGAATGAAATTGAATATGTTTTTGCGCCGGATAAAACCTTGCTTTCAAAAGGTAAATTGAGTGTTCAAGCGGTTGCATCGAATTTGCGGTGGCAGATTTTTGGCTATGTTGCGGACAAGTGGCTTGAAAACGGGCGTGAATATGACATTAAAATTTTTGGTCGCGATTTGAATAAGGCAAATATAGAAAAAGTGAAAAATCTTTATATGCCGTTTGCAAATACAGCAGTAAAAATATCTTGCCTTGGGAAAATTGAGCAAAAACTTTCCGCTGGAAAAATCTTTAGAAAAAATAACAGGCGATGTGCATATTTTACAGTGGAGTTTTCTAATTTGAGCACCGATAAGGCGGTTTCTGTTTTAAAAAGCGAACTTGAGAAGATGCCACTTGAGCGCGGTTACACTTTCAGTTTTGACCGAGAAATCTCGAAGATGAAAGAACATTACGATACGCTCTTAGCAATGCTTCTTTTTGCCGTTGCTTCGATTTTTATTTTGCTTGTGATTTTAACTGAAGATTTTAAAAAGTCTTTCAGAATCATTTCGATAATACCAGTTTCGATTTGTTTGCCAGTTTTGCTTAGATTTTTTAGTTTTGTGCCGTTCGAAACAGGAGATATTGTTGGAATGGTTATTTTAAGTGGAATAACCGTGAATAACGCAATCTATATTGAAGGTGCGGACGGAAAAATATTTGGAAAAAAACTTTTGCAAAAATTAAAAAGCATAATTGTAACTTCTCTAACAACAATCGTGGGAAGTATTCCGCTGTATTTTATGAGTGGAGATGGTTTTTCAAAAAATCTTTCGTTTTTTATGATTTTTGGAATTATCGATTCGCTTGCAGTTACTCTGCTGCTTTATGGAACTTTTTGTAATAGAAAACACGGAGAATAAAACTTCTAACATTGGGGGCGTTGCGGGGGCAATTCAGACAAAAAACTCCGCCCCCGCAAGAAAGGGTAGCGGAAAACGCGAAAGCGGTTGTAGCGAGGGGAAGGCTTTCCCCTCCTTTTTTATGTTCAAATCAATTCTGCTGAAAAGTCCAAAATCTCTCGTTAGCAATAAGTAACGTATTGACTTTTTACATAAGCGCTGTTAATTTTATTATGATGTTAGTTGTGGCTAATTCACTAAGGGGGTGATATGGTGCCATTGATTTTTGCCCAAGTTGGCGAGATAAACTGTATCAAAAAAGTTGGCGGTAGCCCCGAAGTTAAAAAACATTTAGAGTCTTTGGGTTTTGTCCCAGGTAGCAGTGTTTCTATAGTATCTTCCATTGGCGGAAACGTTATCGTAAACGTAAAGGATTCGCGCATAGCAATAAGTCAAGAAATGGGAAGAAAAATTTTTATTTAGCAAAAAATCAATTTATATTTAGCCTTTCTTATTACAGGAAATTAAAATTTCCTGCAACCTTTTGTGGATAACTCGGAAGAGCGAATCTAAAAAATGCTTTTCCTTTTCTTTTATAGAATTTGCTTTGCAAATTTCCTTATAAATTTACGTTCTGATTTTTTAGAACGATATAATAAAAAGTCATTTTATAAAGTTAAAATTCCTTTTAACTGCTTGAACGGAGGTGCAAATGACGTTGAGAGATGCAAAAATTGGTCAAACGGTTAAAACCGTGAAAATCAATGGAGAAGGTGCGGTAAAACGCAGAATTATGGACATGGGTATTACAAAGGGGATTGAAATCTATGTTCGCAAAGTTGCTCCTCTTGGAGATCCTGTTGAAATTACTGTTCGCGGCTATGAATTGAGCTTACGCAAAGCGGATTCTGAAATTATTGAAGTGGAGGTAATCTAAATGAGGATTGCATTAGCAGGAAACCCTAACTCTGGTAAGACAACATTGTTCAATGCACTTACAGGTTCAAATCAGTTTGTAGGAAACTGGCCTGGAGTTACTGTTGAAAAAAAAGAAGGAACTCTAAAGTCAAAAAAAGATGTTACAATAACGGACCTTCCAGGAATTTATTCTCTTTCTCCATATACGTTAGAAGAAGTTGTTTCTCGAAATTACCTTATTGATGAATGTCCAGACGGAATTTTAAACATTGTCGACGGAACAAACCTCGAACGAAACCTTTATCTTACAACTCAACTGATTGAACTTGGCATTCCTATGGTAATCGCCATAAACATGATGGATGTTGTAAAAAAGAACGGCGACAAAATTGATATTAAAGAACTGTCTGAACGTTTAGGATGCAGAATCATAGAAATTTCTGCTTTAAAAGGCACTGGTGTAAAAGATGCTGCCGAAGCGATAATCGAAGAAGCTACAAAAGGCTCAAAAATTCCGAATCACACTTTTGGAGGAGTTATTGAGCATTCTTTGGCACATATTGAAGAAGCATTCCTCCACGAAATGCCAGACGATAAACAGCGCTGGTATGCTATTAAGATTTTTGAACGCGATAGCAAAATCATAAAAAAATTGAATATTCCTGCGGATAAACTTGCTCATATTGAAAAAGACATTGCAGCTGCAGAAAAGGAACTTGATGACGATTCAGAATCTTTAATTACAAATGCTCGCTATGTTTACATCGCTGAACTTTTAAAAGGCATCTATAAAAAAGGCAACGAAGGTTCGCTTACAACTTCCGATAAAATTGACCGCGTAGTTACAAACCGCTTCCTTGCGCTTCCTATTTTTGCGCTTGTAATGTGGCTTGTTTATTACGTTTCGATGGTTACAGTTGGAGCGGCAGCAACAGACTGGGCAAACGATGGTCTTTTTGGCGACGGCTTCCATCTTTTTGGAATTGGAAACCAGCAATACGAAGAGGCAGCCGAAGATTATGGCAACACAGACGACATAATCAATTCGTTTATAGAGCTTGCTGCAACAAAAGGTGTTGATACAGAAGAGCTTGCTGCTAAACTTGACCCAGAGTCAGAAACTTACGATGTTGATTCTGCTGTTGACGGATTAAAAGAACTCGATTCAACTTTTGAAGATTCAGATACTGTAAAGTATGTGATTGTTGATGAAGAAACTTTGGAAACTTCCGAAGAAGAAGCTACTAAAAAAGATTTTGAAGACGCTATCGAAAAGCTTGCTCAATACAAAGGTGCCCCAGATCCAGCAGATTATGGAATTTGGGTTTCTGGTATTCCACCTCTAGTAGAAAGTGGTCTTGATTTTATTGGCTGTGCAGATTGGTTAAAAGGTCTTATCCTTGATGGAATTATCGCCGGCGTTGGCGCGGTTTTAGGATTTGTTCCGCAGATGTTTGTTCTTTTCATCTTCCTCGCTTTCCTCGAAGCGTGTGGTTACATGGCAAGAATCGCGTTCATAATGGACAGAATTTTCCGCCGTTTTGGACTTTCTGGAAAATCATTCATCCCAATGCTCATCGGTACAGGTTGTGGCGTTCCAGGAGTTATGGCAAGCCGCACTATAGAAAATGAACGCGATCGCCGCATGACAATAATGACAACTACATTTATCCCTTGTGGTGCAAAAGTTCCATTTATCGCAATGATTGCAGGAGCGATTTTTGGTGGTTCTGCTGTTATTGCAACTTCCGCATACTTTATCGGCGTTGCAGCGATAATCGTTTCTGGAATCATGCTCAAAAAAACAAAGATGTTCTCTGGCGACCCAGCTCCATTTGTAATGGAACTTCCAGCTTATCACATGCCAACAGTTGGAAACGTTTTGCGCTCAATGTGGGAACGCGGATGGTCATTCATTAAAAAAGCAGGAACTATCATTCTCCTTTCAACGATATTCGTATGGTTTACTTCGTTCTTTGGTTGGGTAGACGGTCATTTTGGGATGCTCGCAGAAGACCAAATGGATGCAAGTATACTCGCAAGAATCGGAAGTGCAATTTGCTGGATATTCAGTCCGCTCGGCTGGGGAAACTGGCAGGCAACAGTTGCTTCTATCACAGGTCTTGTCGCAAAGGAAAATATTGTAGGAACAATGGGTATTCTCTATGGTGGAGCAGAAACTTACACAAATATGGCTCTTGCATTCACAAGAATCAGCGGAATGTCGTTCTTAGTATTCAATCTTTTGTGTGCGCCATGTTTTGCTGCAATTGGTGCAATCAAACGCGAAATGAACAATGCAAGGTGGACTTTGATTGCCGTTGGTTACCAGTGTGGATTTGCATACGTAGTAAGTTTGATGATAAATCAAATTGGAAACGCGTTTACAAACAATCTCAACATTGTAGGACTTGTAGTTGCAGTGGCAATTTTTGCAACAATGTGTTGGTTGCTCTTTAGACCTGCAAAAAATTACGCAAGCGCTAAATAAAGTTCAAATATAGGAGGCTGTTTATGATAGGAACAATCGTTATAAGCGCAGTATTGGTGCTTATAGTTGCTTCAATAATCATAAAATTGATTGTAAACAAGAAAAAGGGCAAATCGTCTTGTGGCTGCGGATGCGGTTGCGGCGGGGGCTGTTCTTCTTGCCATGCAGAGTAGCAATATTTAAAAACAGAACTTGTAGGGCACTACCCTTTGCACTTAGAATTTATTCCAAGTGCAAAAAAGATTGTTGTTATTCAAGTTTTTGTTTTGATATTGCAATTAAACACAGTGCAAAGGGTCGCTATGTCCGCCCTTTCGCTGTCGCTACATTCTGGCTCGCATATATGCTCGCCAGAACTTACGGGGCTCCCAGCGCTAGTGCAGGGAGCTTTTTTATTACCAGCATTTTTTGATATTTCATGCTAAAATAGGCACAGAACAACATAAATTTGCTATAAAAAGGTCAATTTTTCATGGAGAATGCAATGCCGTATGATACTTTAGAAAAAAAAATAGAATTATTGCCAGCACAGTATCAGCAGGAAGTTATAGATTTTGTAGATTTTTTGCTTACTCGGCCACATCCTGCTAAAAAGTCTATTGATGTTGCTATTGAAGAGCTAAAAAACGGTGAATATGATACATACTCAAGTTTTGATGATTTTTTACAAGAGATTGAAAAATGAAGCGTGAACTTCATATTACAAAAAGTTTTAAGACTGACATCAAAAAGTTAAATAAAAAAGAAATACAAGATACTCGCAATATTGTATTAAAACTCCAAAATGATGAAATCCTTGAAAAAAGATTTAAAGACCATGCACTGCACGGAAATTATGAGGGATTTCGAGAATGTCATGTTCATCCAGATTTGCTGTTAGTCTATAAAAAAGCGGAAACAAATGATATTTACATCTTATCTCTGCTTAGAATAAATCCACATGCAAATATATTTGATATGTAAAAAACTCTTCAATAAAATCCAATCGCTCCTTTAAAATCCGTGCTAAAATGCTCTCATGAAAAGAATTCTAGAAACCCTTTACAAGTACCAAGATTCTAAAATTGCAGATTTTAATGCAAAACTCATCCCCAATGTTCCTCGCGAATTGTTTATTGGGGTTAGAACTCCTATGTACAAAAAAATTGTCAAAGAAATTTCTTTGTCTGCAAATGACGAAGTCAGCGGTTTTATGAACGAATTGCCACATTCTTTTTTTGAAGAGAATTTTTTGCATTCTGTTTTTATTTCTAAAATCGAAGACTTTGACGAATGGGTGCGTGCTTGCGAGGCTTTTTTCCCTTTTATCGATAATTGGGCTGTAAGCGATAGCATGGATTCTAAAATTCTAAAGCAAAATCACGAAAAGCTTATTTTAAAAATTCGCGAGTGGATTTTAAGCGAAAAGCCTTACACTATGCGAATTGCGATGCTTTTTCTTAAAAAAGAATTTCTTGAAGAAGATTTTAAAAGCGAATACCTTGATTGGGTTTGCGACATTCAAAGTTCTGAATACTATGTGAATATGATGAGGGCTTGGCTTTTTGCGGATGCTCTTGTTAAACAGTGGGATTGTGCTCTTGATTTTTTGCAAAAGAAAAAACTCGACAGGTGGACTCACAACAAAGCGATACAAAAAGCAAGAGAGAGTTTTAGAATTGATTCAGATAAAAAAGAATTCTTGAATTCGCTCAAAATTAAAAAATAGTTTTTATGTGTTGTATTATATGTTGCCCCTTGCAAGGACAAAAGCAAAAGCGATTGTAGGGGTGAGCGCAAGCGAAAACAAACGCAAGCAGTGGCAAAAATTTTAACTGGCTGCTTTTTGCAAAAAAATTGAAAATCTGATTTTTATGCTTGCGTTTGGTCGAAGCCGTAAGGCGTAGCCCCGAAAAGCGCGGTCTGCTTTGCAGATTTGCCCTAAGCCTTGAGACATCGCAAAAATCCCATTATAGTAGTCTTATGGGTGGAAAATCAGAATTGAATGCCAAGGTGGCGGAAAAACCTGCTGCTAAAAAGAGTGCCACAAAAACGGCTGGCGATAAAAAATCGGTTGAAAAATCAAAAGAAAAAAAATCTAAATCTAAAAAGCCTGTTGCAGGCATTGATGAAACTGGAACTTTTAGAGCGTGGGACAACGCTAAGACAAAGGCTACTCCTAAAAAGGTTGAAGAAAAAACTCCTGTAAAACGCGGAACCACTGCTGAGCAGGCGGCAAAAAATCTCGCTCATGCAAAATCGATAGACCCTTCGCTTAAAAATGATGGGAAAAAGCTTGCCGCATACGACGATTCTCAAATTAAACACTTGGACGCACTGGAGCATATCCGCTTGCGCTCTGGTATGTACATCGGTCGGCTTGGCGACGGCTCTAATCAAAACGACGGCATCTATGTGCTTTTAAAAGAGATAATAGACAATTCGATTGACGAGTTTATAGTTGGTTTTGGAGAGAGAATCGATATTCAGATAATGGACAACAGGGTTAAAGTTCGCGACTATGGGCGTGGAATTCCTTTGGGCAAGGTTGTTGAATGCGTGAGTCAGATTAACACCGGTGCAAAATACAACGACGATGTTTTTCAATTTTCTGTCGGAATGAACGGCGTTGGCACCAAGGCAGTAAATGCGCTTTCTTCATTTTTTAAGGTTATTGCGATTCGCGACGGACATGCAACAGAGGCGATTTTTGAACGCGGCAAATTGATTTCTGAAAAGAAAAACATAAAACTCCCAAAGCCGATGAAGAACGGAACTTATTTTGAATTTGTTCCAGATGAAGAAATTTTTGGCAAATATTCGTTTAACATGGAGTTTGTTGAAAGGCGACTCTGGAATTATGCTTATCTGAACACGGGGCTAAAACTCTCTCTTAACGGGCAGATTTTTGAAAGTCAAAATGGACTTTTAGACCTTTTGCAAAAAGAGTTGGATTCCGACACGATATATCCTATCGGCTCGTACACAGGCGCTCATCTTCAGTTTGCGTTTAGTCATACAAATGCGTATGGCGAAAATTATTTTTCTTTTGTAAACGGACAATACACGAGCGACGGCGGAACTCATCTTGCGGCATTTAAAGAAGGCTTTATAAAGGGTGTTAACGAGTTTTTTCAGGAAAATTATAAGTCGGAAGATATAAGAGAAGGAATTACGGCGGCGGTTTTAGTAAAGGTAAAAGACCCTATATTTGAAAGCCAGACAAAAAATAAACTTGGCAACACCGATATAAGAGCGTGGATTGTTGGCGAAGTTCAGTCTGGGCTAGATGACTGGCTGCATAAAAATCCAAAAGCGGCGGAAATGCTGCAAAAAAAGATTGAAGCCAACGAAAAATTGCGTACCGAGTTGAGCCTTGTAAAAAAAGAAGCAAAAGAAGCGGCAAAAAAGGTTAGCATTCGAATCCCAAAACTCGACGATTGTCGTTTTCATTTGGAAGACGGAACCAAAGGCGAAAATTCCATGATTTTTATTACGGAAGGAAATTCCGCGTCTGGCGTTATGACCCACAGTCGCGATGCAAATTTTCAGGCGATTTTTTCTCTTCGCGGAAAGCCAGAAAATATGTACGGCAAAAAACAGACCGATATTTATAAAAACGATGAGCTTTATCAGTTGATGATGGCACTTGGAATTGAAACTTCTGTCGAAAATCTAAAATATTCAAAGATTGTAATTGCAACCGATGCCGATAACGACGGTTTCCATATCAGGAATCTCGTTTTAACGTTTTTTCTTGGATATTTTGAAGAACTGGTGACCAATGGCCGCGTTTGGATTTTGGAAACTCCACTTTTTAGGGTACGTACAAAAAAAGAAAATATATATTGTTATTCAGAACTTGAACGAGATAAAGCGCAGCAAAAATTGGGCAAAAATTGCGAAACCAGTCGCTTTAAAGGTTTGGGAGAGATAAATCCTTCGGAATTTAGGCAGTTTATTGCCCCCGAAACGATGCATTTAACTCCAGTTGAAGTGAGTCAATTAAAACTGATTCCTGAACTGCTCGCATTTTACATGGGCAAAAATACTCCAGAAAGGCGAAGTTTTATTGAACAGCACCTTTTGTCAAATTCAGAAATCGACGTATAAAAAAAGCACTCATAATAGAGGGAAAAATGGCATTTGTAAAAAATCTTTTTGATAAAAATTTTATTGAATACGCTTCTTATGTAATTCGCGACAGAGCGATTCCAGATTTGGAAGACGGATTAAAACCTGTTCAAAGGCGAATCATGCACACTCTTTTTGAAGTTGATGACGGATATTTTCAGAAGGTGAGTTTTATAGTTGGGCGAACGATGAAGTATCATCCTCATGGCGATGCTTCTATTTACGGAGCGCTTGTAAATCTTGCAAACAAAGAAATCTTTATAGAAAAACAGGGTAACTTTGGGAATAAATTTACAGGCGACGGTCCTTCTGCTGGTCGTTATATAGAAAGTCGTGTTCATCCTCTTGCAAAAGATTTTCTGGTTATAAATCCCAACATAACGCATTATATTCCAAATTATGACGGTCGCGACAAAGAGCCAGAAGTCTATCGCGCAAAAATTCCTCTGGTTTTGATTATGGGCGCGGAAGGTATTGCGGTTGGAATGAGCACAAAAATTCTTCCATACAATATAAAAGAAGTTTTGCAAGCGGAAATAAAATGTTTAAAAGGCGAAAAATTCCAAATCTATCCAGATTCGTCTACAGGCGGTTTGATTGATGTTTCTTCTTACAACGACGGAAATGGAAAAATAATAACTCGCGCAAAGTTTGACACAAGCGATGAGAAGAAAATTATCATCACCGAACTTCCTTTGGATACAAACGCAAAAGACCTTTTGACATCAATCGACAACGCTTATAAGGCAGGCAAAATCAAAATAAGTTCTGTAGATAACTTTACGACCGACCACTGTTGTATCGAAATAAAACTTCCGAGGGGAGTTTATGCAAACGACGTTGTGGATTCTCTTTATGCCTACACCGACTGCGAAAAGACAATTTCATGTCAAATGCTTGTGATAAAAGACAATATGCCGGTTTCGATGACTGCGACTCAAATCATCGACTTTTATTCAAAAAAATTGACTCTCATAATAAAAGACGAGCTTGAATACGAGCGTTCCCAACTCACCGAAAAATTGCACATCCGCACGCTTGAGAGGATTTTTATAGAAGAGCGAATTTATAAATCTATAGAAACGAAAAAAACTCAGGAAGATGTTACAAAAGCTGTTTACAAGGGATTTGTTCCTTTTAAAGATGAGCTTGTGCGAGAGATTACAGATGAAGATGTAGAACATCTTTTGCAAATTCCTATAAGGAGAATCTCGCTTTACGACATAAATAAAAATCGTGCAGAAGTTCAGGCGATAAATGCACGTTTAAAAGAGATTGTAAAACTTTTAAAGAATTTAACGGCTTGTGCAATCGGTTATCTTGAAACAATGCTCGAAAAGTTCAATTCATTTTCGCCTGCGCTCTTGGAACGAAAAACACAGATAAAGAGCTTTTCTGCTGTCGATGTAAAAGCGGTTGCAAAATCGGATTTAAGCCTGCGTTACGACGAAAAAGGCTATCTTGGAACTGCGGTTTCTGGTGGTCAGGAATTGCGCAAGGTTTCTGCGTTTGACAGAATTCTCGTGATGAGACGCAATGGAATGTATACGGTTTGCGATGTTCCTCAAAAAATGTTTGTCGATAAAGAACTCTTTTTTTGCGAAGTTGCGGATAAAGAGATTATCAATAAGATTTTGTTTACGGTTATATTCCGCGATCCTGAAACAAAATTTTGCTATATAAAGCGATGCAGAATAATCAGCTGGATAATGAACAGGGATTATTTTATCGCTCCAGACGGAATGGAAGTTTTGCACATAGATACAAGAGAAAAATTCTCGTTCACGCTCAATTACGAAAAAAAGCCACGGATTAAAATCTTAGAAGAGAAATTTAAAGCTGGTGATTTTGAAGAAAAAGGCTTAAAAACTTTGGGCGTTAGATTGTGTACAAAGGAAGTTGATTCGGTTAAAGTAGACGGCGCACAGATGGAGTTATTTAATTAAAGTGAAAAATAAAAAAAATCTTAAAACCTTAAAGGCGATAGCAAGAAAAAATCTTTCAAAGGTATTTTTTTCCCTTTTTTTGATTGTCGTACTTGAATCTTTTATTTCATTTGCGTTCGCCACTCCAGCATTGTGGCTTTTTAACAAAACCGATTTAGCCATTTATTCAAAAATTTTGGCTTACGCACTTCTTTTTTTGGGCGTATTTTTGTGGTTTATGATACACAGCGGCTTTTCGATAATGCTTTTGCGAATGGTTCGACAGGAATATTTTACAATCGGCTATCTTTTTTACGCTTTCCATAAGTTTAAAAGATTTGCTCCAGTTTCGCTCCTTTATACTGTTCTTGTGGCGATAGTAAGCGTTGCTATTCATTTTACACTTAGATTTCTTTTAAAAAGTGATATTCCTGCGCTAGAATCTTTTATTCAAAAAATTGGCGAAGATGGTCAAATAATTGCAGTTCTCGTTGTTTTACTTTTGGTTCTTTGTGTTTTTCTCTATTTTTTGATTTTTATAAATAATTTTTGTTATGACAATCCTAAAAAATCGGTTTTTTATTTTGCAAAGCAAAGCATAAAACTTGTTTTTAAACAGGGTGGAAGGCTCTTTGTTTTTGTTTTTCAATCAGGCGGATTTTATCTTTTGCGTGCTATTTTTTATTTTTTTATTTCGGCTTTTCTTTCCAGCGATAAAAATGCTTCGGCTTTAAAACTTCTTGCCCTTGTTTTTAATTTTTTGTATTTCGTAAGCATCTATAAATCGCTTTCGCTCATGTTTCTTTCTATTCCTGTTTTTTATGATGATTTTCTTCATAGCAACAAAAAGACTAAAGATGAATTAGAATCCGAAGAACTTTCGGCTGAACAAAGCGAGACTGAATGAAAATCCTTTTAAAAGCGGCTCCTAAAGAAATCACGATAAAAGGCTCTCGTTTTTTGGGTGAAATTTTTTTTGTAGAAGATGCTTTAAAAGTTCGTTCAGTATTAAAATCTCAAAAACAAAAATATTCTGACTCAACTCATGTTTGCCATGCTTTTATAATTGGAAAAAACGCAGAAATCATGGGAATGAGCGATGACGGAGAACCTGGCGGAACTGCGGGCAGACCGATTTTAGATTTACTAAAGGGGCGAAAACTTACGAATGTTTTGCTCACCGTAACCAGATGGTTTGGCGGAGTTTTGCTTGGAACAGGCGGACTTGTTCACGCATATTCTGACTGTGCAAAAGCGTGTCTGGATGCGAGCGAGTTTGAAGAACTCATCGAAAAATCAAAATTTTCTTTTACTGCTGACTATTCGATATTTCAATCGTTAAAAAAAGAATTTGAAAACTGGAGTCTGTACGATTTTAAGCAGGAGTTTTTTGAAAATGTAAAAGCCTATGGAATGATTGCAAAATCGGATTCACAAAACTTTGCAAAGTCTATTTTAGAAAAATCTAATGGGCTTGTTATTGTAAATATAATTTGAAGTTATATTAAAAAAAATGTATAATCCAAAACAAATTCTGCGTTGCAGACAAAATAAAAGTTGTTCTAAAAACAGCAATATAAAAAATTTAAAACTTTTTTGGGGAGAGGAAATGAAAAAAATCGCTCTTAAAATTGGAGCAATCGCTTTAGCAATAACCGCCATTGCAGGTTGCACAAAAAAAACGGTTGAGCAAACTATTAACACCAAAGTTGGCATTATACAGTTGATTGAACATCCTGCTTTGGATAAAAATTGTCGAGGTTTTATAGATGGCCTTGCAGAAGCAGGGTATGTAAACGGTAAAAACATAGTTATTGATATTCACAATGCTCAAGGTGATCAGGGAAACTGTGTTACTATTGCGAACAAACTTATAAACGACAAAGATGATTTGATTTTTGCCATTGCAACTCCAGCGGCTCAAGCAGTTGCAAATCTCACAAAGAATATTCCAATTTTAGTTTCTGCTATAACAGATCCTGAATCTGCAAAACTCGTAAAATCAAACAAAATGCCTGAAACAAATGTTTCTGGTACTTCTGACCTTACTCCAGTTGAAGCACAGATAAAACTACTAAAGGAAATTTTGCCGTCTGCAAAAACCATAGGTTTGATGTATTGCTCAAGCGAGCAAAATTCCATTTTTCAGATAGATTTGGCAAAAAAAGCTTGTCACTCTCAAGGACTTTCCTTTATTGAAGGTTCGGTTTCCAATTCTAATGAAATTCAGCAGGTAACGCAGAGCCTTGTTGGAAAAGTCGATGCAATTTACATTCCTACCGACAATATGCTTGCCGCTGGAATAGCAACAGTTGCAATGGTTGCAAATCAAAATAAAATTCCAACAATTTGTGGCGAAGAAGGCATGGTAAAATCTGGTGGGCTTTGTACATACGGCGTAGATTACTATGAACTTGGAAAGCAAACTGCAAAAATGGCTGTAGAGATTTTAACTGGAAGTGCAAATCCTGCAAATATGCCAATTCAATATGTAGATAAATACAATTTCTATAAAAATGTTGAAACAGAAATGGTTCTTGGATTAAAATTGCCAGAAAATCTTTAATTTTTCTTAATCAGCAAAAAACTTATTTTTTAATGTGATAGAATTGGATGCTATTTTTATCCAATTCTATTTTTTTTTGTTGAAGTTTTTTATGAATCGTGTAAGGTAAAGCATAAATTATTTTTGGATCAAGGTGATTTTTACCAACGCTCCACCGTTTGCCGAATTCCCACATTCAATTTTTCCGTTTAAAGCTTCTTCTACAATAGCCTGAGCTATGCTCAAACCAAGTCCGCTGCCACCGACGGCTCTGTTATGGCTAGAGTCTCCTCTATAGAATCGCTCAAAAACATGAGGTAAAACTTCTTTGTTAAAACCTTGTCCATTGTCGTCTATTTCAAAAATGTTTTTTTTATCATCTTGAATGCAGCGCAAATGTATTTTTGGGTTTTCTTTTACGAATTTGATGCTGTTTGATATTACGCAAACGAAAACTTGATGTAAAAGTTCCTCGTCTGTGCATATTTGCCGTAAAACGTCTTGAGAAAATTTTATTACGCAGTTGGGATTTACGGATTTAAATTCTTCTTTGAGCCTTTTAAAAAACAAATTTATATCGATTGCTTTTATATTCAATTCAATTTTTTTGTTTTCTAAAGTTCCCAGTTGAAGAAGATTTTTTATTATGGATTGCATCGAATTTGTTTCTTGAATAATTATGCCGAGCGATTTTTCAAGCTGTTCAGAGTCGTTTTTTCCCCACCGCCTTAAAAGATTTGCTTGCCCCAAAATGACGGCAAGTGGAGTCTTTAATTCATGACTAACATTGCTCGTAAAACTGCGTTCGCGCTCAAAATCGGTTTTTAACTTTGAAAAAAGTGTGTTAAACGTCTTTGCCAAATTGTCTAATTCATCTTTTTTGCCAGATTCAGGAAGTCTCTTGTCGAGATTTGTGGAACTTATAGAAGCGGCGGCATTCGTGATTTTTACAACAGGAAGCAAAGTGCTTTTTGTCATGTAAATAGAAATTAAAAAAGATATTAGAAGGACAGGAATTGAAGAGATTGCAAGCCACGAAAGCATATTTAAAATAAAACGATTTCCTGCCTGTATGTTTGTGTTTTGCGCGAGTTGTATGATAAATATCTTTCCGTCGGATAAAATGCACCTTTTTGTTATGTAGATAATCTGCAAAGGTTCAGAAGAATTTTGTCGCCTTGCGATTAGCGAAATGGGTTTTCCGCCAGTTTCATTTAATATTCCAAGCCTGTTATTTTTTTCGCGAAGTATAAAACCAGAAGAATTTTCGTATATCACGTAAGATATGAAAAATGGTATTTCCGAAAGTTTTCTGTCTAAAAAATCTATGTCTTCAGAAACTAGTGCGCGTTCAATCATATTTGCATTTCGCATAAATCCAACAAGTTCTTGCTTTCTGTTAAAAAATCTCAAAATTAAAAAAAATATGAATATAATCGAAAGAACTGTAAGCGCGAGTACCGAAGCAAACTTTACTGAGAGCCTAAATACAACGGAATTGTTTTTTATCATATTTTTAATTTATGCACACCATCATGTAGCCATAACCACGAATCGTCTTTATGTATTCAAGGCCTTCATTCTGGTCAATTTTTGAGCGCAAATAGCCAACGTAAACATCTATAGTGTTTTCGTCTATAAAATGTCCTTTTCCCCAAATTGCATCTATTATTTGCGAGCGGCTCATAACTTTTTCTTTATTTTCCATAAAAAATTTTAGCATTAGATATTCTGTTTTTGAAAGATTCAATTCTTTTTCACACAGCAAAACTTTCATGTTGTCGCTGTTTAATTCTAAATTTCCGTTTTTTAAAATGGCAGTTTTTGATGATTGCCCTGTTGCTCTTCTTAAAACCGCATTCATTCTTGCAAGCAGCTCTTCTATTTCAAAAGGTTTTGGGATGTAATCGTCCGCCCCTGCGTTTAAGCCGTTTACTTTGTCGTAAGTTTCGCCCCTTGCCGTTACCATAATAACAGGAACAGAAGAAACTTTTCTTATGCGTCGCAAAACTTCAAGACCACTCAATTCTGGCAGCATCACATCTAAAATAATTAAATCTGGTTTTTGTTTTTCAAATTCTTCTAAAGCACTTCTTCCGTCAAAAGCGGTGCAAGTTGTGTATCCTTCGTGTTTTAGTTCTGCATTTACAAAGTCTGAAATTCCCTCGTCATCTTCCACTATCAGTATTTTTTCCATCTTCATTCCTTTTGTTTGCAAAACGTTTTTTATCGAGATACATATTTTTGTCGGCAATCTTTATAAGTTCTTCAAAATCTCTGCTTTCGTCAGGGCAGCGTGAATATCCTGCGCTGCATTGCATTTTTAATCTTGTAGTATCGAGGACTATTTCTCTCCCGATTGAAGTTCTTATTCTTTGTATTATATCTTCTATAAATTTTGAACTGTTTGCACCTTGTAAAATTATTGTAAATTCATCTCCTCCAATTCTAAATGCTGCATCATTTTCTTTTATGCAGTTGCAAAGCCTTCTTGCAACAATTATAAGAACTTTGTCACCAGCTTCGTGACCTAAAGTGTCGTTTATGTTTTTAAAACCATTTAAATCCATGTATATAAGCGTGTATGGTTTTTGAGTTTTGCTTAAATCGCGCAAAGTCATCAGAAATTTTCTAGAATTGTAGAGATTTGTCAGTGAGTCGCGGTAAGAAAGGTTTTCTAGTACAGCTTCTCTATCTTTTATGCTTAATACAAAAACAGTGCCAAACGAAATTGAAATAGAAAGGATAAGCGCCACAAGAATTTCAAAAATCATAAACCTTGGATTTATCCAGCCATCTTTTGGTGCCGTAGAAAGTGTCCACCAGGTATCGGCAACTGCAAATACTGTTTCGCACGGATTTTTTATGCTCGTCGTTGTGTTTTTTGCGATATATTGAATGGTTCCTGTTTTTGGGTCTGCTCGCCAAAGGCTGTATGCATAACCAGAATTATTTAAAAATTCCAGAGATGCTTTTGAAAAAAGATTTGAAACTCCCAAATGAATTATCGAAAATCCCCAAAAAGATTCCGCATCGTTTTTTGATTCTAAAAAAATTGGCTTACCAGAAATTAGAATTATTTTTCCGCTGTCAAAAGTTATAGGTCCTAATAGATACGCTTCTCTTGTGTTCATGGATTTGTTTGAACTTTCTTTTGTAATAGGGCTTTCAAACATATTTTTCCCTTTTTTATCGTAAACAGATGGAGGAAAAGAATCCGTAATTATGCCTTTGGGTGCAAGTTGAATGCGCTCTATTGAAGGATTATTTAAAATGATTTTTTCAATTATTTTTTCGAATTTAGAAATATTTCCGTCTGTTTCTATGAGTAAGGTGGAGATTACATCGTTGATGTAAATGCTTTTTTTCATGTCGGACTGGAACATTGTGGCAGCTGTTACAGTCAATATTTGACAACGCTCTCTTTTGTAAGCGTAGTTCTTTTTTTGGGTGTAAACCAAAACTATGGCAGAAAACGCAATACAGAAAGAAATTGTCAACTTAAATGAGAGTCTCAATTTTCCGTCTTTTCTTACTGACATATCAATAGTATTTTACTGCAAAAAGATTGTTCTATCCATGTTTTTTACAAATTCTTAGTCATTTTAAGCCTTGAAAGACGACAGTTAAAAGTTATAATGAAAGGCTATGAATATTTTTAGTATCTTTTTAGCGATGCACGGCGCTGTTGCTCAGGGCGTTTTATGGGCAGTTATGACTTTGGGAGTTTATCTCACTTTTAGGATTTTAAATATTGCGGATATGACTTGCGACGGAAGTTTTGCGTTAGGTGGTTCTGTTTGTGCCGTTATGGTTATGCAGAATTTTAATCCATATATTGCGCTTTTTGCCGCTTTTTTAACTGGACTTTTGGCAGGTGGCGTTACTGGATTTTTGCACACGAAATTGAAGATTCAAGAACTTTTGGCGGGAATACTTTCTATGACGGCTTTGTATTCCGTTAACATACGCATAATGGGAAGGTCAAATACACCTTTGATTGGAGCGACAACTGTTATGAATCAACTTCAAAATCTATTCCCAAAAATGAGTCCTAATATGGCTTCTCTTTTAACTGGAATTTTGTTTTGTGCGGTTCTAATTGTGGTTTTATATTGGTTTTGTGGAACAGAGATTGGTTCTTGCTTACGCGCAACTGGAAACAATGCAAACATGGTTCGTGCAATGGGCGTAGATACAGACAAAATTAAAATTTTAGGTCTAATGCTTTCTAACGGACTTATAGCATTGAGCGGGGCTTTGGTTGCACAGAGCCAAGGTTATGGCGACGTTGGAATGGGAACTGGAACGCTGGTAATCGGTCTTGCTTCTATAGTTTTGGGCGAGGCGATTTTTGGTAAATTTTCAAAAAAACTTCCATTTTGGTTTACGCTGATGTCTGTAATTTTTGGTTCAATCGTTTATCGCATAGTTATTGCAGTTGTTCTTCAGCTTGGGTTAAAATCCAGCGATTTAAAACTTTTGACTTCTATCATCATCACGATTGCACTTGCTATTCCAATAATAAAACAGCACAGTTCTCGCCTTTCTGGCAAAGTTTACTCAAAAAAAGCCTGAGGAAAATAAAATGCTTAAAATAACGAATGTAACAAAAACTTTTAATCCAGGAACGATAACTGAAAAAAAAGCACTTCTTGGAATAGATTTAAATCTTGAAGATGGCGATTTTGTAACTGTCATTGGCGGAAATGGGGCAGGAAAATCCACCTTATTGAATTTGATAGCAGGAGTTTACACTTGCGATACAGGTTCAATTGAATTGAATGGAATAGATATAACTTGTATGCCAGAATTTCGCAGGGCGAAATATTTGGGCAGAGTTTTTCAGGATCCCATGCTGGGAACTGCCTCAAATATGGAAATTGAAGAAAATCTTGCCATGGCATTGCGCCGAGGAAAAAACCGAACTCTTGCATGGGGAATTAAAAACAGTGAGCGAGAACTTTATCGTGAAAAACTTGCTCTTTTAGACTTAGACCTTGAAACTCGCATGAAAAGCAAGGTTGGTCTTCTTTCTGGAGGTCAAAGGCAGGCTCTAACACTTTTGATGGCAACTCTCCAAAAACCGAAGCTTTTACTTTTGGATGAACATACCGCAGCACTAGATCCAAAAACTGCAACTCGCGTTTTAGATCTTACAGAGAAATTTGTTGAAAAGGATAGGCTTACAACATTTATGGTTACACACAATATGCGTCACGCAATTCAATATGGAAATCGCCTTATAATGATGATGAAAGGTCGAATAATCTATGATGTGCGTGGTGAAGAAAAGAAAAATCTTAAGGTTGAAGATTTGCTTGAAAAATTTGGAGCAGCAGGCGAGTTGAACGACAGGATGGTTTTGGGGAACTAAGTCCCCAAATTTTTATTTTACATAGGTTTTAAGCCACTCTATCGAAAGATTTTGCCATTGGCGAGCAGTGCCAGAAGCTCCCCTTATGCCAAAACCGTGTCCGCTTGCAGGAAAGATGTGTAATTCTGATTGAACATTTGCTTTTTTTAAGGCTGTCCAATACGGTATCAAATTGTTTTCTGGATTTACGGATTTATCGTTTACTGCAGCACAAAGCCAAGCGATAGGGGTCTTGTCTGTTACGAGTTTTTCGCAGGAAAAAAAATCCTGCATATTTTGGTCTGGAGAATTTCCTAGCAAAGCCTTTCTGCTTCCTTCGTGTGCGATTTTTTCTTGCATCGTTATAACTGGATACATCAAAAGTTGAAACGCAGGTCTTGCGTCTGTCCACGAACCGTCTTTTTGTTTATCCGCTTTATCCTGCATTTTGTATACTTCGTCTGTCCAGCGAGTAGAAAGAGTTGCTGCAAGATGTCCGCCAGCAGAAGACCCCATAACTCCAATCTTATTTGAATCCACACCAAATTCTTCGGCTCTCTCTTTTATAAGCCTGATTGCTCTTTGAGCGTCGGCAAGGGGAACTGTTTCTTTGTCTTTGTGATTGTCGTTTGGAGTTCTGTAAACCAGGATAAAACAGGAAAATCCCGCTTCATTATAACCTTTTGCGTAATCCAAGCCCTCTTTATCGTAAACAACCCTTTGGTATGCGCCTCCAGGAATTATCAAAATCCCTGTTTTATTGAATTGATTTACTGTTGTCGGTTTATGAACTTCAAAATAAGGCTGAGTAACTCCTAAAATCGCCCTGTCGTAAACATTGCCACCACCGCGTTCAACAACTGTCTGTTCAATTTTTAAATCCTGCGAACCAGGTCCTGTCTTTTTCGACCAGAGATAAACTTTCTCCTGTGCAAAAGTCAAAGTCAAAAACAAAGTGCTTAGAGCCAGTGCAAATAATTTTTTCATAGAATTCTCCTGTGTATAAAATTTTTGTAAAAAAATTATAGAATCAATTATACTATGTAAAATGTGCTATAAGAGGAAAAAATGTCCGAAAGTAAAAACATAACGAATGCGATAAGCGCTTTTTCTGAAAAATTAAGGCGATTTAACAGCGCAAATATAAAGGAACGAGAAAAAAATCCTTCTACAACTTCTTATTTGCAGGAAGAAATTTTACAAAGGGAAGAACGGTTCAAAAAAAATATTATTTCTACTTATAAAATATATAAGTCGCCGTTTGAATCCTTGGGGAAAAATTCCGGGAGAGCGAAAGGAATTGATAAGGATGAACAGTCTTTGCTTGCTTCTTATAAACTTTACGAACAGGTGATGGAATTAAACGAAAAAAGCGAAGATGCCCTTGATTCACAGCGCACGACTTTTATTTCAAAAATTGAAATTTCTTCACCGCTAGCACAAAAAACGATTTATACCGATGGAGGAATGTTCGTTTATCTTTTGAGTTGGCTTTATTTTGAAAATGGTTGCACTAAATTCATGCCGTATTTTAAAGAAGAAGGAAAAACGAAACTTCTCTGTTTTGAAAAAGAAGCTTTGTATAATTTTGATAGCCACGACAGAGAAATTTTTAACATCATAAAGCAGGAATTCTATTCTTAAAAACGATGGTTGCCTTGCGAAGATTTTATTTTTTCTGCTATAATGGCAAATCAAAATCTATCAATGAGGTGTCGTAATGAGACTTGCAAGAAGAATTAGACCACTGCGCTGGAATAAAACTATCAAGGCTAATACCAAGAAAAATGCAAAGAGAATTCGTGCAAATCACGATCTTTTAAAATCTTTAGCAAAGTAAATTGAAAAGGCTGCTTCCATTTTGAGCAGTCTTTTTTTATATCCGTTATTTAAAAATATTTTGCAACTATTTTGAATATATGTCTTTGTGCAGAGCACATCTTGGATTAAAATTGCTTTTGCATCTCGGGCAAAAACAAAAATTTGAATATTCGCTGTAACTGAAAGTCTTTTTGCAAACTCCGCACATTACGCTGCCTTTTTCTTCCTTTTGTACAGGTTCAAATTTATGATTTTCGCATTCGTCGTGGCATTTATAGCAGGCGTAAAATTTGTTGCATCTGGAACACTTGTTTGCAATTATGTCCAATTCTGTTCCATAGTGGACACATCTTCCTTTAGAGTCTATCAATTTTCCGTAAATGATTTTTGATCCCATCGCACTTATATGTAAACTTCATTATAAAATAAAATCGGTTGACAATCTATCCTAAATTATTAAAATGTAAACCATTATTTTATAAAAAGAGGTTTACATTTAAAATGGACAAGAAAATTTTTCGTTCTGCTGTAGTTGCATTTTTTGCTGCAATAATTTGTGCTACAAGTTTTTTTAGAATTCCAATTCCGGGGCTCGTAAGCGGAATAGTTATTCAAAATGCGGTTTGCATAATGACCGCAGTTTTGCTTGGTGGTTTTTTAGGTGCAGCACCTACAACTTTATTTTTTGTTGTTGGTGTTTTAGGACTTCCGATTTTTTCTGGCGGACAGGGCGGATTTCAGGTTTTGATGAATATAAACGGCGGTTTTAGAATTGGCTGGGTATTGGGTGCTTTTGTTGCGTCTTTAATCGCAGGCAGGCCAGCTTTAAGTGAAAAACATCTTTCTGTAAAAAGCGTTATAAGGCTTTGCGTTGCGGTTTTTGTCGGAATGCTTTTGCTTTATTTTCCTGAAATATTTTACGTTGTAGGTTTTAAAAGTGGTGAACTTGGAGTTGGCGGAGCTTTAAAACTTTTCTTTACTGCATTTTTTGCACCTTTTTTATTTGTAGATTTTTTAAAAGCTGTTTTTGTAATTCTCATTTCATTGAAAATTCGCCCTGTAGTAGCACTCTATCTCTACGACGAAAAGAAAAACGATGAACGCTCTTGAAGTTGATTCTGTAAGCAAAGCATATTTTACTTGTGAAGAAAAAAAACTCGCTTTAGATAAAGTGAGTTTTTCTTTGGAAGAAGGCAGCGTAACAGTCATAGGCGGCGAAAATGGCTCTGGAAAAAGTGTTTTGATGAACATAATTTCAGGGTTAGAAAATTGCGATTCTGGGAAAATTTATAAATCTGCAAACGTTGGGCTTGTTTTTCAAGAAGCGGACACGCAAATACTCGGTGAAACTCCGCGAGAAGACATCGCCTTTGGCCCTAAAAATCAAAAAAAATCAAAAGAGCAGATAAAAAAAGCGGTGGAAAATGCTTTGGAAGAGGTCGGCTTGACTTTAAAAGCTGACTATCCTGCAAGGTTTTTATCTGGTGGCGAAAAACGCCGTCTTGCTGTTGCGTGTATGCTTGCCATGGAAAATCCAATTTTAATTTTTGACGAGCCTTATGCGAATTTGGATTACAGTGGTGTAAAGCAGGTGAATGCGCTCATAAAAAAACTTCATTCACAGAAAAAGACTTTAATAATCCTTACTCACGAAATTGAAAAATGCCTTGCACTTGCAGACCGTTTTATAATTTTGTTCCGAGGAAAAAAAGTTTTTGACGGAAGTGCAGATGAAGGCTTAAAACAAAATCTTGAAAACTGGAACATCCGAAATCCGCTCAATTCCTATTCAAAACTTTCTGATTTGGTGTGGTAGTTATGCAAAATTATTCAGCATTTAGCTACAAAGCCGGTTATTCTTTTTTTCATAAAATTCCAGCTTTTGTAAAACTGATTTTTATCCCGCTTTTTAATATTTTGATTTTTAGTTTTGATTTTCGCTTTGCCTGCGTTTTTATAATTTTGCAATTTTTGCTTTTTTTCTTTTTGAAATTTACGATTTATGAGCAGATAAAGGATTTAACGCCTGTAATCTGGTATGCGGTTTTTATGTATTTAATAAACGTGTTTTCGTTTATTTTTGTAGGTTTTAAAGAATTTCCTATTTTGGAAAATTTTGTTCGGTCAATTAAAAAAGCGTTTTTAGATGAAAAGACATTTGCGCTTGTTGTAAAATTTTTTGCGTGCAATCAAAGTGCCTCTCTGATGTTTAAAACTTCGACTTCGCTTGAAATTAAAGAAGGAATTGAAACCTTAGAAATTTTTGTCCGAAAATTTCTGCCAGTGAAAAAAGAAGCTAAATTTGCATTGAGCGTTTCTATGTTTATAAATTTTATTCCTGCGGTGTTTAAAATTTGGGGTTTGCTAAAAAAAGCGTGGTTTGCCCGCGGTGGAAAAACGGGAATTAAAATGTACCTTTCACTTTTTCCGTTGTGGTTTAGCGTTGGATTAAAATACGCCTTGGACAGTGCAAAGGCAATTTCGATAAGACAAAAATCATAGTTTTGTTTGTTATAAGATTTTACAAGATTGATGATGAAAATTCGCAAAATATGGTTTTTAGTTTTAATTTTAAAATAAAAAAACCTGATACAAATTGTATCAGGTAGCGGCTCCTGCTGGGCTTGAACCAGCGACACACGGATTAACAGTCCGTTGCTCTACCGACTGAGCTAAGGAACCATATACGTTTTAGAACGTGAGTTAATACTATAAAAAAACGACTTTTATGTCAACAATTCCAAAGCCGATTTTTGCAAAAAACTTCTGCGGCAAGGATGCGTTTTAATAAAAACCTCCGTGTTTTTATTAAACGGACAGTTTTTGCAAAACTGTCAGCATTTATTGTAGGCCGCACCTCCTTGTGCGGCAAGGATTGGAAGGGCGCCGAAGGCGTTGGCGTAGCCAATGCAGCGATAGCGGAACCTTGGAAAGCCTGATTTTTGCGAAACGACGTGGAGCAAAAAGCCGCCCAAATTTTTCTGATTAAACTTGTGATTATATAAAAAAATTAAAACAAAAAATCCATATAAATGCGATTACGCAAATCATTTTTATTCCGCTACCGAGCAAAAAGCCTACGAATGAACCTGCGGCAGCTTTTAGGGCGCGGTCTGCATCGCCAGGATTTGTAAGGAGTTCGCCGATAAAGGCGCCTAAAAATGGACCTAATATGATAAAAAGTGGGCCGAAAAAAAGTGAAGCGAAAAGTCCGATTGTTGCACCCATGACTGCTTTTTTGCTTCCGCCTGAACGTTTTGTAAGATATGGTTGCAAGATAAAGTCTAAAACGGTTACGACTATTGTAAGCAAGAGTGTTATGATTAAAACTGGGATGGAAGTTTTTGTGTATCTGCAAAAGTGCGAAATTAAGAGTCCCAGCCAAGCAAGCGGAACTCCCGGTAAAAGCGGATAAACGCAGCCCACAAGTCCGAGCAATATTGTAAGGGCAGCAAAAATTGCGAGTAAGATATCGACATTCATAGAAAGATTTTATGCTATAATTTTTAAGATGACAATTTGTGAAGAAAAAAAAATCTTGCGTTCAAAAATTAAAGAAATTCTAAAAACTGAATATTCAGATAAAACTTTAAGGCAAGCGTTTTCTAAAATTGCGGTGGAAAAACTTGCAAGCCAAAAATATTTTAAAGAAGCGGATTTTGTTTTTTTGTATGTTCCCTATGGAAACGAAATTGACGATTTTGCGTTAAAAGAAATTGCTTGGAACGAAGGAAAAGAAGTTTTTGTTCCTAAAATATATGAAGGAACGAGTGAGATGGATTTTTATCTTCTTGTGAAATCCAAACCTATTTTGACGCAGTTGAGCAAAGGTTCTTTTGGAATTTTAGAGCCAAATGAAAGCCTAAAAAAAATTGAAATTTCTTCTGAGGTTTTGCGTGATAAAAAGATTTTGATTGTTGTTCCTGGGCTTGCATTTACTGAAAATGGAGCAAGGCTTGGAAAGGGCAAAGGCTTTTATGATATTTATATTTCGCGTTTAAAGGCCGCTGGACTTAAAGTTTTTACAGTTGGATTTTGCTATCCGCTACAGATTGTAAAAAATATTCCGATGGAAAAAACTGATGTTTTTTTTGATGCGGTTATCAAGGCGTAAAATTATCGTTTTGAGTCGGCAGAATAAATCTTTAATATTTTTGTGCTTTCTAGATATGATTTTGCTATAAGATAATAGTCTTCCGCTTGTGCACTGCTTACAGCTTCGTATTTTTGAAGATAGAGCAAAGGATCTTCCAAAAACATTCCTTGGTGGACGAGTTCTGCTGTTCCTTCGTTCGTGCTTGTTGCTTCGAGTTCTTTTAAAAGCCAGAGATTTTCAAGTTCAAAAAATATGGAATCTTTTTCAAGTTCTTTAAAACCACTCGTGTCCTTGTTTATGGATTTTTCTAGTGCTGTTATTATCTCGCGAACAGTATCCTTATAAAGTTTTTCTGTTTCTGCAATGCGCTTTATCTTTGTTATGCTCACTCTTGCGTACGGAAGTATTTCGTCTGGCGGAAATATTTTTATGTTTTGTGGAGCAGGCAGTTTTTCTTTTAGGCGTTTTTCTAAAAGATACAGAAGCGAAGAAAAAAGTGCGCTATCTGTGGAAGTTGTCTTTGGTCCATCTAAGACAAACAACAAGGGATCCGAAAAATCCGTCGTGGGAATTAAAACCTGAGGTCTTGGGCCTGCTTTATCGGCACTCACGTCTGTAAAAAATTGATGGCGAAGTTTTACTCTTTTTGCAGTTCTTGAAAGTGGAAGTTTTTCAATTTTTAATTTTATAGATTGATTTTTTGAAAGTGTTTGCAGAGAACCAAAAGTTTGATCTAAAAGATTTTGCAAATTCTCATCTGCATTTATTCCGCCCGCTATGACAAGAGAAAACCTTGTGCAGTCGAGCAAAACAGGATAAGCAGCGGCGATTTGAGTGTATTCTAAATTTTGCGATGGAATATCTTTTGAACTTTCGTACAGATTTGTGAACGGAGTTTTGTATATCGATTTTACCGCTTCGCACAGGAGCTGGAAAGTTTCCTGGCCAGATTTTATTCTCCACTGGCTTCTTAAATCGTACGCGATTGAATCTGCGAGCGAAGGGCTTATGTCGTCAAAAACTATGCTTTGAAAAATCGCCTGCATACAGGAAGAAAAATCATCTTTGCTGCAACTTACCGTTAAAACTGAATATTCTGTTTTTGTCTGCGCTTTTACCGTTGCTCTGGTTTTAAAAACGGAGTTTGCATAGTAAGAATCCAGCCTGTTCTGGATGATGGCAGCGAGAGAATTTGTTAAAACAGACGCGAGGCCCGGAGTATTTTGAGCAAACAAGAGTTCTCCGCCTTCTATTGCGAGCGAAATTGCAACAGTTTTTGAAAGAGGATTTGATTTTAGTGTTACAGGAATTTCGTTTTTTAGTTTAAGCGATGAAAACTGCGCTCGGTTTTCTGTTATAAAGCGCTTTGCAGAACTAAAATCTTCTGCATTTGAATAGACGATTTTGTCTTCGAGTGATTTTTCATTTTTATTTTTTGAAGGCACAAAATCCTTATACTCCGATAAACGATACCAGGCTCCGTTTTTTTGATTTATGTGAATCCAGCCTTTTTGAGCAAATTCTTTTGAATGTTTTGCATAGTTTTTTGTGTTGCAAAGTACAAATAAAACTGGCTCTTGGCTCTCGTAGCGTTCATTTAAAAACTGTGCATCAAGTGAAGAAAGCTTTTCTGTTTTTGCAAACATATCTTCGCCAAAAACATTGTTTGCTCTGTTAAAGGAAGCAAGGTTTTTCATGAGCAGAGTTGAGTTATCACAGGTAAGCACGAAATTTGAATTGATTTCTTTTAATGCAAAATCAACTTCCTGCTGTAAGACCCTTTGCTTTTCTGTTGCCATCTGCAAAAAAAGTTCACCTTGTATTAGAGGACCCACATTCGATTTTTCGCACAGCGCTTGAATTAGAAGTCTGCTCCAGTTTTTTTGCTGTGCCGAAGAAACTCCAATGTAATCAGGAGAGCGCAACGCAAGATTTTTCTGCTTTAAAAGAAGCGTTTTAAATGTTGAATATGGATTATCAAAAATAGAAGCCAAAAGGTCTGTTTCGTCGTTGGAAAAACTCGTGTATTGAAGCACAACCTGTGTAAAATCGGGCGAAAGTGATTCGTCTGTTAAAACATATTTTTTTACGCTGGAAGATTTTTTCGCTTGGGTCGATAGATTCTTTTCATCTTGCAAACTTTTATCTTCCGTATTTTTTAAAGTTTCCGCTTCTTTAGTTTGCATAAAATCTGATGAAGAGTTTTTAAGCTTTCCCAAATATTTTTTCACCAAGGCTAGAGCCTGTTTTTCTGTTATGTTACCGCTTATGTAAAGTTTTGTTTTTTCAGGAACGTAGTAAACATTTTTTATTTTGGCAAATATCGTCCTTGCTTGTTGCACATTTACCGAAGAAAAATATTCTGGCATAATCGTGTTTTCGCTTTGCCACGGAGAAGATGAAAATATTCTCGTGTCGATTGCAGAATTTATAAAGCCTGCGGTTGAAGAGGAGTATTCTCTTATCGCTTTTTTATTTTTTTCTAATTCTAAAGAAAGATTTTTATCGGTTATCTGCAAAGTTTTAAAAAGAGATTCAAATTGAATTAAAACATCTTCCACTTGCGGTGGCGCAACCGTTTTTTCGATTTTTACAGAATCTGGAGTGATTTCGAGCCCCAAAAGCTTTGCATAAAAAGAAAAAAATCCTGCATCTTTTGGAGTTTGATTAAAAAATCCTGCGTCTATGTTTAATTCGAGTCTTACAGTTGCAGTTGTTGTATCCTGCAAAAAATACAAGGCGAGCTGGTTTTCTAAAGTTAAAATTTTTATATCATCTTTTGTAAAAGAAAAAAGAGGAAGGTAAATCAAAAAAAATGCCAGAAAAGAAATAATTTTTTTCATCGTAAAGCATTATAGGATAAAACTTTTTTTTTAACGAGTTGTGCAGAATATTGTGCAGGGTTATAACTAAAGACATTTTTAGAATTTTAAGTTATTATCAGCGACTAGGAGAATTGCTTTGCCAACTTTAAAATTTAAGACCGAAGATGAAATTTCACTCCCACCAAAAAATATATTGGAATCAAAAAGATTATTAACACAAGAAGAAATTCAAATTTTAAAAGCGAATGGGAACACCAACTCAGATTCCGCTTGGAAAAACATCTATGTTCCAAAAGAGGACGCACTTTTTAATCCTTCTCTTCTTCAAAGAACTCAAATTCATGGATTTTTGATAATCGGTCGACTTTTGCCTGCAACTTTAAAATTTCACGATTTGGAACTTGAATGTGGAATTTGCGATTCGTATGTTGAAGACTGTATTTTAGAAGATGATGTTGTAGTTAAAAATGTCGCCTATCTTTTTAATTATAAAATAGGTTCGCGCTCTATTTTGTTCAATATTCAGGAAATGAGTTGTACAAAGCATTCAAAATTTGGCAATGGAGTTTTAAAAGAAGGAGAAAGTGAAAATGCAAGAATTTGGATTGGAGTTGCAAACGAAAACGACAAACGTGCAATCCTTCCTTTTGAGAGCATGATAACTGCGGACGCTTATATTTGGAGCCGTTACCGAAGCGATAAGGATTTGCAAAAAAGATTTTTGGAAATGACAGAAGCCAAAAATTCAAAAAAATGGGACACTTTTGGAATTGTAGAAAATGATGCGGTAATAAAAAACACAACGCTTTTAAAAGATGTAAAAGTGGGGGCAAATTCCTATATAAAAGGTGCTTTCAAGTTAAAAAATATAACCGTTCTTTCAAGCCCAGACGAACCGAGCCAAATTGGAGAAGGGGTTGAACTTGTAAACGGAATTATGGGTTTTGGCTCAAAAGTTTTTTATCAAGCGGTTGCCGTTCGTTTTGTTATAGGAAGAAATTGCCAGTTAAAATACGGAGCGCGATTGCTGAATTCTGTGCTTGGCGATAACTCGACTGTAAGTTGCTGCGAAATTTTAAACAACTTGATTTTCCCATTCCACGAACAGCATCACAATTCTTCATTTTTGATTGCTTCTACGGTTTGCGGGCAGTCCAATATTGCTGCAGGGGCAACCATAGGTTCAAACCATAACAGCCGCTCTCCAGACGGAGAAATGTTTGCAGGGCGTGGATTTTGGCCAGGACTGTGTTCTGATTTTAAACATAATTCTCGCTTTGCCTGTTTTACTTTGGTTTCAAAGGGAAGTTATCAAAACGAACTGAATATTAAATATCCGTTTTCGCTAGTTGCATCCAATGGAGATTCAAAATTCATAACGGTAATTCCTGCATATTGGTTTTTGTACAATATGTACGCAATAACGAGGAATAAAACTAAATTTTCAAAACGGGATAAGCGATTTGTAAAAGTTCAGCACATAGAAACAGATCCGCTTGCTCCGGATTCCATTCAAGAAGTCGTATTTGCTATTGAGCGCATAATTGAATTAACAGGAACTCATCTTTTATCGCAAGGTTATGAAAAAGCAAAAAATATTCAAACACAAGAAGAATTAAAGCAGGTTGCAAAAGATTTTCTCCACCAAAATCCAAATGCTGATATTTCTCTTTGTGATATGCAATCTCAAAAAAAATATGGGGCTCAAATTCATAAACCTGTTCGCGCATATAAAACTTACAGAAAAATTTTAAAATATTTTTCTTGTTCTGTTCTTCTTGAATATTGCAAGACTTATTCTACGCAGATAACTAGGCAAGAGTTAAAAAAAATCATCAAAGAAATTCCTCTTTATACAGCGTGGGTGAATGCAGGTGGACAGGTTTTGCCAGAAGAAAAATTGCAAGAACTTTTTGCAAAGATAAAAAATTGTGAGATTTGTGATTGGAACAGCGTACACGATTTTTATGATGAATGTGAAAAAAATTATCTGCTATATAAAACTGCTTATTCAATCTACCTTTTGGAAAGGCTTTATTCAAAAAAAGTTCGCGATTTTACCGATGAAATTTTTAGCGACATAATTGACGACGTAACTTTTGTAAGCAACGAGATGTTGCAAGAGGCGCATACTTCAAGAGAAAAAGACTTTTTAGACGATTTTAGAAAAATCACTTTTGAAAATGACGAAGAAATGAGTGCAGTTTTGGGCAGTATTTCTGATAACGAATTTTTAATGCAGATGAAAGAAAAAACACGAGCCTTTAACAAAGATTTGCTCAATCTTTTTAACATTGTGTAGTTTTTTTGTGATAAAACGCGTTTGCTGAAAAAATATTTGTAAGCAGATAAATACGGTTGTTGATAGCAGATTTTTTGTTGCAATCAATTTTTTGACGCGCTGCTCAACCAATTTTTCATCATTTTGTCTGGGATTTTTTTTGACTTGATTTTTTTTTTCAAACTCGCATAATACAACATATGAAATACATCACTCTACTACTTCTAGAAAAGATTCTCTTTGAGGCCTAAGATGATGGGGTAGTGTGAAGTATTGTACATTCGCATATTTTTAAGACCTGTTGCCTTAGGCAATGGGTCTTTTTTTATTTCTAAACATTTTATATCAAGCTTCAAAATCGCTCGTGTATAAAAATTGGATAGAAAGCATAAGGAGTTTATATGAACGCAACAAAGTACAGACCTGTAATTCAGCCAGCACCAAAAGACAGAAAGTGGCCAGACAACCGCATTACAAAAGCGCCTATTTGGTGTTCTGTAGACCTAAGGGACGGAAATCAGGCTCTTATTGACCCGATGGGTATAGAAACAAAACTCGCTTATTTTGACCTTCTTGTAAAAATTGGTTTTAAAGAAATAGAAATTTGTTTTCCTTCTGCAAGCGATACAGAATTTGATTTTTGCCGCAGACTGATAGAAGAAAATCACATTCCGGACGATGTTACGATTCAGGTTTTGTGCCAGGCACGCGAGCATCTGATAAAACGCACTATGGAAGCGATAAAAGGCGCTCCAAATGTTATTTTTCATATCTACAATTCAACATCTCCTGCGCAGAGAAAATATACCTTTAATAAATCAAAGGAAGAGATAATAAAAATCGCTGTTGATGGAGTTAAGTGCATAAAAGAATGCATGAAAGATTTTCCAAAAGAAGAAAGCGAAAAAATCAGGCTTGAATATTCACCGGAAAGTTTTTCTATGACAGAACTCGATTACGCTATAGAAATTTGCGAAGCGGTAAAAAATGAATGGGGAACATCTCCCGATAAAAAAATCATATTCAATCTGCCTACAACTGTAGAATGCTACACTCCAAACGTATATGCAGATTCGATTGAATATTTTGCCCAGCATATAAGCGACAGAAAAAACGTTATAATATCTACACACTGCCACAACGACAGAGGAACAGGTGTTGCAGAATGCGAACTTGCTTTGATGGCAGGTGCGGATAGGGTTGAAGGCTGCCTTTTTGGAAACGGCGAGAGAACTGGAAACTTAGACATTGTAACTGTTGCACTCAATATGTTTTCTGAAGGTATTGATCCCAAACTTGATTTTTCTGATTTACCGGAGATTGCAGATTCTTACCAAGAATACACAAAGATGGAAATTCCTCCGCGCACTCCTTATGCTGGTGGTCTTGCATACACCGCTCTTTCTGGTGGACATCAGGATGCTATTGCAAAGGGGCTTAGCGCACGCGAAAAACTTTCGCAGGATGCAATTTGGGATGTTCCTTATCTTTTAATCGATCCAAAAGATATTGGACGCAAGTACGAGGGAATAATCAGAATAAACTCCCAGTCTGGCAAAGGCGGAGCAAGTTTTATTTTGGAACACAGTTTTGGCTATTCAATTCCAAAAGCGATGCAGGGCGAAATTGGAAAACTCATCAAAGAAGAAAGCGACAAAGCTCAGCGTGAACTTAAGAGTGAAGAAATCCTTGAGTTGTTTGAAAAGCAGTGGCTTTATAATCGAAATACTCTTGAGGTTTTGGATTTGGCATCGACCATGGTTGGCACATCTGGAGATGAAGAAATGGTTTCTGTTAGAGGAGTGATTCGCTATAAAGGCGAAAAAATAACGATTGGCGGAAGTGGAAACGGTCCTTTGGATGGTTTTGTTTCAAGTTTGAAAGAAACGTCTGTGCCAAAATTCAACATAACATACTTTACAGAACATTCCATTGGCAAAGGTTCAGATACAGCGGCAATCGCTTATGTTCAAATTTCTATGGAAGATGGAAAACATCTTTGGGGAGTAGGAAAATCAAGCAACGTAGGAAGGGCAGGAATTGCGGCTGTGGTGAGCGCATTGAATCAGTAGACTTATGAAAAAATATCTGGAACATTTTTTGGAACATTTTAATCGAATCCGTTTTTCATCTTTCGTTGCGTTTTTGTTTTTTTTTCTAGGATTTTTTGCTTTTGCACAAAAGACTTCGATTGAAAATCTTTACCGCTACAAACTTGAAAATTCTCTTGAACTTTTTGTTTTGGAAGATGATAAAGCACCACTCGTCTACATAGAAATTGCTGTTAGAGCCGGAGCGGTGACACAAACTAGAGAAAATGCAGGACTTTTTCATCTTTACGAGCATATGATGTTCAAGGGAAATCAAAAGTACAAAAATCAAAAAGATTTTACTCTTGCTCTAAATCGCATGGGAGTTGCACAGTGGAACGGTTCAACTTCTGTGGATAGAGTGAATTATTATTTTACAATTCCTTCAAGCCTTCTAAAAGAGGGACTTGAGTTTTGGTCTTATGCTATACGCACGCCTTTAATGGACAAACAGGAATTGGAAAACGAAAAAAAAGTTGTGCTTTCAGAAATAGAAGGTGGATTTAGCGAGCCTGGAAGAATTTTAAGTGCTGGTATTTTTAAGGAGATTTTTAATAAAGAACCGTGGAAACTCGATTCTGCGGGAGAGCCTTCAATCGTAAAAAATGCTACTGTAGAGCAGTTAAAGCAAATTCAAAAGGAATTTTATATTCCAAAGAATGCTGCACTTTTTGTCGGTGGCGACGTTAAAAGCGAAGACGTTTTTTCTCTCGTAAAGGAAATTTTTGGTTTATGGCAAAATAGCGAAGAATTTGCAGACGAAAAATTGACTTCGCCTTCAAAAGAGCCGTTTTCTTCTGTAAAAAAACTCGTGTTTGCGGATTCTCGTTTTTCCAAAGAGATGAGCCAGATAAGTTATTATCTTAGAGGTCCTGATGCGCAAAACGACGCAAAGGATTCTTATGTTGCAGATGTTTGGACTTATATGACAGAAAATCCAGAAAGCGAGTTTGTTCAAAAAGCGGTAAATAATTCGTATCTCAACATTCCTAATTCTGACTATGTCGGGGCGGGATATTCAACCATGCGCTTGAGTTCTTTGGTAAGTTTTTCTGCTACGATGATGAAAAACGACAAAATCTCGGAACTTGAACAGGCAAACAGGTTTATAGATTATGTTCGTTTTGATGCTGTTCAAGATTTTATTAAAGGCGAAAACGGTTACAAAAAAGCCGACATACAAAAAGTAAAAAATCGTATGGAAGATGAGCGGATTTATTCGCTTGAAAGCGCAGAGGATTTTTTGAGCGAACTTTCGTACTTTTGGGCAGCAGGTGGCTCCCAATATTTTTTTGACTATGAAAAAAATATAGAAAAGGTTTCTGCAAAGGATTTGCTCTTGTTTGCTGAAAAATATTTAAAGGACAAAAATGGACTTGCAGTTTTGCAGGTGAATCCTGAGTCTTTTATTCAGCACAAAGACGAATTTATAAAAAACGGTTGGCAGGAATTGACTTTTGAAAATGCACGTTGGTGGAAGGATTTTAATTATGAAAAAAAATAAGATTTTTAATTTGATTTTTGCTTTTGCACTCTTTTTGTTTTTTGCTTTTGATTTTTCTTCCTGCGCTTCAAGCCAAAATATTGAAAAATCTTCTCGTAATAGAAGGCAAGCAAATAATCGGGTGGAAGTAAAAGATTTTGTTACTCTCAATTTATCAAACGGAATTCCTGTGATTTTTAAAAAAACTCCTCCTTCACAAATTTTTACTTTGCGCTTTATTTTTGAAGGCGGAACTCCGCTTGTTCCAAGAGAAAAATCAGGTTTGGAAGATTTGACTTTGGATTTAATGTTTCACGGCGGAAAAAACTATTCCTACGATGACATTCAAAAAATGCAATACGATATGAGTTTTTCGCTTACATCTAGTGCAGGTCGAGATTATTCTGTTGCAGGTATACAATGTCTTAAAAAGGATTTGGACAGTGTTATTTCAATTTTTGCAGACGGAATTTTGACCCCTTCTTTTGCACAAAGTGATTTTCAAAACCTAATTGTAAATTCGCGGCAAAGACTCGCTTCAACCATTGCAGATCCGTCTGGGCAGTTAGGATTGGAACTTGAAAAAGCAGCCTTTGCAAGAACAAGTTATTCAAGTTCTGTTTCGCTGACAAAAGAATCTATCGACAAAATAAATTTAGAAGATATAAAAGCGCATCATAAAAAACTTTTGGATTGCCAGAGGATAAAAATCGTTGTTGTTTCGGACTTTAATGAAACAGAACAAAAGAATTTCATTCAAAAATTGAGTTTATATTTTTCAAGCATAAAAAAAGGCGAATATAAGGAGCCTTTAATTCAAAAAATTGCTGTAAGTGGCGACGACTTGTATTTTAAAAATGAAAATGCAGGAACTTCTGGCTACGCACTTGCATATTTTGCTTGTCCAAATCGCTACGAAAAAGATTACATTCCGTTTGCGTTGTGCCTTATGTATTTGGACGATATTTTATTTGCAGAAGTGCGGGAAAAAGCGGGTGCGGTTTATTCTGTCGGAAGCGGAGTTTTAACTTCAAAAAGCATGCTCGCTGTCATAAGTGCATATAAAGTTAGCGACAACAAAAATATAAAATCGCTCATCAACGAAGCGATAAAAAAGTTCCCCGATGAAAATCATATAGAAGAAAAACTTGAACAGTACAAAAATAAATATCTGACGACGCTTTTTTCTTCTTCAAAAAATTCTCGTGGGCTTGCTTCAAATGTAATCACTTCGCTTGAGTATTCTGGAAAGGCAGATTCGTATTTGAATCGTCCTGAACAGGTAAAATCTGTAACCGCAAAAGATATTGAACTTGCATACAAAAAATATATTTTTCAAGGTGAAAGCAAATCCAACAAGATGCGCTGGATTTTTGTTACAAAATAGATTTTAGGCTGCATCGCGTATTTCCATAGAAAATCACTCTTGTTGAAAAAGGCTTTGTGTTTCATTAAACTAAAACTCCGTTTTGTTCTATGCTGTTTTAGACAAAAAATTAATTTTGCGGCACAAAAATGTCGTGGGGGAAAATAAATTATGAAAAATATCAAGGAAGTTCGCGTTCGTTATGCTCCTTCTCCAACGGGAATGCAACACATTGGCGGCGTTAGAACTGCACTATTCAATTATCTTTATGCAAAATCTCAGGGTGGAAAATTTATACTTCGCTTGGAAGATACAGATAGAACCCGTTTTGACGAAAAATATGTAAAAAATCTTTACGAAACTCTTGCTTGGCTTGGCGTCGATTGGGATGAAGGTGGCGATAAAGGCGGTCCTTACGGTCCTTATGTTCAAAGCGAGCGGTTTGAGCTTTATAAAAAATATGCACAGGAACTTTTGGATAAGGGCGAAGCATACTATTGTTTTTGCGATGCAGAACGCCTTGAGCGCATAAGAAAAATTCAGACAGAAAATAAAATGGCTCCAGGTTACGACAGAAATTGCCGCCACTTAACTCAAGAAGAGATAAAAGCAAATCTCGATGCAGGAAAACCTTATGTAATTCGCTTAAAAGTTCCTATGGAAGGCGAAACCAAATTTGAAGATCATATTTTAGGCGAAATTGTCTGGAAAAACGAAGATATTTCTCCGGATCCAGTTCTTTTAAAGTCGGACGGATTTCCAACTTATCATCTTGCAAATATTGTCGACGACCACATGATGCATATTTCGCATGTAATGCGTGCACAAGAGTGGATTCCTTCAACTCCGCTGCACGTGCAGATGTACAAAGCGTTTGGTTGGGAACATCCAGAATTCTGCCATCTTCCAATGGTTAACGGTTCCGATGGAAAAAAACTTTCAAAGCGACACGGTTCAACTTCTCTAAACGAATTTAGAGCCAGAGGATATTTGCCACAGGCGATAATAAACTACGTTGCACTTTTGGGCTGTTCGTACGAAGAGGGAAAGGAATTTTATACTCTCGAAGAACTAGGAAAGCTTTTTAAACTTGAACACCTAAACAAAGCGCCAGCGGTCTTTGACTACAAAAAGCTCGAATTCTACAATGCAAACTACATCAGACAGCTTTCTACAGAAGAACTTTACCGATGGACCCTTCCATTCATAACAGGAACAGGGGACGCAATCTTAGAGATAAATCCAGAAAATCCGCAGCCAAAACCAAATGTTGGTCCTCAATATTCAGGAATTGCTTTGGGCGAAGACGGCGAGCCTTATTGTGTGGATTCTTCTATGAATATGACGAGCGCACAGGTTAAACAGACTTTGCTCGGCCTTATGCCGCTTATTCAAGAAAGACTTAAATTCCTTACAGAAGCAGCAGAGATGGTTAGATTTATGTTTACAGAACCACAAGTTCCACCTGTTGAGCAGATTGTTCCAAAAAAATTGGATGTGCAAAAGACAAAAGAAGTTTTAAATGCTTCAAAAGATTTTGTAGAAAAGATTTTTGAGATGAATCACGAACAGGCAGAAGAATATGCAAAGTCAAAAGCAGAAGAATTGGGCATAAAACTTGGCGACTTCATGATGCCTATTCGAATGGCCGTAACAGGAAGCAAAGTTTCGCCTCCACTGATTGGCTCGATAAAAGTTTTGGGAAAAGAGCGGAGCCTTGCGCGAGTCGAAAAAACTCTTCAAACACTTTAATTTTTATTTTTGATTTTTCTTACATCGCTCCGTTTTTACGGGGCGTTTTTTTTATAATAAGGGCACCAAGCCAACTAAAAGTTGGCTTTCGCTATGTGCGCCCTTCGCTAACGCTCATTGTGGCTTTGCCACAACTTCGGGGCTCCCAGCGCTGGTGCGGTTAAAATATCTGTAAATCTGTTGTCAATATTTCATTCTTTCTATATTGAATAAATATACATAAAATTTTATAGTATATGCATATTTATTCAATAAATAACGGATGGGCCTGTTTATGAAAGAAAATTTTGAATTTGTTTCTGGTGGAGTTGCGGCGGCACTTGGTTTTACGGCAAGTGGAGTTTTAAACAAGATTAAATCAAATCGCACAACTTATGATACTGCATTGATTTTTAGCGAAAGCATCTGCAATGCGGCTGGAATCTTCACTCAAAACCGTGTAAAAGCCGAATGCGTAAAGTTTACAATGGAGCAGCTTAAAGACGGCAAAGCTCAATCTGTAATAATGAATTCTGGAAACGCAAATGCCTGCACTGGCGAGCAAGGCTTTAAAAATGCACAAAAAGAAGCACAGGCAGTTGCTCAAAAATTGGGAATCGAACAAAAAGACGTTTTGGTTTGTTCAACTGGAGTCATAGGGCAACAGTTGCCTGTTCAAAAAATTTTGGATGGACTTGACCAGAGCGTAAAACTCTTAAGCAAAACAGGCAACGAACAGGCACGCCAAGCGATTATGACGACCGACACTCAATATAAAGAAGCGGCACTTAAAACGGTAATCGGCGGAAAAACCGTAACAATGGGAACAATGGCAAAGGGCTCTGGAATGATTCACATCAACTTGGGAACTATGCTTTCCGTTATAACAACAGACTGTGCAATATCATCTTCAATGCTAAAAAAAGCGCTAACTCTTTCTGCTCAAAAAACTTATAACTGCGTTTCGATTGACGGCGACACTTCCACAAACGACACCTTGTTGATTTTGGCAAACGCAAAAGCTGACAACAAAGAAATAACAGAAGAAGGCGAAGATTTTGATTTGTTTTTGGAAGCTTTAACTGTGTTAAACACTCAAATGGCAAAAAAAATTGCAGCAGATGGCGAGGGAGCAACAAGGCTTGTAACCTGCACAGTAAAAGGCGCAAGTTCAGAAAAAGACGCACGCGGCCTTGCGAAAGCGGTAATAAGTTCAAACCTTGTAAAAGCCGCATTCTTTGGCGCGGACGCAAACTGGGGTCGCATATTGGATGCGATGGGCTATTCATCTTTTAATTTTACTCCAGAAAAAACTTCTGTTTATTTTTTAAGCAGAGAAGGAAGCAAGCGATATTTTAAAGATGGCGTTCAAAATGGCACGAAAGAAAATTCCATAAAAGTTTTTGAAGACGGAGTTCCACTCGATTTTGATGAAGAAAAAGCAAAAAAAATACTTTTGGAAGAAAGCGTTGAAATTTTAGTTGAATTAAAAGACGGAAACTGTGAAGGTTGTGCTTGGGGCTGCGATTTGACTTACGATTATGTAAAGATAAATGGAGATTACAGAACATAAATTTTTTGCCAGCAAAGAACAAAATATGAAGCTCAGTTTGCGGGCAATTTATCATTTTTTTAGAAGAGAAAATTACTATGGAAGAAAAAAAATCTACAGAAGACCCACGATTAGATAACAGTCATTGGAGCGATGTTTTGGTTCAGGCGCTTCCGTATTTTAGGCATTGGGTTGGAAAAACCGTCGTTGTAAAATATGGCGGAAATGCTATGCTCAACGAAGAATTAAAATCTGCGGTGATGAAAGACTTGGTTCTTTTAAATACGATTGGAATCAAAGTCGTTTTAGTTCACGGTGGAGGCCCAGAAATAAACCACATGCTTGAGCGCATAGGAAAAGAGTCAAAGTTCATAAATGGACTGCGTTATACAGACAACGAAACTATGGAAATTGTTCAGATGGTTTTAACCGGAAAATTGAATAAAGACATCTGCGGAATAATCTTACAGGAAGGAGGAAAGGCAGTCGGTCTTTCTGGAGTTGATTCAGCACTCTTGCGTGCAAAAAAAATCGAAAAAGATGGAGTTGACTTGGGCTTTGTTGGCGAAGTTACTCAAGTAAATCCTGAAATTTTGGAATCGCTTTTGGACGAAGGCTTTATTCCAGTGGTTTCTACAGTTGCCTTGGGCGAGCAGGGAGATTTTAGTCGCTATAACATAAATGCAGATACGGCAGCGGCAAAGATAGCAGTAGCACTCAAGGCGGAAAAATTTGTTCAGTTGACGAACGTTCCAGGTGTGTTAAAAGATGTAAACGATTCTTCATCGCTTATTCAACGCATACACATGCAAGATGTACAGTCATATATAGACGACGGAACTATTGCAGGCGGAATGATACCAAAAATAGAATGCTGCATGATAGCAAGGCGTGGCGGAGTTCCAAGGACGCACATAATAGACGGAAGAGTTCCACATTCACTTTTGATAGAAATGTTCAGCGACCGCGGAATTGGAACTATGATTTATTAGCGTGGTAAAAAAAAATTAAAAAGGATTTTTTATGGGAAGCAAAAATGTAGTAAACAATTACGGTTCATTTGATGTAACTTTTGCATACGGCAAAGGCTCAACCTGTTACGATGTAAACGGCAAAAAATACATTGATTTTCTTGCAGGAATTGCGGTCAACAGTTTCGGTCATAATTTTAAGCCACTCGTAAAGGCTGTTCAAAAACAATTAAAACGCCAGATTCACACCTGCAATTATTTTACGAGCGATGTTGGACTTGAATACGCAGCTTCTCTTTTAAAAGCGAGCGGATTTTCAGGAATATATTTTGGAAATTCTGGTGCAGAAGCGAACGAAGCAGCATTTAAACTTGCACGCAAATACGGTTTTTTAACTGGCGGCGAAAAGCGAAAGACAATCTACACTTTAGAATCATCATTCCATGGAAGAACTCTTGCAACACTCACTGCAACAGGACAAAAAAAATTTCATCCAGAATGCTTTGCACCCTATGCGCCAGGTTTTAAAACGATAAAAGCAAACGATTATCAGGCGATAAAAACAGCCTTTGACGATACAACAGCAGCCCTTATGATAGAGTGTATACAAGGCGAGGGCGGAGTTAATCTTATAGATAGCGAATGGGCAAAACAAGCCGCACATGAAGCGAGAAAAGCTGGAGCCTTGGTCATGGCTGATGAAGTTCAGACAGGTTTTGGACGGACAGGCACTCTTTTTGCAAGCGACTGGCTCGGTTTTGAGCCGGATGTTGTAAGTTTTGCAAAGGGAGTTGCAGGCGGAATTCCAATGGGTGGAATTTTATTCCGAGGAAAAGCGGCAGAAGTTTTTAAAGCAGGAGATCATCAAAGCACCTTTGCAGGAAATCCATTGGCTTGCAGTGCAGCACTTGTTGTTCTAAAAGAACTATTAAAAGATGGATTTATGCAACGCGTTGAACAAAAAGGCGAGTACATAAAAAAGACAATAAAAAGTTGGGACAGCAAATTCGTAAAAGAAGTCAGAGGAAAAGGACTTTTACTCGGAATTGACATAGACGAAACAAAAAGTGCTGTTGAGCTTGAAACAAAACTCCTTCAAAACGGTCTTTTAACATCAACCGCAGGAAAAAACACTTTGCGTTTAGTGCCACCATTAAACATCTCTCAAAAAGAAATCGATTCGGGCTTAGAGATTTTAAAACAAACCTTACTGCAATTTTAGATTTTCGCGTTAAAAACTTTTCTTGATGTGGAAGAACAGTCAAAAATTCTTTATAATTCGTGGTTATGAAAAAGGGATTTGATAACGAAAAGTATCTTAAGATACAGTCAGAACACATAAAAGAAAGAATTTCTCAGTTTGGAGATAAACTTTATCTCGAATTTGGAGGCAAGTTATTCGACGATTTTCATGCAAGCAGGGTTTTGCCAGGTTTTGAGCCAGACAGCAAGTTAAAAATGCTGATGCAGTTGGCGGATATGGCGGAAATAATAATTGTCATAAGCGCAAGCGACATAGAAAAAAATAAAATTCGAGGCGATTTGGGCATAACATACGATAAAGATGTCCTTCGTCTGCGCGATGAATTTATGAAGCGTGGACTTTACGTAGGCTCTGTAGTCATAACGCACTATAACGGTCAGGAAGGTGCAAAAGCTTTTGCCCGTCGACTTAAAAAATTGAACATAAAATCATATTTTCACTACATGATAGAAGGCTATCCAAACAATGTAGATTTAATCGATTCTGATAAAGGTTACGGAAAAAACGATTATGTAGAAACCACACGCCCTCTTGTCGTTGTAACTGCACCAGGCCCTGGTTCAGGAAAAATGGCAGTCTGTCTCAGCCAGCTTTATAACGAAAACTGCCGTGGAATTAAAGCAGGATATGCAAAATTTGAAACCTTCCCAATCTGGAATCTCCCTTTAAAACATCCTGTAAACCTCGCATACGAAGCGGCAACCGCAGATTTAAACGATGTAAATATGATAGACCCTTGGCATTTAGAGGAATACGGTGTAACAACCGTAAACTACAACCGTGATATAGAAATTTATCCAGTTTTGGATGCAATCTTCAAAGGAATTTACGGCGAAAATCCTTACAAATCTCCCACAGACATGGGCGTAAACATGGCAGGTAACTGCATAATAGATGACGAAGTTTGTCGAAATGCAAGCAATCAAGAGATAATAAGGCGATATTATGCGGCAATCTGCAATTTGGCAGAAGGCAAGGCAGAAGAAGCAGAAGTGAACAAGTTGAGTCTTTTGATGCAACAGGCAAAAATTACAACTGCAGACAGAAAAGTTACAGTTGCAGCGAACAAACGCTCAGAAAAATCAGGACTGCCAGCAGCTGCAATCGAATTAAGCGACGGAACGATAATCACATCAGAAACTTCGGAATTGCTCGGAACCTGTGCCGCACTCATATTAAACGCAACAAAACATCTAGCAGGAATCGACCACAAGCTAAAACTCATTCCAGCAGAAATGATAGAACCTATACAAGAAATGAAAGTCAACTACTTAAAAGGCAACAATCCACGCTTGCACACAGACGAAGTTCTGGTTGCCCTCGCAATGCTAAGCCTCAACGACAAAAATTGCAAACTCGCAATCGAACAACTCTCACTTCTACAAAATTGCCAGGTGCACGCAACCGTAATGCTGAGCGAAGTAGACAGAAAAATCTTTAAAAAACTCGGCGTAGATTTAACCTGCGACCCAATCAAAAAAAAATCAAGATAGTTTTTAATAAATCGGGCGGCTTTTTGCTCCACTTGCGTTTCGCAAAAAACGGGCTTTGCGGGGTTCGCTAAGCGCTCATCGTCCTCGTCGCTTTGCTCCTGCGGTCGACGGCTTCGCCGCCCCTCCAATCCCTGTCGCATTTGTCGCACAAGGAGGTGCGACCTACAAGCAATGCTGACCTTTTTGCAAAAACTGTCGTTAAAGAAAAACAAGGACGTTTTTTCTTTAACAGCACACGGAGGTACTGTGTGTACTTTTATGCTATAATTTTTTAGGAGCAGAAAAACTATGTCATCTTTCTTTTCTCGTTACAAAACTCCAGCGGATTTTGATGATATTCTAATAAAGACCGATGGAGAATTTCTTACAGGCTTGTTTTTTGAAAGGTCAAAAGACGCTAAAAAATACTTGGAAACTAGCATAAATAAAGATTCTTCTATTTTTCTTGAAACTCATCGTTGGCTTGATATTTATTTTTCTGGCAAGCAACCAAATTTTATTCCAAAATACAGAATAGAAAACCAAACGCCATTTCGTGAGGAAGTTATAGAACAAATGTTAAAAATTCCATTTGGTAAAACCATAACCTATGGAAAAATTGCGGAAGAGATTGCACGACTTCACGGTGTAGAAAAAATGTCGGCACAGGCAGTTGGTGGTGCTGTCGGCTGGAACCCTATTTGTATAATTGTTCCCTGTCATAGAGTTGTAGGAAGAGACAACTGCCTTACAGGTTACGGTGGCGGAATAAAAAATAAAATTGCTTTGCTAAAACTTGAAGGTTTTGATACGGCTGAATTTTCAATGCCAAAAAAATCTCAACTTTGAGTTGATTTTCTGTTTTTTTCAAATCTCAACTAGCGGTATATGGTATGCTTGTGCGACCAGGCTTATATTATCTATAGACTAAAAAAGGAGGTGCTCCGTATGGATCAGCAGAAAATTGGAAGATTCATTGCGTCATGCAGAAGAGAGCAAAAAATATCTCAAGCAGAGCTTTCTGAAAAACTTGGAATTACAGACCGCGCGGTTTCCAAGTGGGAAAACGGAAAATGCTTGCCGGATGCTTCTTTAATGCTTGAACTCTGCAATCTTTTAAAAATTTCTGCCACAGATCTGTTAACAGGGGAGCGACTGAATGCTATGGAAAATTTTAAGGATGTTAATGATGAAAAACTGCTTGAATTGCAGAAAGTAGAAGAGAGCGCAAATCGAAGGATGTTATCGCTAGAAATAGTGATCGGATTTATTTCAATGGCTTCGTTTATCGCTTTGGTTGTCTGTGCGAGCACGATTGATGTGAGCACTTGGATTCGGATTTTGTTAATCGCTATTGCGTGTGTGATTTTATTTTTTGGGATATATCATTGTCTTAAACTTGAAACTGAGGTTGGATTTTACGAGTGCCAGGATTGTGGATATAGATATGTACCAAAGATGAAAAATGTCATTTTTACGACGCATGTTGGAAGGAGCCGAAGGCTAAAATGTCCAAAGTGCGCGAATAAAAATTTTCACAAAAAAGTTTTAACACGATAAACTTTTTACGGAATGTCCCTGCGACAAGTTTGTTTTGCAGGGACAATTTTGTAAACTGTAACAGAATTTAAAAAATGGAAAAATGGCGTGAAAAAAGGGGGCAGTGTAGGATGAGAAAAAATATTATAAATCTCATAATTTTTGCAATCAGCATTTTTTTACTTTTTGCATGCACCACAACAAATACTGCAAATACTAAAAAATCCGCTAAAAAAACTGTGGTGGCGAGAGAAGTCAAAGCGTATTCTGGAGCGGAAATCCATACTCGACAATCGCAGATGTATGGCAAGTACGAGGCTAGGATGCTGATGGCAGCAGGTTCGTCTGTTGTAAGTTCAATGTTTCTTTATTATAACAATTCTTATATTGGCGGCAAAGAGCCGTGGTGCGAAGTTGATATAGAAATACTCGGAAAAAATCCAGCGAGTTTTCAGACTAACATGATTACGGGAAATGCAAAAAATAAAGCGACTAGCGAAAAACACCATGCAATTTTGCCACAAGCAAACGCAGTTTATCACATCTATAGCATAGAATGGACACCCTCGTATGTTGCCTGGCTTATAGATGGAGTTGTGGTGCGAAAAACTGAAAGAGATTTTAACGATGCAAAAGCTCAAGTTTCTGCGCTAAGCCGTGAACAGAGTTTGCGTTTTAATTTATGGTCATCAGAAAGCGTGTCGTGGAGCGGAGATTTTGACGAAAAAATTTTACCTGTACATCAATTTATTGACTGGGTTAAAGTTTATTCATATACGAAAGGCGAAGGAGAAAACGGTTCTGATTTTACGCTTTTATGGCAGGATGAATTTGACAGTTTTGATGAAAATCGTTGGGCTAAGGGAAGGTGGACTTTTGAAGGAAACAGGGCAGTTATGAGTCCTAAAAATGTTAATATTGTAGATGGGCATTTGGTTTTAAGCCTTACCAAGATTGGCGAAGAAGGCTTTAAAGGAAAAATTCCTTTTTAGCGTTTATAAACATAAACATAGCTCTGTGTTTTGTGTTTTAAGCGGGGCGTTGCGGGGGCAGTGCAGACAAAAATAGTTTGCCCCCGCAAGAAGGGGTAGCGAAAAACGCGAAGCGGTTGCAGCGAGGGGAAGGCTTTCCCCTCCTTTATTATTCCAATATTATTCCCAACCAAATGTTGCTGGCGGTTTATTTGTTACATCGATGTAAAGGCTTTCTACAAAATCCAGTTTAGCGATTTGTTTTACGATTTCTTTTAGGTCTTCTATTGGAAGCCAGGCAAAACGAGCGGTCATAACATCTTCTGAGCAGACTGGCCTTAGCACGAAACTTGCATTTTCTTTTTTTGAAGCAAACGGCAAATCTATAGTTAAGTGCTGGAATATCGTCGTGTAAAGATTTTTTTTGTGCAGGTGAGAAAGGACTATATCGTCAACTTCGCGCAACTGGTCAAGCCGCTCTTTTGTGCAATAGCTCTGCTGCAACTTCATCGCTTCTGGTTTTACTCCTGGTTTTTGATAGAGTTTGATAACTGTTCTGTTTAAAAATTTGGAGTTGTTGGTTATGGTCGATGAGCAGTCTTCTACCTTCTGGCGCACTTTTGGTATATGGAAAAATCCTTCGCCCTCGCTTTCGCTTTCATCGCGGAACGTTAGGCAAGCTGGAAATCTGTATGTTCTAAAATCGCCCTGAACTCCGACGGATTTTACTGGCAATACTGAACGCTTTAGTTCTTTTGTGCAGTTAGCGCAAAATTGATTTATGACGATTTTGTCTAATTCTTCTTTTGCAAGAGAAAGTTCTTCTTCGTCTTTTTCTGTGAGTTTGCCGTCTGAACACAAAACATTTATGCTCAATCCAGGACCTGGAAAAGGATGACGCATTACAAGTTCATCTTCAAGCCCCAGTTTTTTCCCGATAGAGCGAACTTCATCCTTATACAAATCTTTTAAAGGTTCGATTATCATTCCTTTTTCTATAAGTTTCTGAATTCCTTCAACTCGGTTGTGATGCGTTTTTATAGTGTGGCTGTTTTTTGTTCCGCCGGATTCTATTATGTCGGGATAAAGAGTGCCCTGTGCGAGCATCCAATTATCTTCATTTAGATTTTGCTTTTTTACGACTTCATCGCGAACTTTTATAAAGTTTTCTCCAACCGCCATTCTCTTTTTCTGCGGGTCGGTAAGGTTTTCTATCGCTTTTAAAAAACTTTGGGAAGCGTCTTCGACTATAAAATTGTTGAAACCGTGATTGCGATATGCCTTTTCAACATTTTGGGATTCGTTTTTTCGCATAAAGCCGTTGTCTATGTGTAAGCCTAAAACTCTATCCTGGCCTAGCGCCTTGTTTAAAAGTGCAAACGCTACAGTGGAATCCACTCCTCCGCTCAAAAACAACAGCACATTTTTATCTTTTGTGTCCGTTTTTATCGTGTTTAAAATATGAGATAAAACTGCTTCTTCGTCCCAGTTTACTTGCATGTTGCAGATGTCTGCAAAGTTTTTAAATATTTTGTTTCCTTCCAAAGTATCTTTTACTTCGCAGTGGAATTGCAGAGAAAATCGCTTTTTCTGTAGATTTTGCAGAGCGGCAAATTTGCAATCCTTTGTAAATCCTATCGGGCTAAAACCTTTACCTGCTTCAAGAACTTCATCCTGATGACTCATCCAAACTTGGCTATTATCGCTTATTCCTTTTAAAAGTGGAGATGATTTTCCCTCGTCTGTAAGTTCAAGGGTTGCTTTGCCAAATTCGCCTGTTGCCGCTTTTCCCACTTTGCCACCGTAAGAATTAGCTATCAACTGATGTCCGTAGCAAAGCCCAAGTATTGGAATATCTAAATCAAAAATCTGTTTGTTAAACTCTGGTACATTCTCTTCATATACGGAAGAAGGTCCTCCGCTTAAAACTATTCCCTTTGCGTCTTTAAATTCTTCGATTGCAGCATTTGGAAGCGCAATTTCTGAATAATATCCCAACGCTCTAAAGCGTTTTGCAATAAGGTGAGCATATTGTGAGCCAAAGTCCAAGACAACAATTTTAGAACGATTCATATTATTTCTCCAAAGATTTATAAATTATATTGAAATTTTGCCTATATGAAAACACGACAGGATTTTTTTTAGAGTCGGATGCAGAAAAATGCGTTTTAATTTTGGGTTCCGTAGTATTTTGTAAAATAAATTCCGAGCTGACCAAGCACTTTTTGCGCGACCGAAAAATTTTGGTTTACTAAAAACCTAAAGTCTTCTTCCGTAATTCTTACTATTTGAGAATCTTCTAAGGCTGTCGCTGTAGATGAACGCGGTTTTCCGAGGATGCAAATCAATTCCCCAAAAAAATCGCCTTTTTTAAAATAATTTTCTTCTCTAAATTCTGGGCGGTTGACTTTTATGCTGCCTTTTAAAATGTAATACGCATTTGAATCTTTATCGCCGTCTTTGTAAATCGATTCTCCTGCAGAAAGGTAGATGATTGGAAAATCTTTTGCCAAAAGAAAATCTGGTTTTATAAAAAGCAAGCGCCTTAATTTTCCTACAAATCCGCTTTCTTCTTTTTTTGGAAGCAAATACAGTTCTCCAAGCAAAAGTTCGTCAAAAAATTGACACACAAAGATGTACTGTGCAAAAAAAAGAAAAAACGTAAAGAAAAAAAAGATGTCAATCAACAGTATGATTACGTTCCCAAGAACTCCATATATCAGGTTGTAGCGGCTCACATTTATGAATGAATGCAAAATCGCTCTAAACATCCAAAAACTTGCTGTGCAGATAAAACCAGAAGCAAGACAGAGCTTTAATTTTGGTCTAGTTCCCGCGCCAATTTTATACATCAGTGTTACTACGACAAAAAATAAAAAGTTTGGAAGGTAAGAAAAAAGTTTTCCCCGCAAAATTCCTGTGTGTATAAAATCCAACTGAGGAAATCGCTGGAAAAACGGAAGTGCAACTATGGTTTTTATCGACATATAAAAAGAGACAAACATTACAGCGATAAAAACAACAGCTATCTCAAAAACAAAGACTAAAATTTGATTTATGACTGGTCTGCGCTTTTGCTGGTCGTGAAATATATTGCGAAGCGAAGCAAAAACCGAAGCAAAAAAACGCCGTGCCATCCAAAATATAGAAAAAATCAAAAACGCTTCTAACGTGCTGAATTTTTTTATCGTTTGAAATGAATGCAAAATCGCTTCTGGATTAAAATAATTTTTTAATTCAGGAACTGTAAAATAGATAGAATCGATAAGTGCTGGGCTTGCGTGCAAAAATCTGACCGCAAGTAAGATTATCATTATGAAGATTGGAACTGCGGAAAAAATTAAATCAAAAGAGCAGGCACTTGCATAACTTAAAAGACCGTTTTGAAAGAAAAATTTTATGTTGAGAAAAACGCTCTGTGCAAAAGTTATGTGAGTTATTGCCCGCCTTTTTTTCATTTTTTTAAAAATCTGCCAGTTTTGGCGCCCTTGGATAAGGAATTACATCGCGAATATTCTGCATTCCAGTTACGTAGAGTAAAAGTCGCTCAAATCCAAGTCCAAATCCAGAATGGGGAACTGTACCGAATTTTCTTAAATCTAAGTACCAGTCATAATCTTCTGGTTTTAATCCCAAATCTTTTATGCGGTTAAAGAGTTTGTCGTAATCGTCTTCTCGCTCTGAGCCACCGATTATTTCTCCCAGTCCTGGAACTAGAACATCGACAGCTTTTACAGTTTTTCCGTCGTCATTCAACTTCATGTAAAACGCTTTTATCTCTTTTGGATAGTTGTAAACCATAACTGGACATTTATAGATCTTTTCTGTCAAATAGCGCTCGTGTTCTGTCGCTAAATCGCAACCCCAATAAGGTTTAAACTCAAATTCGTCTGCATGTTTTTCAAGCTCTGCAACTGCGTCTGTATAAGAAACCCTCTTGAACGGAGTTTCTACAACATGGCGAAGAGTGTCTATAACTCCAGGTTGGATTCGCTTGTTAAAAAATTCCATATCGGCAGCGCATTTTGTCAAAGCCCAATTCAACAGATATTTTATGAATTCTTCCTGAATATCCATGTCGTCTTCGAGGTCAAAAAATGCCATTTCAGGTTCGCACATCCAAAACTCTGCCAGATGCCTTGTTGTATTTGAATTTTCTGCTCTAAAAGTAGGACCAAAGGTGTACACTCTTCCCAAAGCGGTTGCAAGAGTTTCGGCTTCTAATTGTCCAGAAACTGTGAGAGAGGCTTTTTTGCCAAAAAAGTCTTTGTTGTAATTTACGAGTTTTGCAGCGTCCTCTTTTTTCATTCCAGAAGCGCCTTTTTCAACGGCGATTTCTGCAATTTTTTCCATAGAAAGGGTTGTAATCTGGAACATCTCTCCAGCACCTTCTGCATCTGAGCAGGTGATTTCTGGAGTATTTATATAGAAAAACCCCCGTTCCTGAAAAAATGAGTGTAGTGCAAAAGCCATCTGGCTTCTCATTCTAAAAACAGCACCAAAAGTGTTTGTCCTTGCTCTAAGGTGTCCGTTTTCTCTTAAAAATTCCATAGTTGCTGCTTTTTTTTGGATAGGATAATCTGCAGGGCATTTTCCTAAAACTACAAGTGTTTCTAAATTTACTTCTACAGACTGCCCTGAAGCTGGAGATTCTACTAGTTTTCCTGTCGCTTTTAGAGAAGCACCTGTCGAAAGCTCTTTTAGCGATTTTTCGATATTGTCTGCATTATCTTTGTTTAGTGAATTTTCTCTGTCAAAAGTTAATTGAATAGACGCAAAGCATGAACCGTCGTTCACCTGAATAAATACAAGATTTTTTGAATCGCGAATTGTGCGTACCCAGCCACAAACTGTAACTGTTCTACCGTCCGCAGCGGAGGTAAGGATGTCCTTAATAAGTTCTGTTTTCATAGTTTATAAGTCTAATGAATTCAAGATGATTTTTCAACGAGAGAAAGTGCGCCGCATTTTCTTCTACATTTTATCCAAAACAAATTGCAAAAACGCAAGGCAAAATATTCATTCAATAAAATCGGCATAAACAATCTCGTTATAAAAAAAGTTTTTTGATAAAAATTCTTGAGTTTTATTGCATATCTATGGCCAAAATCGTATAATTATGAATTATTATTCGCAAGAATTGTATATTTATGCAAAGAAACAGGAGTTCCAGTTGACAGAGAAAGAAAATCTTTTTATCGGGCGTTTATCAGAACTTGCTCAGTGCAATGACCCGATTGCGCCTTCCCTTTACGAAAAATACGATGTAAAACGCGGACTTAGAAATGCAAACGGAACTGGTGTTTTGGTTGGTCTTACGAGCATTGGCGATGTTGTTGGATACGATGTTGTAGATGGCAAAAAAATAGCAATTCCAGGCAAACTTGTTTATCGCGGTTATGATGTTGCCGACCTGGTAAAAGATTCTCAGGCACACAGTCAATTCGGATTTGAACAGACCGTATATCTTTTGCTTTTTGGCGAATTGCCTAATCAAAAAGAATTAGACGATTTTAAAGAATATCTTGGAGAATTACGCACACTTCCTCCAAATTTTACAGAAGATATGATAATGAAAGCGCCTTCTTCTGACATAATGAATAAACTTGCCCGAGGAGTTTTGGCTTCGTATTCTTATGACGAAAATCCAGAAGACCGCTCAATTTCTAATGTTTTAAGGCAGTGCATAGAACTCATAAGTCGCTTTGGAACTTTAACCGCTTATGCATATCAGGCAAAGAGGCGTTATTATGATGGAAAGTCTATGTATATTCATAATCCTCTTCCAGAACTTTCCACAGCAGAAAATTTTTTGCGTTTAATAAGAAACAACAAGGCTTTTACAGATGATGAAGCAAAACTTTTGGATTTGGCTTTAATCCTTCATGCAGAACACGGAGGCGGAAACAATTCTTCTCTTACCGTTCACGTTGTTAGTTCTGCCGATACAGATACGTATTCTGCAATTGGGGCTGCTGTTGGTTCTTTAAAAGGAAGTCGCCACGGTGGAGCTAACATAAAAGTTATGGAGATGATGGATGACATAAAAAAGCATGTAAAAGACTGGTCAAGCGAAAAAGAGCTTAAAGAATATCTAAAAAAGATTTCTGAAAAAAAGGCTTTTGACCGCACAGGACTCATCTACGGTCTTGGCCATGCAATTTATACGATAAACGATCCTCGCGCTACTATTCTTAGAGACAGGGCAGAAAAACTTGCCAAAGAAAAAGGGCTGGAAGACGAATACAACCTTTACAAATTGATGGAACGAGTAGGTCCAGAAGTTATTTACGAAGAACACGGTGATGATAAAAAAATCTGTGTAAATGTGGACTTTTATTCGGGCTTTATATATTCAATGTTGAACATTCCGCGCGAACTATTCACACCGCTTTTTGCAGTAAGTAGAATTGCAGGTTGGAGTGCACACCGCATAGAAGAGATTGTCGCAGGTGGAAGGATATACCGCCCGGCGTACAAAAATATCCTTGCAGAGCGCGAGTATATTCCAATCTCAAAGCGATAAAATTTTGTATGGAACGCCTGGATAAAATTCTCTGTCATGCAGGTTTTGGCTCAAGAAAAGATGTAAAAAAACTCTGTCACCGAGGTCTTGTATCTGTCAATTCAAAAATTGTTACGGACTGTGCATTTAAAATCGAAATAGAAAAAGACGAACTCGTAATCGACGGCAAAAAGATAACGCTTCAAAAAGACATCTACATAATGATGAATAAATGCAAAGATGTTGTCTGCGCTAACAAGGACGGTCTTCATAAAACAGTTTTTGATTTTGTTCCAGAAGATTTTTTCAATAAATTTTTTGGTGGCGATTTACACTGCATGGGGCGGCTCGACATCGATACGGAAGGGCTTTTAATTTTAACCAGCGACGGAAAACTTACGCACAATTTGCTCTCTCCAAAAAATCACGTTCCAAAAACTTATGCGGTTGGACTAAAAAACGCCTTAACGCAAGAGCAAAAAAACGAATATCAAAAAATATTTAAAGAAGGATTTTGGATAGACCGCGAACAAAATGAAGAAGGATTTGTCGCTCAAAGTGCAGATTTGTTTTGGATTTTAGAAGATGAAGACGAAAATGCAAAACTTTTGGGCAAAGCTCTCTTACAGGCGATAAATGAAAATTCTTCTGGCAAAAGCGACTGCATTCTTACTATAAGCGAAGGAAAATATCATCAGGTAAAAAGGATGTTCGCTCAACTAAAAAACGAAGTTGTATATTTAAAAAGGGTGAAAATCGGCAATTTAGTTTTGGATTCCAATTTAAAACCTGGCGAATGCAGGGAACTTATCGAAGAAGAAATAAATCTTTTGTCATATACCAAAAATTAAGTTTGTTGCAAAATGTCGTTATGAATAATATTTTTAATTCTTTTATAAATTCCATAACTCCAGCACTTTTGATTCCACTTTTGGGAACAATTTTAGGTTCTGCCTGTGTCTTTTTTATGGGAAACTCTCTAAATTCCAAATTACAAAAGGCGTTGCAGGGCTTTGCTTCTGGCGTAATGGTTGCTGCTTCTATCTGGAGCCTTTTACTTCCAGCGTTTGATTTATCTTCTTCCATGGGAAAGTTATCATTTATTCCAGCTGTTGTAGGTTTTTGGGTTGGAATTTTTTTTCTTTTATCGCTTGATCATCTTATTCCGCATCTGCATTTGGGTTCTAGTCAAGCAGAAGGTGTAAAAAGTCATCTTAAAAAGACAACGATGATGATTTTTGCTGTTACGATTCATAATCTTCCAGAAGGAATGGCGATCGGTGTTGTATATGCAGGTTTTCTTTCAGGAAATTCCAGCATAAGCGCAATGGGAGCGTTGAGCCTTGCTTTGGGAATTGCAATTCAAAATTTTCCAGAGGGAGCGATAATTTCCATGCCGTTAAAAACAGAAGGAATAAGCAGAAGAAAATCCTTTGTCTACGGAACGCTTTCTGGAGTTGTAGAACCGCTTGGCGCATTTTTGATGATAGTTGCAAGTTCACTTTTTCTTCCTGTTCTGCCATATTTTTTGGCTTTTGCAGCTGGAGCGATGATTTATGTTGTTGTAGAAGAATTGATTCCAGAAATGTCTCAAGGTATTCACTCTGATATTGGAACCACAATGTTTGCCTTGGGCTTTACAGTGATGATGACCTTGGACGTAGTTTTAGGATAATTTATTTTTTTAGAACAGCTTTAATTGCTTTCAAAAGTTCACCGTAATCAGTAAAAGACGGAATAGAAGGGTAGTCATTTTTTATCTTTTCAGTTGTGCGGAATAAAAAGCCAACCTTGCTTTGCTCAATCATCGCAAGGTCGTTATAGCTGTCGCCAAAGGCAATCGTTTTAAATCCAATAGACTGAAACGCTTTTACGGTGGAAAGTTTTGAATTTTTGCAGCGCATTTTGTGCTTTACGATAAAACCTTCGCTGTCAACTTCGAGGCTGTTGCAAAAAACGGTTGGCATTCCAAGTTTTTTTAGAATAGGGCCTGCAAATTCCTCAAAGGTGTCGCTCAAGACAACCGTCTGGCAAATAGAGCGCAATTCGTCCAAAAAATCTTTTGCACCAGTTAAAGGTTCAATTTCTGCAATCGTATTTTGAATATCTTTTAGTTTGATGCCCTTTTCCCGCAAAATTGAAATTCTCCAGTTCATCAATTTATCGTAATCAGGTTCGTCGCGGGTTGTTCTGCTCAATTCAGGAATCCCTGAAACCTTTGAAAATTCAATCCAAATTTCAGGCGAAACCACGCCTTCCATATCCAGGCAAGTTATGTACATTTTTTTCCTCTATTAATTTTCTATTTTGCCAGCAAGTCTATCAGTTTTTTTTAGTTTGTGCGAGTTTTTATTTTTTTTTAATTCGGGCGGCTTTTTGCTCCACTTGCGTTACGCAAAAAACAGGCTTTGCGGGGTTCGCTAAGCACTCATCGTCCTCGTCGCTTTGCTCCTGCGGTCGACGGCTTCGCCGCCCCTCCAATCCTTGCCGCATCGTCGCACAGGAGGTGCGACTTACAAGTAATATTGACAGTTTTGCAAAAACTGTCTGTCAAATAAAATCACGGATGATTTTATTTGACCACAATCCCTTGCCGCGCTGTGTACACGGACGTACACTTACAACTGCTGTTGACAGTTTTAGTAAGAAAACTGTCCATTTCAAGAAAACACGGAAGTTTTCTTGAAATGCCAATCCTTGCCGCATCGTATGTTTTACTTTCAGCAATATCAAAAAAAAATCCACATTTTAACTCAAATTTTTAATAAAACAATAAATCGTATAAAAAATTATATCTGTATACAAAATCATACATTCAAACTTAAATTTGTCTAAAAAAGTGCATTTTTATAAAATTTTTGTAAAAGTCTTGAAATTTGAATTTTTTGTGTTAGGAAATTCAATTTCTTTTATTTCCTTGTATTATATTAAATTACTCTAATTTATAATTTTTATTCAACTTTTTTATCATACTTGGCACACTTTTTGCTGTTTTATAATTTAGAGAGTTATCAGCAAATAGGCGGAAACCGAATTCTAAATCGGTTTTCAGATGGAAAATGGAGATGTTTATGGATATTCTAGAAACTTACATCAAGCAGGTACAACGATATCCGCTCTTGGAAGCATTCGAAGAAGTTGCACTTTCTAAAGAAATCGAAAAAGGGAGTCGTTGTGCAAAAGAAAAACTTATAAATTGCAATTTGCGCCTTGTAATAAGCATCGCAAAAAAATTTATGAATATTCCTCGGGTTTCTATAATGGATCTCATCCAAGAAGGCAATTTAGGGCTAATGACGGCTGCGTCTAAATACAACTATGGATTTAAAACTCGGTTTTCGACTTATGCTTACACTTGGATTTTGCAATATATGTTGCGCTATCTTTACAATAAGACTTCTCCAATCACTCTTCCACACAGAAAAGAGGAACTTTTACGAAAAATAGTTACATCAAAAGAAGAATTTAAACAAGCGTTTAATAGAGAAGCAACTATTTCTGAACTTTCATCTTATTGCGGAATTTCGGAAAGGGATTTAACTCATGCTCTTTCTTATTCTTATACAGTTACAAGCATAGATTGCGAAACTTCAGAAGAAGGAAGTGTAACTCTCGGAGATTTGATTCCCGACAATAAATACAATCCAGAAGTAAATTATCTTCGCGAAGAAGAAAAAAACAACATAAAAGAAATGGTGGCAGGCCTCTCTGACTGCGAAAAAAAGGTTATCTACGGTCGCTACAACTTTAACTGCGACGAACATACTCCAACTTTGAGAGAATTGAGCGAACTTTTGGGCGTTAGTGCCGAAACTGTTAGACAGATTGAAATTCGTGCTGTAAAAAAGATAAAAAAAGTTGCTGTTGAATTTGGTACGTAAGTTTTTATCTCTTGACTTTGGTGCTGGTCTTCCAAAATATCTTAAAAAAAATTATCATCATAGCGGACTGGTTTTATAATTTTCCAGTTCGCTTTTTTTTGATATGGCCGGAAATTCAAACAATACAAAAAATAAAAATCCAAAACGACGCTCTGTTTCTGAAAAATCTAAATTTTCATCAAAAAAGCAAAGAGAATCTTCCGTTTCCCCAAAAAATGCAAAATCAAAAAAAACAAAATCCAAAAAAAATAATAAAGGGCTCCTAAATCTTTTTTTTAGCCTTGCATTTTTGGCAGCTTGTGTGTCGCTTGCGGTTATAGTTTTACCAAAAGATGAAAAAAAAGAAGAAAGTGTTATTGCTAAAAATGTAGAAGGAAAAAATATTGAAAATCCTAAAGAACAGTCTCAAAAAAATATCAAAAAAAATTTAAATCCTGTCCAAAATCAAAAAAACACTGAAAATCAAATAAAATCATCGCCAAAAGAAAAACCTTCCGCTACATCAAACGAAAAATCAAATTCTCCTAGAGAAAAACCAGCTAATCCTAAAGAAAAACCTATAAGTCCTTCGAATTCTAAAGAAAAGAAAACCGAGACTTTAAAAACGGTTCTGCCTGCAAAAAATATAAGCGAAGATTCGCCTAAAATTGAAAAACAAATTCCTGCATTTAAAATTCCGCCTGCAAAAAACAAGGCAACGATTGTTTTAATCGTAGACGATGCCGGTTTGAATGTTGAAAATACAAAAAAATACGCAAGTTTGCCGTTTCCTATTACAATTGCAGTGCTTCCAAAACTTTCGCATTCAAAAGAATGTGCGCAGGTTGTTCACGATTTTGGGAAGGAATTAATTTTACATCAACCTATGCAGTCATTAAATAAAAATCTTGATCCAGGTCCTGGAAAAATAACCGTTGACATGAGTTTTTCTGAAATTGAATCTGTAATAAACGAAAATTTGCGTGAACTTGGACCTTTCGTAAAAGGCATGAACAATCACGAAGGAAGCCAGGTAACAGAAGATGTTATACGAATAGGTGCGGTGATTGATGTTTGCCAGCAAAACGGAATTTATTTTTTAGACAGCAGGACAACGCCAAACACAAAAGCTCCACAGGCAGCACTCGAGCGCGACATTAAAATTTTTGAAAAATCAGGGCCGTACATCGACAATGTTGTAGACAGAAATGCAATGCTTAAAAAGTTGTATGAGGCGCTCGATATTGCAAATAAAAATGGAAAGACTATAATAATCGCACACGTGGATAAAAGTGCAAATGTCTTGCCACAACTGCTTTTGGAGATGTATCCGCATATTGTAAAAGCCGGATATAGTTTTGCGACTCCAAGCATGCTCAAAAAGTAGAGGAAATATGAAAGTTTTAGGTATAGAATCTTCATGCGATGAAACTGCCTGTGCAATTGTAGAAGACGGAAAAAAAATCATAAGCAATGTTGTTGCCACACAAATACCTTTTCATGAAGTATATAAGGGTGTTGTTCCAGAAATTGCAAGTCGTAAACACGCAGAATGGATATTGCCAGTTGTAAAGCAGGCGTTAAAAGAAGCAAATCTTACATTGGAAGAAATTGATGCAATTGCTGCAACTAACAGACCTGGACTTATGGGTTCGCTTTTGGTCGGGCTTACATTCGGTAAAACTCTTGCTTGGGCGTGCAATAAACCTTTTATCGCTATAAACCATATGCTCGGTCATCTTTATTCTGCTCATCTTGAAAACGACATCGCGTATCCATACATAGGACTCTTGGTAAGTGGAGGACATTCAATAATTGCAAAGGTGAACGGCTTTGATAATCTTGAAATTTTAGGAACAACGATAGACGACAGCGTTGGCGAAGCGTTTGACAAAGTTGCAAAATTCTATGGGCTTGGCTATCCCGGGGGCGTTGTTATAGATAAACTTGCACAAAAAGGCGATTCAAAATCTTTTTCGTTTCCTGTTGCAAAAATCGACAAGAGAGAAGGGCATCGCTACGATATGAGTTTTTCTGGACTAAAAACAGCGGTAATTCATCAAGCAGAACTTTTTTTAAACGAAGGATACGAAAAGACAAACGAAAATATCTGTGCCGCTTTTCAAGAAACTGCGGTAAAAACTCTTACTTCAAGGCTTTTTAAAGCGATTGAAGACACTGGTTTAAAAACTGTAGTCGCAGGTGGCGGAGTTGCGGCAAACAGCCGGTTGCGGGCGATACTGGCAGAACGCAAAGATTTAAACTGCATCTTTCCGCCTTTAAAATTGTGTGGCGATAACGGAGCGATGATTGCAGGCGTTGCCTACCACTTTTTAAAAAGAGGCGAACGCTCGCCTTGGGACACTACTGCCTGTGCGAGAATTCCGCAGTTTAAGCGAGGCTTAAAAAATCTCGAAGATTTTGGACGCAGATAAATCGCAAAAATCGTTTGCAAAAATTCAGTATTTTAACTTGGAGAATATTTAAAAATGAAAAATCTAAAAGATTTGACCTATGCAATAGTTGGGCTTGGAATAATGGGAGGTTCTCTTGCAAAAGCGATAAGAGAGCATATTCTAAGCCAGAGCGGTGCAACAGGAAAAATCTATGTTTGCAATCGTAGCACAGCCTGTCTTACTCAAGCTTTAAACGAAGGCGTTGCGGACAAGGCTTTTAAAAGCGATGAATATTCTCTTTTTTTGCCCGAATGCGATTTTGTTTACGTATGCCTTTATCCGCACATGACCTTAAATTTTTTAAAGGACAATAAGGATTTTTTTAAAAGCGGTGCGATTGTAACAGATATTTCTGGAGTAAAAGGTATTTTTGAAAAACAACTGCCACAAATTTTAAGAAAAGATGTCGATTTTATAATCGGGCATCCAATGGCAGGTGGCGAAAAAGAAGGATATGCGCATTCAACTTCTACAATGTTTTTAAATCGAAACTACATACTTTGTCCGCAAGATTCTAACAAAAAAGAAAATTTAGAGTTGATGAGACAATTTATCTCGGAAATAGGATTTACACGCATAACAGAAACCACCTGCGACATCCACGATTATAAAATAGGTTTTACGAGTCAACTGTGCCATGTCATAGCCTGTTCGTTGGTAGATAGCGCAAAAGATGAAGGAATAACCGCTTTTGGTGGTGGCAGTTTTGAAGATTTAACTAGAATAGCGATGATAAATGCACCTTTGTGGACAGAACTTTTTATTTCCAATAAAGAAAAACTCGTTTCGCATATAGAAAAATTCGAAGAGCAATTAAATCAATTTAAAAAAGCGATAGAAAAAAGCGATAAAGACAGTCTTATAAAACTCATGGAAGAAAGCAGGGAAAAACGGCTCAAAATGGGTTCAATACGGACCGTTTCAAAATAAAATCAACTTACAAGTGGAGACAATATGGATACACAACTTTTAGACAATGCAATTCGTCGAGTAAACGATTTTCCAAAACCAGGAATTCTTTTTTATGACATTACAAGCCTTCTAACCTGCCCCAAAGCATTTGGTGCCGTTATAGAAGAGATGTATTTGCTTTATAAGGATGCAGGTTTTGATGCCGTTGCTGCAATAGAGAGTCGTGGTTTTATCTTTGGAGCCCCTCTTGCAGAACGACTGGGAATTCCTTTGGTGTTGATACGTAAAAAAGGAAAACTCCCTGGCGAAGTCTATTCGCAATCCTATGCACTTGAATACGGAACAGCAGAACTGGAAGTTCACAAGGCAGATGTAAAAGAAGGCGATAGTTTTATAATTGTGGACGATTTAATTGCAACAGGTGGGACTGTTGACGCCACAAGAAAACTCTTGGAAAAAGCAGGGGCAAAAGCGAGCGAAGTGTTTGGCGTTATAGGCTTACCACAGTTGAATTATCAAAAAGTTTTAAGCCCTATGAAGATTACAACGCTCATAAATTACGACGGAAAATAAGACGATTTTTACGAAAAATCTTTTCTTCTTGTTTTTGTTTTGTGTTTTATTTTTTTACTACAGTATTTTTTGCTTACCCGTGCATAAATAAAAAAAAGCCATCCAAAACGGATGACTTTTTTAGTTTGCTTTTATTTAAGCACGTTTAAGGTGGATAGCAAAGCCGCCAACTTCTTTATCAAGGTAAACAACCTTTAACGGAGAATCGTTCTCCTTACCCATCCATTTTTCAGTTCCTGCAACAGGATTAAATCCAAAAGGTTTAAGGTAAGCGAGCGCTCTTTCTACATTGTTACAAACCATAGAAATGTGGCCATTTGTTCCGCGACCTTTTTCTTTCATAATTTCAACCTGTTCAGAAGCGAAGATTGAAGTATTGCCGATTTTTGATGCAAAACCAAAAAGTTCAAACTGAGCTGCAATCTCTTTTGCTTCAGCTTCATTTTTTGCATTGATTCCCATGTGGTCAATGTGGAAGTTGTGCATAGCCTTTACAGCATCTTTACAAATCTGTGTTATTTCGTCCCATTTTCCGCCGTCAATCAAAGGCTTTTTAACCATCCAAGTTCCGCCCATGCACAGAATATTCTTGCGTTTTGCATATTCGCCAACATTTTCTGTTGTTACACCGCCGGTTGGCATAAATGTACACTGAGGAAAAGGTCCGCCAAAGTCGTCGATAATCTTGTATCCGCCTTTGCGTTCAGCAGGGAACAATTTAAGGTGAGTAACGCCCTTGTTAATGCAAGCAGTTATTTCTGAAGGATTTGAAATTCCTGGCATTGTTGGAATATTATTTTTTATGCACCAGTCAACAACGTCTGGATTGTATCCTGGAGAAACGATGAATTTTGCTCCAGCTTTTACAGCGCGTTCAGCTTGTTCAACATTAAGAACTGTACCAGCACCAACAAGCATGTCTGGTTCTGCCTTAATCATTGCTTCGATTGCTTCTGCAGCACATGCAGTGCGGAAAGTAACTTCTGACGCAGGAAGTCCACCTTTTACAAGGGCGTGTGCAAGATCTGCCGCTTTTGAAGCATCGTCAATCGCAACTACTGGAATAATACCAATGTCACGGAATGTGTCATAAACATCTGCCATTTTAGAACCTCTAATAAATATAGATTTGAATTACTATAACGTTTTTTATGCTTTATGTAAACGAAGAAGGATTTTGCTGTAGTTTAAGTTTTTTTGTATTTAAAATGGTGGCTTGCGTCACTTGCGTGCCGCCGGCACTTGCGCCTTTCGCTAAGCGCTCATCGTCCTCGTCGCTATGCTCCTGCGGTCGACGGCTTCGCCGAGGCTCCACCGCCTAAGCCGTTTTTACTGCCACCACCTCTTGTCAAAATTTGATTCTATTAAATCTTCTGTGTTGTCTTCCAGTTCAAAGAAAAAATCTATGCCAGTGCGCTTTTCTACTTCATCAACTGTAACGGCATAATCTAAAATCTCTCCTTCGCATTTTTGGTTTGGAAAGATGAACGCTATTGCTGTTACATCTTTTGAATCGTCTTTTGTAGCCCTGTCGTTTTCGTCTTCGTAGAGTGGTACTAAGAGTACTTTGTAATAATATTCCGGAACTGCAACATTGTTTTTACCGATAGTTTTGTACTGTTGTGGAGCTTTGTCTAAAACCGGCCCAGAAATTACAAACACCCTCGAATACTTTTGCGCCCATTGGCGTACGGAAGTTTCTAAGTCTTTCCAGATTCCACGGTTTAGGCTTCCTGTCTGCGGGCTCATATTGCTCATGTAAAATGTTTCGCTCATAGCCTCTTTGCTAAATGCAAAATCAGCTGCTGGTGTAAGATGCCCTCTGTCGTAGCCGCTAGCTTTATAATCTTGTGGCGTTGCAGAAAGCGTTGTAACGAGAGGGTCTGTTCTAAAGTCATCTGTACGACTTGCATTTTTTACGAGCATTTCGCTGTCGAGGCAATATGCACTCCACTCTGCCTGCTCATAACTTTCTCTGTAGCAAAGCGAATAATAAAGGTGATTTACAATCTGACGGTCTGCGCTGGAATCTCCAGTTTTGCTTTTTGAACTTAAAGGAATACACAAATCTTTTTTTGTTGATATTAAATAAACCCCATTTTGCGAGTTAAGTTCTTTTTTGCTGTTCTCTTTTTGCAGACAGCCTTCTGTTTTTTGTTGATTATTTTGCCTTTGTGTTATTTCGTTATTTTGACCTTGTGATTGTGCGGTTTTGTTTTCTTGTTGCCCACGATTTTGTTCTATGTAAAAATATGCAAAAAACAAAATAAATAAAGCGAATATCAAAAGTGGCAGAATCTTTATATTCTTTTTTTGTGACATATAATTTTTCCTTTTTGGTGCATTTGGGTTTTTAAGGGCCGCAAAGCCTTATGAGCGCCCTTAGGAGAAGGGGTAGGGCGCAACGCTAGTGCGACCGCAGGGGAAGGCTTTCCCCTCTTTATTGCTTGATTTTAATAAAATAATTGAATAAGCACTATAAAAAACGCTAAAATGCTTCATTTAAGCGAGGTTTTTATGGCAAAAGTGTATATTCCAAAGGATTATGTTTCTATTTTGGGCTCTAAGGAAACTGAACACGCTATCGTTATGATTAAGGAGTTTTTTCAAGGGCAACTTTCTTCTGCCTTGAATCTTACCCGTGTTACTGCTCCACTTTTTGTTGAAAGCGGCAAGGGGTTAAACGACGATTTGAACGGTATTGAAAGAGCGGTAACTTTTCCTGTAAAGGATATGAACGATGCTAAGATGGAAATTGTTCATTCGCTTGCAAAATGGAAAAGAGTTAAGGTTACTGAAATGAAACTTGAAGCGGGTTTTGGAATTTACACCGATATGAACGCTATTCGTGCAGACGAAGAATTGGATAATATTCATTCTCTGTACGTTGACCAATGGGACTGGTGCCAGTGCATTAAAAATGAAGACCGCAATGTTGAATATTTAAAAGATGTTGTAAGGAAAATATACGATTGTTTAAAACATCTTGAGTTTTATATTTACGATCGCTACGAAGCGATAAAACCTGTTTTGCCTAGCGAAATTACCTTTGTTTATGCGCAGGACCTTGCAAGGCAGTATCCAGATAAATCTCCAAAAGAAAGGGAAAACATCATAACTAAAAAGTATGGTGCTGTATTTTTGATTGGCATTGGCGGAAAGTTGGATGATGGTTCTATTCACGATGGACGTGCACCTGACTATGACGATTGGATTACAGAAACTGGAGACGGACATCGTGGTCTTAACGGCGACCTTTTGGTTTGGGATTCTGTAATCGATAGCGCTTTGGAACTTTCTTCCATGGGTATAAGGGTAAGTGCCAAAAGTTTAAAACTTCAACTACAAGAAAGAAATTGCATGGAAAAAGAAAAGTTTGAATTTCATAAAAAACTTTTAAATGGGCAGTTAAGTCAGACTATGGGCGGTGGAATTGGGCAGAGCCGTCTTTGTATGTTCTTTTTACGAAAAGCACATATCGGAGAAATTCAGGTTAGCATGTGGCAGGATTCTATGCGAAAAGAATGTGCTGACCACGGAATAAAACTTTTGTAAGGCAAAGGCAAATGCGAAATTTTGCAGGGCTTTTTAAGCCTTTGCATTTTTGCAAAATCTTTTTGACCAGAAGTTTTTTTTGCATAAATGGCGAATAGCGTTATAAGTGTTGTTTATGGAAAAATCTTATAATTTTAACTTAAACCAGCTTGAATCTTCTCTTTTGACCTTTGAAGAAAAAGGCATAACGGAATTCACCTTGCACGATAAAGCTATTCTTTGCAACAAAGAAAAACTGCTTTCGTTTTTAAAATTGTTTTTGAAAAATGCTCCTTCCACGTTTTTAAATCTTTGTTTAGAGCCTTCTATGCTCGATGCGGATGTCTGTAAAATCCTTGCAGAGCTTTTTTGCTCGCTCGATGTTGTTTTAAAAGGCGAGAGCAAGGGAAATTCCTATCTTTTTGACAAAAAGTTTTTCAGTCGAAGGGCACAGATGTTAAACACTTTGGGGCTCGTCTTTGGATTTGAAATGGATTTTGCAATTTCTTGTGGAGACGGAATTAAACTTTTTTTTGACCGTTTAGATTTTGCCACGGGACTTTATCCAAATCACATAAATTTTTTGCAGGTTGAGTCATTTCTCGAACAAAACAAAATTGATGTGGCAAAACCTTCTGCAACTTTTTCAACACAGGATATAAAGCGCGCGTTTGATGTTTGCATCGCTTGCAGCGTTTTTTACACTTACGGTCGTGCGATCCCTTGGTTTTTGGCGGTTTTAAAGCCATTAAAAATAAGCCCGTCAAAATTTTTTGAAGATTTTGCTCAATGGCTTAAGATAAATAATTTTAAAGATAAAAAAGATTTGATTCTTTTACGCGAAAATCACAGAGAATGCGAAAAACTTCAACTCGATTTTTTAAAATTTAAATATGAAGAAAAAAAATTACTTCAATATTTTGAAGTTGTAAGCAATATCGTAAGGTTAAATGGTGCTTTTGCGCGCTGTGCTGGCGAAAATGAAACGAGTGAAGTTTCAATGTCTTATAATCCAGATGAAATTTTAACTGCTGCAGCGACAGGAATAAAACCCTTTTTTGAAAATTCCTTTATGGAATACAGCAAAGTGCGTGTTTTTTTGGGAAATGATGGCCCTGAAATTCGATATTGTTGAGTTGAAAGCTTTGCGGTTTTTCGCAAAAAAATGTTTTTTTTATTGACGATGATAAAGTGGAGTTATTAGTTTTAAGATATGGAAAACGATGATATGAAAGCAGAAAATCAGACTGCACAGAATCAAGAAGATTTAAAAGAAAACAGTTCACAAGAAAACTGTGAACAAGACAAAACTTCTAACACTCAAGAGACAGATTGTGCATCTTGCAAGGGCGAAGATTCATCTTGTAATGCTAAAGAAGAACAGAATTTAAAAACGCCAGAAGAAAAAATCGCGGAATTGGAAGCGCAGATTGCTCAACTCAAGCAAGACTCGCTTTACAAGGCAGCAGAAAACGACAATTGGCGCAAGCGCATGATGGCTCAAAAAGAAGAAGCGGTTGCTTATGCAAATGCAAGCCTTTTGGGCGATTTGCTTGAAAGTCTTGATAATTTTGATCGTACTATAGAAGCGGCAAAAGATGTAAAAGAGGCGGCTTCAATCGTAGACGGTGTCAAAATGATAAATAAATCGCTCGTCAGCATGCTCGAAAATAAATACAACTTGGTTGCTTTTGGAAAAGATGGCGAAGATTTTAATCCAGATATTCACGAAGCAATAGGAATGCAGGAAGGCGATGTTAAAAAGGAGAAAATCCAGCAGGTTTATCTGAAAGGATACAAACTTAAAGACAGGATAATCCGTCATGCAAAAGTAATGGTTGTAAAACCAAAAGCGTAAATGAAAACTCATTTTGAGTTTTCTAAATAAAAAAAACGAATTGAAAATCATCTGGTTTTCGGAGGAAATATTATGGGAAAGATTATTGGTATTGACCTTGGTACTACAACTTCTGAAGTATCGGTTATGGAAAACGGACAGGCAACTGTTATTCAAAACTCAGAAGGTGGAAGAATTACTCCATCTGTTGTTGGGTTCACATCTAAAGGAGAGAGAATTGTTGGTGCATCTGCAAAAAATCAGGCAATCACCAACCCAAAAAACACTATATACGAAGTAAAACGCCTTATCGGTAAGCATTATTCAGACTTGCAGGATGAGCTTTCTCGCGTTCCTTATGCAATTAAGCAGAAAGGAGAGAACGTTGTTGTTTCGGTAACGGATAACGGTCAGGAAAAGGAATACACACCACAGGAAATTTCTGCATTCATCTTGCAAAAAATGAAGAAAACCGCAGAAGACTATTTGGGCGAAACTGTTACTGATGCTGTAATCACCGTTCCTGCATATTTTAACGATGCTCAAAGACAGGCAACAAAAGATGCCGGAACTATTGCAGGTCTAAACGTAAAGAGAATTATCAACGAACCTACAGCCGCTGCACTTGCTTTTGGTCTTAAAGAAGATAAAAACAAGGAAAAAGTTCTGGCTGTAATCGACGAAGGTGGTGGTACTCTCGATGTTACGATTCTCGATATGGCAGACGGCGTTTTTGAAGTAAAGGCTACAAACGGCGACACTCATTTGGGTGGTGCTGACTGGGATAACGCTATTTCTGACTGGCTTGTATCTTCATTCAAGGCAGACACTGGAATTGATTTATCTAAAGACGCAATGGCTATGCAGCGTATAAAAGACGAATCTGAAAAAGCAAAAATTGCTCTTTCTAACCAGACGACAACGGACATAAACCTTCCGTTTATCACTGCGGATGCAACAGGACCAAAACACTTGCAAAAGACTTTGACTCGTGCAGAGTTTGAAAGAATGACACAAAACCTTTGGGACAGAGTTTTAATTCCTTGCCAGAATGCGCTTAAAGATTCTGGATACGAAAAATCGCAAATCGATGAAGTTCTTTTGATTGGTGGTTCTTCTCGTATGCCAAAATTCCAGGAAGTTATAAAAAATTTCTTTGGAAAAGAACCTCTTAAAGGAATAAACCCAGACGAAGCGGTTTCTATGGGTGCTGCAATTCAAGGTGGAGTTCTTGCAGGCGATGTAAAAGATGTTCTCTTGCTTGATGTAACTCCTCTTTCTTTGGGAATTGAAACGATGGGTGGAGTAATGACAAAACTCATTCCAAGAAATACGACAATTCCTACAAAAAAGAGTCAGGTATTTTCTACTGCTGCCGACGGACAGACTGCTGTAACTATTCACGTATTGCAGGGTGAACGAGAGATGGCTGCAGAAAACAAAACTCTTGGAAACTTTGACTTGGTTGGTATTCCTTCTGCTCCTCGTGGAGTTCCTCAGATTGAAGTTACTTTTGATATCGATGCAAACGGTATTGTTCACGTATCTGCAAAGGATTTAGGAACAGGAAAAGAGCAGCATATTCAAATTACTTCTTCTTCTGGATTGAGCAAGGAAGAAATTGATAGAATGGTTAAAGATGCCGAAGCTCACGCCGACGAAGACAAAAAGCAGCGCGAAGCAATCGACGTTAAAAACGAAGCCGACAGTTTAATCTATTCAACAGAAAAGAGCTTAAAAGATTTAGGCGACAAAGTTTCTGCTGCAGATAAACAAAAGGTTGAAGAAGGCATTGCAGAACTTAAAAAAGCTGTAGAAAGCAACAATACAGAAGATATTAAGGCAAAGACAGAAGCTTTAAAACAGTCTTCTTATAAGATTGCAGAAGAAGTCTACAAGCAGCAGCAGTCTGCTGGAGCAGGTGCAAATGCTTCTTCTAGCGGTGCAAATAATTCGGCTGGAGCGGATGCAGGTTCTTCTGCAAATTCGTCAAACAGCGGTTTTGATAAAGGTACTGCTGACGACGTTGACTATGAAGTTCACGACGACAAATAAAAAAAAGTAAAAAAAGAATAAAACAAAAGGCCGTTCAAATGCGAGCGGTCTTTTTGTCAGAAAAGGTAAAAAGGTTTTAGGATAAAATGGCTGCAAAACGAGATTATTACGAAGTGCTGGGCGTTAAAAAAGATGCCTCTAGTGATGATATAAAAAAAGCTTACAGAAAATTAGCGGTGAAATATCATCCAGATCGAAACCCAGGAAATAAAGAGGCGGAAGAAAAATTTAAAGAAGCCACAGAAGCGTATGAAATTCTCTCTGACGAACAAAAACGTCCAATTTACGACCAATACGGTTTTGCAGGTCTTGACGGAAATTCAGGATTTGGAAGCGGTGGATTTTCTGGAAGCCATGCCTTTCATGATTTTAGCGACTTGTTTGGCGGAATGGGTGGCGGCTTTAGCGACATTTTTGAAGGAATTTTTGGAGGTGGACGCTCATCTTCTAGGAGCCGTAATCCAAATGCTGCTCAAACGGGACAGAGCCTTCGTTACGATTTAGATATTTCATTTAAAGATGCAGTTTACGGAACAAAAGCAGAGATAAAATTCTCTCACAACGAAGCGTGTTCAGACTGCCATGGTAGTGGCTCTGCAGCAGGCGGAACGAGAAAAACTTGTCCGTCTTGCGGTGGAACAGGACAGATAAGAAGGCAGGCAGGATTTTTTGCAGTTCAGCAAACTTGTCCGTCGTGTGGTGGTGAAGGCACTATTATAGATAAACCCTGCCAAAAATGTCATGGAAGTGGTTTTGAAGAAAAATCGAAGCGCTTAACTTTAAGTATTCCCGCTGGTGTTGACGATGGAAAACGAATCGTAATTCACGGGGAAGGCGATGCAGGCAAAAATGGTGGACCTGCTGGCGATTTGATCGTAGTTTTGCATGTTGAACGTCATACTTTTTTCGAAAGAAGCGGGCAAGATTTGTATTGTGCAGTTCCTGTTACAATGGCTCAGGCAACCTTGGGTGAAACAATCTTTATAACAACTTTGGACGGAAAACAGATTGAGTTTAAACTTCCTGCTGGAACTCAAAACGGAAAACTTCTCCGCATAAAAAATGAAGGAGTTCCTGTTATAAACAGCACAAGAAAGGGAGATTTGTACATAAAGATAATAGTTCAGATTCCAACAAAACTTTCTTCAAGGCAAAAAGAGATTTTGCAGGAATTCTTAAAAATAGAAGGTGCAACAACTTCACCACAGCCATTGCCACTTTCTTCATTAAAAAATTAAACGATGAGCGAAATACAAGAAGCGCTAAAATCTTACGTTGCAGAAGGAACAGACAGGCTTGCTTTTTTGCAGGACTATCTTTCTTGCCGTGGCGTAAGCACTTCTGTAATTCACCTCGACGGAAAAAAACACCTTTACGTAAATTTTTCATCTTTTTCGTATAATCCTCAATTCAGGATAAAGACTTTAATCTCTCATTACGACATCGTAAAAGGTAGCCCTGGAGCAAACGATAACAGTTGTGCAAATCTTGCCATCGCGAACTTTGCTGTAAAAGTCAATGAGCGTGCCAAAAAAAACAGGATAAACAATATTCGCATTTTTTTTACAGATGGCGAAGAATTAGGCGAGTGCGGTGTAAGTGAACAGGGTGCATTTGCACTTGCAGAACTTTTTTGCAAACTTGGGATAAAAAATGACGACGTTTATGTTTTTGATTCTGTTGGAAGAGGAACAACGCCGGTTCTTGCCAGAGCAGGTTTTGATTTTGCGAGCCGAGTAAATAAAAATTCATCCTTTGCAAAAAACTTTTTGGATTTGTACAAGAGAACTCAACAAATCCTTTCTGATGTAAGTCCAAATAATTGGATGACGCTTCCCGTTCCTTATAGCGATAATGCAGGTTTTTTGGCGTGTGCAATTCCTGCTGTTGCAATAACGATGCTCCCAAAAGAAGAAGCGACAAAATACTACAAAGAATTGATGAAAGATAAAAATCTTGAAAAAGCGGTGATGAATGCAAAACTCGACGATGATGCAGATTTTAAATTCAAATATCAGGAAAGAATGCCTTTAACCTGGAGACTTTTTCACACGCCATACGACAACCTTATGAGTTTAACTCCGGAAAGCTTTGATGTAATCGCAAGAATTTTAGACAGACTTTTGATATAAAATCACAAAATCTAAAAAATTGACATTCTATTGCATAAATTTGCATAAAATACTAGGATATTTTGTATAAATATACATTAACGCAGAAATCAAGAAATTATTTTGAATTCCTGTCGCAAAAGATTTTTTAAGGAGATTGAAGGATATGGCTAAAGATAAGGTTGTACTTGCTTATTCTGGTGGATTGGACACGACGGTTATAATTCCATGGCTCAAAGAAAATTACGATTATGATGTTATAGCAGTCTGCATAGATGTTGGTCAGGGAGATGACTGGAAAAAAATAAAAGAGCGCGCGCTAAAAACTGGTGCTTCTGCCTGCTATGTAGTTGATGCAAGAAAAGAATATGTCGAAGAATACATCTGGCCTGCACTAAAAGCGAATGCTGTTTATGAAGATGAATATCTTTTGGGAACTTCAACAGCACGACCTCTAATCGGTAAAATTTTAGTTGAATATGCAAGACAGGAAAATGCGGTTGCAATCTGCCACGGAGCAACAGGTAAAGGAAACGATCAGGTTCGTTTTGAACTTGCAATCAAAGCGTTTGCCCCAGATTTAAAAGTTATTGCCGCTTGGCGTGATGACAAATGGAATATGAATAGCCGCGAAGATGAAATCAAATTTTTGGAAGACCGTGGGCTTGAAGTTCCTATGAAAAAAGACCAGTCATACTCTCGCGATGAAAATATTTGGCACATAAGCCACGAAGGTCTTGAGCTTGAAAAAACTGCAAACGAGCCAAATTATCCTCACATGCTAAAAAATACAGTTGTTCCAGAAACAGCTGGCGAAGGCGAATATGTTACAATCGAGTGGGAAAAAGGAATTCCTGTAAAGTTGAACGGAAAGTCGATGGACGGTCTTTCTCTTATGGAAGAACTCAACAAAATTGGCGGAAGAAATGGAATTGGGCTTGTTGACATCTGCGAAAATCGCTGTGTTGGAATGAAAAGCCGCGGTGTATACGAAACTCCAGGTGGAGCAATTTTGTACTTTGCGCATAGAATGATGGACCACCTCTGTCTTGATCGCGACACATATCATTACAAGCAGCAGGTTTCTCTGCGCCTTGCGGAACTTATCTACGACGGTAAAGTTTTTACACCGCTTTACGAAGCGCTGATGGCTTTTGTCGATAAGACACAGGAAACAGTAACAGGCTGGACAAAATTAAAACTTGTAAAAGGTCAGATTAGAGCCGCAGGTTCTGATTCAAAATACAGCTTATATAATGAAGACATTGCATCCTTTACAACAGGCGAACTTTACAATCACAAAGATGCGCAGGGCTTTATAACCTTGTTTGGGCTTCCGTTAAAAGTTCGCGCTATGATGGAACAAAAAAATGGAGAAGGTCAGGCTGTTGCAAATAGTTCTAGCTTAAAGAAACGCCCGACAGAATAATCATTTTAAGGATAAAAACTTTGATTATAGTTGCACCTTACGAAGAGCAAAATTGTTCATTCGCGGGGTGCAATTTTTTTAATTTTCATGTCGTCAACAGTTTTCAATTTTGTTGTATGCTTTATCTTATTTTTTTTGTTCGAAATTAAAAATTTCTGTTCAAGAAGTTTTTTTCTGATATAATCTTCAATCATGAAAAATATTAATTTTTTAATGGTTTTAGCGATATTATTGAGCAGTTGTGTTGTCTCATCGCAGAATTTTGAGCAAGATTTTGAGCAAGAAGAGTTTTTTAAACTAACATCAAAATCATACAATGCTATAGACATAAAAGATTTTAGCGACGGTTTTAATCATGCACGCTATTCGTATCCAAATTCAATTCCTCCTTGGTCTTTATATAACGAAGATAATATATTGGGTTTTGCAGAAAATATGATTTACACTCAAAATCTAGATGGAGGTTGGGCAAAAAATCTCGATCTTCAGCGCATATACACGATTCAAGAATTAAAGCAGATTCGAGAGCAAAATAAAAATGTTCCTCCTGTAACCTACGGTTTAAAAACTTCTTCAAATGCGAGCACGATGGATAACGGCAACATCCATTCGCAGATAAAATATCTTTGTCAGGCTTACCAGCAGGTAAAAGACGATAAAAGTATCGATTCAAAACGCTATCTTGACTGTGCAACAAAGGCTTTAACCTGGATTTTTAACGCTCAGCATCCTGTTAGCGGTGGCTTTACCGGTGCAGATGTTTATGCAATCACTTATAACGACAACGTTATGACCAATAGCCTTACACTTTTAAAAGATATTTCCAATGGAAAAGATTATTTTTGCGTTTTCCCAGAAGAAACAAGGCAAAAGGCAAAATCAGCGTACGAGAGAGGAATTGAATGCATCTTAAAAACCCAGATTACGCTTACCTTAGACGATGGAACAAAAATATTAACGGCGTGGTGCCAGCAGCATAACCACGAAACTTTAAAACCTGTTTGGGCAAGAGAATTTGAACCACCTTCTGTATGCTCGTCTGAAAGTTTTAAAGTTTTAAGATTTTTGATGACAGAAGAAAACCCAACCCCAGAAATAAAAAAAGCGATAATCGCAGGCTGTGAATTTTTTGACCGCAATGATGTAAAAATTTTTGGCAAAAAGCTTGTGGCAACAAAACTTGCATCGCCTCGTAAAGAAAACGGCAGAACTTATAACACGGACAAAACTTTGCAGGATTCAGATCCAAGCGATGTGCTTTGGGCAAGGTTTTACGCTTTAGATTCTTCTTTTGATGTTGTAATCGGAGCCAGAAAGCCCATCGTTGGAACTTATCCTTCTGTTTTAAAACCTATTTGGTGCGACAGAGGCTGTAAATATGTAGACTCGTTTAATGAACTTTCTTTTGAAAGGCGAAACGGCTATGGCTACACCACAACTTCTGGACGCAGTTTGAGCAGTGCGTATTCTGCTTGGAAGGCAAAACACGGACTTTGATATTTTTCTTTATTGTTACTTATATGAACATTGAATGCTTTTATCACAATCGGGTAAAATCGTCGGCATGAATTATAAAATGATAAAAGCAGATGTAAATTTGAAAAAAGGAATTTTATTTTTAATTTTTATTTTTATGATTAAACAAGTATTTCCTCAAACAATGGATTTTTTTCTAAATGTTTCCGCTGTAACTTCAAACTCGGCTGTTATTTCGTGGAAAAATATGAAGGAGTCAAATTCTGCGATAAAAGATTATGCCATAAATCTCAACGGAAAACGTCTCGAGTTGACATCGAGCAAAAAGGCAAAAGAGAAAAATCCATTTAACTTTTATCAGCGCGAAAGTTTTTATTCCCAATATTCAAAAAAAACGACAGCTTTAAAAAAGGGAATGAAAAAAAACTTTTTTACTTTTTATTCGCTCGACAATTTAGAACCGAAAACGCAATACACTGTAAAGATTTGCGCATTAAATCGCTTTGGAAAGTCGATTTTAGAGTCGCAAGAGTGTGTTATAGTTACCAAGCCAAAGTCTCAAATTTTTAATGTAAAGGATTTTGGGGCAAACAGTTTGATCGAAGTCGATAAAAAAATCTTAAACGATGAGCAGAGCCGTCGTGCATTCATAAAAGCGAATACAAAATCAATTCAAAACGCTATAGATGCTTGTTCAAAAGGTGGAACAGTTTTTATTCCAGACGGATTTTTTGTTTGCGGTGCTCTCCATTTAAAATCCTATATGACGCTTCAAATAGAAGGAATTTTGAGTGCATCTCCTTTTGCAGACGACTACGATTTTGGATTCCTTTTATATCCGTATTATGAAGATAAGCGCTATTGGGGGCTTTTAAATGCTCAAAATGCAGAAAACCTTAGCATAATTGGTAGCGGAACTGTAAACGGCAACGGCTGGAAATACGCAGACAAAAACGGTGTAAAAACAGACAAATTGAGCACTTATTTTGAAGAAGGCGATGACGAAAAGCATCCTTTTTACAAATATGTAAAGGGAAACAGAAAAACTGTTTATAAAGACGGCATTCTCGCTTCATCCTGTGCGCTTTCTTATCTGGATTCAATCAAAAAAACTCCAGATACTGCAACCGATTTGGAACTCGGATTTGCGTATTCTTCGCGGAGTACCACGGTTATACTTCGCAATGTAAAAAATCTTTTTATAGAAGGGCTTACATTTGTAAATCCAGCTAATCATCTTATAAATATTTTAGATTCATCTGATATTACTATTTCTTCAATTTGTGAATTTTCTTACGATTGCAACAACGGCGACGGAATAGGGCTTATCTGCTGCCAGAACGCAAAGATATTCAATTCCTTTATAGATTCGGGGGATGATTGCATTGTTTTTGCAGCAGGCGTTGGAAAAAATGCGGCTTTGTATGGGCAAAACGGTGTTTCAAATGTTGAAATCGCAGGCAATTATTTTCATCACGGGCATGGTGGAGTTGCATTTGGAAGCCACACCGCATTGGGAATAGAAGGCGTTTTTATTCATGACAATGTTTTTAATCATACCGACACTCCTTTTAGAATAAAGAGTGCTCCTGCAAATGGTGGTTTTGTTCGCAACATTTTGTTTGAAGACAATGCATTGGTAAACATCAAAAATCCTTTTAGCATGACAACCGAATATAGCGACAGCGGAACCGTCAGCAAATACGGCAAGGCAGAAAATCCTGCTGTTTTTTATGATATAATATGTCGCAACTGTACGGTGCACAAAAATTCAAGTTATCTGGTTTATATTTTTGCCGACGAACAAAATCCACACAAAAATATAAAATTTTCAGGAATCGAAGTTTCTCCAAAGGGAAATCTTCGCCGTTATGTAAAAAATTGTATTGATTTTGAATGGGAGGAAAAATGAATTTTTTAGAAATTGTAAAAGCTTTTGAAAAGAACGGTTTTGAGGCTTATTTTGAAAAAACTGTTGCAGATGGCGTAAAAAAATGCCTTTCTTTCATACCTCAAGGCTCTGTTGTCGGCTGGGGCGGCTCTATGAGTTGCGTAGATTCTGGTCTTATAAAGTCTGTAAAAGAGAGTTTTACCATAATTGACCGAGATACTGCAAAAGATTCACAAGAACGCAATGCCTTGCTCAGAAAAATTTTAGCAGAAGCGGATGTTTTTTTGACGAGTTTTAACGCTGTAACGGAAGACGGAAAAGCTTTAAACATAGACGGAAGTGGAAATCGAGTGGCTGCAATTTCTTTTGGCCCAAAATCCGTAATCGCTCTGGTCGGAAAAAACAAAATTGTAAAGGATGAAGACCAAGCATACGAGAGGGCAAGCACGGTTGCCGCAGGAAAAAATGCAGTTCGCTTTGGCAAAAAATATGAAGAAGGCGACAGCCTTTGCAATATCGTTCAAATTTTGCGCCGTGGCGGAAACGGCAGAATCAAAATCGTATTTGTCGATGAAGAATTAGGATATTGATTTTTAACTTAATTTTTAACACAAAAATTGATATTTTATGACGCAATACACTTTAAAATGCGAAGAGAAAATCAGGCTGGATTCTCTTTTGCGTTTAAAACTTCCTTCTCTTTTAAAAACTGAAATTTCAAATTCAAAGTTGCGCCGGCTCATAATTTCAGGTTCAATTTTTGTAAACGGCAAACAGATTAGAATTCCTGCATTTACGGTTTTTAAAGGGAGCAGCGTTGTTGCAGAAATTGAAGAAGAAAAACTCTTTTTTGAAAAACAGCCGGACGACATAGATTTTCAACTTTGCGAAAAAGATATACTTTTTGAAGATGAATCTATAATCGCCGTCAATAAGCCCTGCCATTTTCCGAGCGAAGCGAGCATGGTTTTGAGTCGAAAAAATCTTCATTCGGCAGTTGTTGATTACCTTTTTAAAAGGCAAAAACGAGAAAAACCGCTTGCAAAAAATCCGCCCTATGTTGGAATAATGCACCGTTTAGACCGTGATACTTCCGGGGCTATTCTTTTTACAAAAACGAGAACTGTAAACAAGGCTTTTCACGATATGTTTGAACAGCATTTAATTCACAAAGAATATGTTGCGGTGTGCTGTGGAATTCCAAAAAAAGAAAATTTTATAGTTGAGTTTACGATGGGCCGTATAAGCCGTAAATCTGAACCTGCAAAATGGGGCTTTTTGGAAGAAGAAAAAGGTGGACTTGCTTCCAAAACTGAATTTACTGTTTTAAATAGCAAAGGAAATTTTTGTGTTGTAAAATGCAAGCTCTTTACCGGCCGCACACATCAGATTCGAGTGCATCTTTCGTCTGTCGCTCTTTCTATTTTAGGCGATGTCCTCTACGGCGGGCTTTTTAACGAAAGGATAATGTTGCATTCAAAAAAACTTTCTTTTATTCATCCTCTTACGTCAGAAAAAATTGAAATTCAATCTCCACTGCCAAGCGAATTTGAGATTTATCTTTTAAAATGATATAACTTTTTCCATGTTAAAAAATCCTGTAGTCCAAATGATATTTACGGCTTTATTTTGGAGCCTTGGTGGTATTTTTGTAAAATTAGTTGACTGGAATCCCCTTTGCATAACTGGCTTTCGTGGTCTTTTTGCAATGCTTTTTTTGTGCGTTGTTTTTAAACGACTTCCAAGTTTTGTTTCTAGAGATAAAGATGGCAAAATTGACAAAAAAGGAACTGTAGAGCTTATTTTAGGCGGCTTTTTCTATGCTGCAACGATGTTTGCCTTTGTTGTTTCGACAAAACTCACCTCCGCTGCAAATTCAATTTTTTTGCAGAACACGAGTTTTATCTATCTTATAATTTTGAGCCCTTTTGTCTTAAAAGAAAAAATAAACTGGGTGGATTTTGTCGCAATCTTTGGCGTTATTTTAGGAATGATTATCCTCTTAGGCAACGGATTTTCTGGCGGAACTGCGTTTGGCAATTTTATTGCACTTTTAAGCGGACTTACCTATGCGCTTGCAACACTTTTTTTACGCAAACAAAAAAATGCACATCCATTAAATTCGCTAATCCTCGCAAACTTTTTTGCTTTTGTATTTGCCCTTCCATTTATTTTAAAAAGCGATTTTCCTTCTGTAAAAAGTTTTACAGGAATCGTTATACTTGGAGTTTTGCAGATTGGAATGGCAAGTTTTTTTTGGTGCAAGGCTATAAGAAAATTATCTGCGGTCAGTTGTGTCATAATAGGAATGTTAGAGCCAATTTTAAATCCTGTTTGGGTTGCTTTTGGAATTGGTGAAATTCCTGCATGGAATTCTATTTTGGGCGGACTTTTGATACTCGCTTTTATAATTTTCCATGTTGTTTTAAAAGGCAAAAAATCTTTGGAAAATTAAAGTTTTATTTGCAAGGTTTTATTTGCGAAATGCTCAATAATCATCATAATTGACCTTGTCTATTTATTGCGTTAGAATATCGCAACATTAAAAGTAACGGGCTGCTCATAGTTTTAGCTCGATTTTGGAGAATATAAATGAAAGTTGTATTGTTGGTAACATTCGTAATTATCTGTGCGCTTTTGGTTCTTTTGGTTCTTGTACAAGATGAAAAAAACGAAGGAATGGGCGGACTCTTGAGCGGAGGAAACTCGGCTGCTTTTGGTTCTCATTCAGCATCAATCCTTACAAAAGCAACAGTTGTTATAGCGGTGCTTTTCTTTGTTGTAACGCTTGCCCTTGCAAAAATTTTGCCTTCAAAATCGATTTCTTCTGATGCAGACCTTTATGCAGCAGCTCAAACAGAAGGTAAGGTTTCCGAAGAAAGTTCTTCTAAAGTAGAAGAAAACACTTCTCAGACTCCTGACTGGTGGAAAAACGAAGTTCAGACCCCTGCTAACTAGTTGTATTCCTTTGCTGGAATTTAATTTTTAATAAATTTTCCCCGCTTTTTCTGTGCAAAAAAAACAGGGAAGGTGAGATATGGTTCTTGAAGATATATTTACAAAAGACTGCATTATTGTAGATTTGCAAAGCACTGAAAAAGATGAACTGTTTGAAGAAATGGTCGAAAAACTTTATTCGATAGTTCCAGACTTTAATAGAGAAGAAGTGCTTTTCGCTTTAAATGAAAGAGAAGCAAAAATGAGTACAGGAATAATGCATTCGGTTGCAATTCCGCATGCTTTTGTGTCTTCGATAAATGGAACTTTTGGCGTTATTGGAATAAGTCGCGACGGAATTGACTACGATTCTTTGGATAGAGCGCCAGTTCATGTGGTGTTTATGCTTTTGGCAGGCGAAGGTCAGACAGAAAAGCATGTTCAAGTTTTAAAATCTTTGGCGATTCTGCTTCAAAAAAAGGATTTTGTGAAAAACATAATCTCGTGCAAAACTCAAAGCGAAGTTTATAACCTGATTGTTCAGTCAGAAGACGTGGTTTAAGGTAGGATTTTTATGGCAGAAATGGAATCAGACGTAATTGAACACCTTATAGAACTTGAAAATCAAGCCTCGTCTATCACGCAAGAAGCTCGTGAAAAGGCGTTAAAAAAAGTAAATTCGGCAAAAGCCGCTGCTGAACAGGAATATCTCGAAAAATTTAATGCTGCGTCTTTGGAATTGGAAAATTCTTTTAAGGCAGAAAGCGAAAAGTTAAAATCCCAGACATCTGTAAAAATAGATTCATATAAGACTGAAATTTCAGATTCAAAATTGGACACAGCTGCCTTTTATAAACTTATGGACAGCCTTGTTGTAAAAAAATAGGCAGGAAGGCGGATGATGGATAAATCTGCTGCGAACGCTTATGTTTATGCAAAAGTTTGCGGAAAACTTTCTAAAGCGTATTTTGGTCAAAGAGCTCAAAATCTTTACGCAGCAAAATCTTTAACAGAACTTTATAATATTCTTTTTAAAGGCGATGTTCCTGCAATTCCTGAAAATCTTTTGGCAAAAAAAATTGAAGAAAAGGCAGAACGTAGATTTGTAAAAGAATACTGTTCTCTCTTGGAGTGCTATTCAAATCCTGAAAAAATTTTATTAACGCTGCTCCAGTTTTATGATTACGACAATCTGAAAGAAATTGGCGGTGCGCTTTGTCTAAAAGAAACAGAACGACCGTATATTTTAGATTTAAAACGCTATGCTATTTTAAACTACGACAAGTGGCCAGATATAAAAAAGATAACAGAAGGCTCTGAACTTGCTTGGTACAATACCGTTCCAAATATTTCAAATCAGCAGGTTTTGGATACAAAACTGGACTTTCAATATTTAAGAAAACTTTGGCAAAGCGTAAACGAAATTGAATATTCATGCAGGGAAGAAGCATGCAAACTTTTTTCTCGCGAGATTGAATTCTCTAATATCCTTTGGACTTTGCGCCTTATGGTTTATTACAAGATGAACCCAGAGGAAATAATGAATCATCTTTTTTTTGAAAATCCATCTTTAAGGGAAAGCGACAGATTTGCTCGAGAATCAATAAAGCTTTTAAAAAAAGATCCCAATGATTTTAAGGATTGGAAGGATTGGAAATTTAATTACCTTTTAAATCCTCACGAAGAAGGAGTTATTTGGGAAGTTGATCCTCGCTGGGTAGAAAATTCGATAAATGCAGTTTTGATAAAAAATTATTCGACCGCTTTTCACCGTTTTCCACTTACATCGCTGTCTTTGGTGTGTTATTTTAAAATAAAACACAACGAACTTGATAATATCCGTCGTGTTACAGAAGATTTAAGACTTGGAGGTCAATGATGGCAAAAACTGCAAAAATGCGGCTCGTTGAGTTGATGACGCTCAAAGAGGATATAGATTCTGTAATAGAGTTTTTGGGCAAAAAAGGAAATTTTCAGTTTCAGCAGCAACTCGAGTTGAATAAGTCCGCAGAAAATCCGGACGCAAGAATTTTAGAAAAATTAAAGACAGTCCGCTCTTTTTTGGGTTTGCCAGATATTACAAGTTCGGATTTGATGAATTGGAATCGACCTACAGATTACGACAGAATTCTCTGTCAAAAATTTATTTATATTGTAGAGCAGCTTCAAAAAAAACAGTTGACTTGTTCTGATGCTCTAAAAAGAAGTCAAGACGCATATAACGAAGCAAAATCTTTTGCAAATTTAAAAGTTTCTTATTCAGAACTGGAGCATCTTTCTTTTTTGTCGATGAGGATTGGAAAAATCGATCCTGCTGTGTTTGAGGATTTAGCGGATTCTGTTGGTGGCAGAGCGGTTATAATCGCACTTGGAGACGATAAATCTCATATCCTTGCAGCAACTTCTAAACGAGGAAGATTTGCTCTTGATACAGAACTTAAAAATCACGGTTTTGTGAATATGGAAATTCCAAGCGATTTTAAAGGTGTTCCAGATGAGGTTCTTGAAGGTTTAAAAAAACAGACCGAAGAATGCAAAATCGCTTTTGAAAAACTCGAAGAAGAAAGGCACAATCTTGCAAAAACTCAGGCAGATTTTCTAAAAAAGTTTTTATGTCAGTTTTCTATAGGAAGCCAGATTAAACTTTTGAAAAACAGCCTTGAAGCCACAGATTTGGTTTATCGCCTTACAGGATGGATCCCAGAAAAAGATTGCCACGAGATGATGACCGAATTGGATAGAATTTCTGAAGGTCGCATTGCGATTCGTCTTTTTGAGCCAAAAGAAGTTCCTTCTGTAAGAAGTGGCGTTGAAAAAGTTCCTGTAAAACTTCATCACGGAAAATTTATAAGTTCTTTTGAGCGCATGATTTTTAGTTATGGCTCTCCGGCTTACGGTGGCGTTGATCCAACTCCGTTTGTCGCAATGTTTTTTACGCTTTTGTTTGGGATAATGTTTGGAGATGCAGGGCAAGGCTTGGTGTTTTTTATTGCAGGAATCTTACTTTCAAAAAAAATCGTAAAAATCGAAGGTTGGAATAAATTTGGACCTGTCTTTATGGCAATCGGTTTTTCGAGCATGGTGATGGGTTTTTTAACTGGAGAGGTTTTTGCAACAGAAGGAATTTTAAAGCCTGCTTCTTTATTTGTAACTTCTCTTTTTGGCGAGCCTCATTATCCGATTCTGGAAATGAAATTCTGGGAGTCGAAAAATCCTATCGTAATCATCTTTGGAATTTTTGGTTTTACGATGGCAATCGGTTTTGTCATAAACTCTGTTGGACTTATCATAAACATTGTAAATAAGATTTCGCAAAGAAAATGGGGAAGCGCACTTTTTGGAAAAACAGGACTTTCTGGAATGTTTTGGTTTTGGTATGTCGTTGTATTTGCGCTTAGACTCGCATTCACTTCGTATTCTGCGACTCCATTCGATTGGCTTTTTATAGGAATAACTTTGTTTTTGTCCGCTTTTGGTGAGCCGTTTGAGCGTTTTTTTGATGGAGAAGAGCCTTTTGAAAATGGAATTGGCTCTGCCATAATAGGCGGTTTTGTCGAATTGATAGAAGTTATTTCCACATATCTTTCAAATTCAATAAGTTTTGTAAGGGTTGGAGCGTTTGCCTTAGCGCATGCTGTTCTCGGCTTTATAATCGAAACGATGTGTGCGATTTGTCCAGCCTTTGCTGCAAAAATTATTATTTTGATTTTGGGAAATACAATCGTAATTGTGCTTGAAGGGATGATTGTTGCAATTCAAGTCATCCGTCTGCAATATTATGAGTTTTTCTCCAAATTTTTTAGTGAAACTGGAAAGGAATTTGTTCCTTTTGTGTTTGAATATAAATAAATTAAGAAATTTTTTGTGAGGTAATCGATATGAACAAAAAAATTATCGCAATTTTAACTGCTTTGGTGTGCTTTAGCGCATTTGGCTTGTTTGCGCAGGAAAATCCTGTGGCACAGAATTCTTCAGAATCTACAGTTCAGGCTCAACAATCTGTGCAAGAACAATCTGAAACTACAACTGCGGATTCGCTCAAATATATTGCAGCAGCGTTTGCAGTTGCAATTTCCTGCCTTGCCGGCGGTTTGGCTGTAGGAAAAATTGGTGCGGCAGCGATGGGCGCAATGAGCGAGAATGCGGAACTTTCTGGTAAAGCTCTTCCTTTTGTCGGACTTGCTGAAGGTATCTGTCTTTGGGGCTTTTTGGTAGCTCTTTTGATAATCATACTTTAATCTGTAAAGTTTAAAAGGATTTTTATGGAATATTTTGTGATTGCTCAACGGGAACTCGTTTTAGCTTTTAACCTTGTAGGTGTGCATGGACAGGTTGCCTTAAACAGAAAAGAAGCCTTGCAAGCGTTTTACCGTGTAACAGGAAGAGCGGTTGATAATGCTTTGCCTGTAGATGAGCATCCAAAAGTTTTGATTATATCCGAAGATGTTTCTGCAATGATTGAAGAGGAAGTTGTGGACTGGCAAAAAGGTGCAAAATTTCCTCTAATAGTAGAAATTCCTCCTATAAACGGACATCTTCAAGGTAAAAAATCCCTTACGGATTCAATTCGAGAAGCAGTTGGAATTTCTGTATAAGCGGAGGAGTAAAATAATTTATGGAAGAGTTAAGATCAACGTCGATTCTCGACAGAGAAATTGAAGCCGATGCAAAGAAAAAAGCTGCAAAGATTTTGGAAAATGCTGAGCGCGAATGTAAAGAAATTGCAGAAAGCGTTGAACAGCGATTAAAAAAGAGTTTAGAAGAAAAATCGCTCTCTTATAAAAATAAAATTTCTCAACTTGAAAAAAACGCACAGGCTTATATTCCGCTTGAAAAAGAACGATTTTTGGTTTCTTTTTATGATGAACAGGTTTGTAAAGCGATGAATTCATATTTTGATTCGATTGGTGAAAAAGGTAGACTTTCTTTGCTTGCATCAAAATTGGATTCTTTTAAGCAAGTGCTTGAAGATAAAAATATAAATGCAAAATATTTTGGTGGACTTAAAGAAGCCGATGTAAAAAATCTCCTTGAAAATTTTTTTAATGGAAAACTTAATTCAGTTCAAGGTATACAATTTGAAAAAAGCGGTGAACAAGCCGTTCAGGGAAATTCACTTCACGAAGGCATTGTCATTGAAAGCGAAGACGAAGCGGTAAAGATTCGGCTTACAATCGATGAAGTTGTGCGAGAATTAAAAGATAAATATTCATACGAGCTTGCTGCTACTTTGTTTGGAGGGAAGTTACCTCAATGATAGAAGGAAAAATTACAAGGATTTCAGGTCCAATTTTATATGCAGAAGGTCTTGAAGGTTCAGGGCTTTACGATGTTGTGGATGTTGGCGAAAAAAAGATAATTGGCGAAATTATTCGTCAGAATAGAGGACATTCCACGATACAGGTTTACGAAGATGATACCGGAATGAAGATTGGAGAGAAAGTTTTTTCCAACGAGCGTCCGCTTTCTTTGAAACTTGGACCCGGTCTTGTTGGCACTATTTATGATGGAATTCAGCGTCCTTTGGAAACCATGTTCAATAATGCTGGTTCATTTTTAGCTCCTGGCCAAAGAACAGAGCCTTTGGATATCGAAAAAAAATGGCAGTTTGAAGCTTTGCCAGAAGTAAAAGAAAAAACTGCAATTTGTCCAGGCTTTGTACTTGGAACTGTTCAAGAAACTGCTTCGATTGTGCATAAAATCATGGTTCCACCAAATGTTCGTGGGCGAGTTTTGTCTTTTTTTAAAGGTAGCGGTCAATACACTGTTGATGAAGTAATCGCAAAAACAGAGTTAGACGAAGAAATAAAGATGAGCCACTATTGGCCGTTAAGAAATGCAAGGCCTTTTTCGAAAAAACTGACTGTAAGTCAGCCTCTTGTAACAGGTCAGCGCGTTATCGACGTGTTTTTCCCGCTTTCTAAAGGTGGAACAGCAGCGATTCCTGGTGGATTTGGAACTGGAAAAACGATGACTCAACACGCTATTGCAAAGTGGTGCGATGCGGATTTGATTGTTTACATAGGTTGCGGTGAGAGAGGAAATGAAATGACCGATGTTTTAACGGAATTTCCTACTTTAATCGACCCTAGAACAGGGCGTTCTTTAATGGAACGAACAATATTGATTGCAAACACTTCAAATATGCCAGTTGCGGCGAGGGAAGTTTCTCTCTATTCGGGAATAACACTTGCAGAATATTATAGAGATATGGGAATGCACGTTGCCATAATGGCAGATTCAACTTCTCGCTGGGCAGAAGCGTTGCGCGAACTTTCTGGTCGAATGGAAGAAATGCCAGCGGAGGAGGGATTCCCTGCATATCTGCCTACAAGGCTTGCTTCTTTTTACGAAAGAGCTGGTCGTGTAAAAGCGATGTGTGGTCAAGAAGGTTCTGTTTCTATAATAGGAGCAGTTTCTCCTCCGGGTGGAGATTTTTCTGAACCTGTAACTCAACATACAAAGCGTTTTATACGATGTTTTTGGGCTTTGGACAGAGAACTTGCGAATGCGCGCCATTATCCTGCAATCGGTTGGATAGATTCTTATTCAGAATACGCAGATGAAATAAAAGAATGGTGGGATAATTTAGATCCACGTTGGTCTGAATTGCGTTTAAAAGCGCTTGAACTTCTAAAAAAAGAGCAAAAACTCGAAGCGATTGTTCGCCTTATTGGTCAAGATGCACTTCCGGATTACGAGCGAATTGTTTTGATTGTTGCAGATATGATAAAAAATGGATTTTTGCAACAGAGTGCTTTTGATGCAATCGATGTTTATTCTGTTCCAGAAAAGCAGATTCAAATTTTGGTTTTAATGATGGAATTTTACGATAGAGGGGCAGCGGTCATAAAAGCTGGAGCTCCGCTTTCAAAACTAAATTCCTTAGCGGTAAAGGACGAGATTATTCGCTTAAAGACGACCGTTCCAAACGAAAATCTTGCACTTATAAAAGAGGCTGAAAGCCACTTGGACGAGCAGATGAGCGAACTGGAGCGGCTTTATTCGAAGTAGGGATTTTATAGTTCGCTTGCATTTTATTGGATTTTATTGGAGCAAAAATGAAAGGTGTTGAATATAAAGGCTTAAATTCAGTTGATGGTCCTATTGTCGTTGTAAAAAGTCGAAAAAATGTCTTTTATAACGAAATTGTCTGCGTCCGAGATAGAAACGGAGAGAAAAAGACTGGAAGGGTAATCGATTTAAGCGAAAACGCTGCTGTAGTTCAGATTTTTGGTACAACTACAGGTTTGGACTTGAATGCGACTTCTGTTGAATTTTTGGAAGAACCGATGGAACTTAGGGTTGGTCAGGGACTTTTAGGTCGAGTTTTTAACGGACTTGGTCAGCCGATTGATGAACTTCCGCAAATAGTTTCAAGTACAAAGATGAATGTGAACGGAATGCCGATAAATCCGTTTGCGAGGGTTTATCCGAGGGATTTTATTCAGACAGGAATTTCTTCAATCGACGGAATGAACACTTTGATTCGAGGTCAAAAATTGCCGATTTTTTCTGGCAATGGACTTCCACACAATCGCCTTGCAGCTCAGATAATAAGACAGGCAAAGATTTTAAACTCCGGCGAAGACTTTGTAATGGTCTTTGCGGGGATGGGAATAAAATACGATCAAGCTCAATTCTTCATAAATTCTTTTGAGGAAAGTGGTGTTCTTTCAAAGGTTGTAATGTTCTTGTCGTTGGCAGATGCACCATCAATTGAAAGAATCATAACTCCGCGCTGTGCGCTTACTGCAGCAGAATATTTGGCTTACGAAAAAGGAATGCATGTTTTGGTTGTTATGAGCGATATGACTAACTATTGCGAAGCGTTGCGAGAAATTTCTACGACGCGTGGCGAAGTTCCAGGCAGAAAAGGCTATCCAGGCTATCTTTATTCCGACCTTGCAGAGCTTTACGAGCGTGCAGGGAAGATTAAAGGTTCAAAAGGCTCTATAACGCAAATCCCAATTTTGACTATGCCAAACGATGATATTTCTCATCCAATTCCAGATCTTACAGGTTACATAACAGAGGGGCAGATTGTATTGAGCCGAGAATTAGCTCAAAGCGGAATATATCCACCAGTTAGTGCGCTTCCGAGCCTTAGCCGCCTTATGAAAGACGGAATTGGAGAAGGCATGACGAGGGAAGATCATTCAAGCCTTGCAGCTCAACTTTTTGCTTCTTATTCTAAAGTAAAATCCATACGCTCTCTGTCTGCAATAATTGGCGAAGAAGAATTGAGTGCTGTAGACAGACAATATTTGGATTTTGGAAATGCTATGGAAAGTCAATTTTTTTCTCAAGGCGAAGAAGAAAATCGTTCTATCGAAGAAACTTTGGATTTAGGTTGGAAACTTTTAAGTTTGCTTCCTAAAAATGAACTGTACAGGATAAAAAGCGAATATATCGAAAAATATCTTCCCAAGGAAGAATAGTAAATGGCAAAACTCAATATTGCGCCAACAAAATCGAATCTCTTGTCTGTAAAGGAGCAGCTTTCAACTGCTGTTGAAGGTTATGAGCTTCTTGAGCAAAAGCGTGAAATTCTCGTGCGTGAACTTATGCGCATGGTAGAGCGCGTAAAACTCTTGGAAGCGGAATTGGACAAACAATATGCAAAGGCTTATCCCGCTTTAAAAAATATGCTAAAGGCAGTTGGTGGCGACCGAGTTGAGCGTATTTCGCATTCTGTAAGTTATGATTTTAAGATAAAAGAAAAAAACGTGGTTGCTGGTGGAATGAATTTTGCTTCGATCGACGTTGAATTGCCAGAGCTACAACTTTTTTATTCTTTTATGGGAAGTTTTGCAGATAGTGACAAAGTTATGGTAGAATTCTTTGCGCTTTTAAAACTTCTTACAAATATGGCGAGCATAAGGACTATTGCATGGCGACTTGCTGGCGAAGTAAAAAAGACACAGCGTCGTGTAAATGCCTTGGATAAGATGGTTATTCCTCAGACGAGGGAAACAAAAGTTTATATTGAGAGTGTTTTGGAAGAACGAGATCGCGAAAATGTCTTTGTTCTTAAGTCTTTAAAAAACAGGAAGTCATTATGATAAAACCTCTAATTCAAAAAATTATTGTAGCGGTAAACGGTTCTGACCAGTCTATTCGTGCGGCTATGTATTCAATCTTATTTGCAAAGCAGTTTAACTGCACTGTTAAGGCTGTGTATGTTGTTGATACAGCCGCTCTAAAACAGTTGACAATGACAAAATTTTTTGTAAAAGACGAAAGCAAAAAATACGAAGAAAATCTTATAAGAGATGGAAATAAATATCTTGAATATATAAAAACGCTGGCAAAGGAAAAAGGCGTAAAAATAGAAACTGAGCTTAGGAGCGGAACTCCTTGGTCAGAAATTTTGCGTGCTGGCGAAGAATTTGGAGCGGATACGATATTTTTGGGTGGAAGAGCACATGATTCATCTCAACTATCTTATACGCACGATATTGCAAGTGCGACCAATATAGAAATTCTTGCAAATGCAAAGTGTAATGTTTTGGTAGTGCGTCAAAAAGACATAGAAAAATTATTTAAAATAGGATAATTCATTTTTTTCTCTAACGTTGCAAATTTAACTTGAGCTCTGGAAGTTTGTTGGTGCAATCTAAAATCTAATATTTTTAATCAATCAATAATGGTATTTTTCTTCAATCTTATAAGATAAAAAAACTCGTTAATTGTACAAAAAACTTAATTTTATTATAATTGAACCACTTTGGAAGACTGCTACAAAATCTTGGGAGTGAGTCCTAAGTCTAGCGCTGCAGAAATAAGGCGTGCGTATAGAATAAAAGCAAAACAACTTCATCCTGATACGGCTAAAAAAAATTCTTCAGTCGAAGCCTTTAGAAAACTTGTAAAAGCTTACGAAATTCTTTCCGATGTAAAACAGCGTTCTCTTTTTGATGAAGCATATTTTTACAAATATCATTCAAAGTATTATAGAAGCACAAATTCGTTTGATTATAGAGACTGGCTTATTTCTCGCAATGACGAAGAAAGCAGGGCTAAATTGATTTTTTTTGATTTGTTGCATCATCGAGAAGACGATGCAGTTGCTGAATTCATTCGTATGAGCAAAAATCACAGCCATTTTTCTCTTTCAAAATGGTTTACTCGCGAAGATTTTATGGATTACGGTTTTATCCTGTGCGAAGAACTCGTTTTGCGAGAAGAATATTACGATGCCTTTGTCCTTTTAGAGCAGATAATCCGTATGGAACACGGTTTTAATTATTTCAGGCTGTTTTTCCCAGAAGTTATGGATTTGGCAAGAACGGTATTAAAATTCAGGATTGAAAATAAAATTAGCGATGAACTTTGCCTCGATGCTTGGGAGAGGGCACTTGAACTTAACTTTGGAAGCAAAGATGATTCTTTCTTTTTGCAGAAAATGGCTCTGGCTTACAGGAGGCTTGGAGATGAAAAAACTGCCCGAATCTGCGAAGAAGAATCCGTTAGAATAAAGTAAAAAACAGTCAATGGAGATTTATATATGATTCGCTTAAAAAATGAAAAAGAAATTGAAGGCATAAGAAAAAGTTGCCACGCTCTTGCAGACCTTTTTAGAGAAGTTATACCTCAAATAGAACCAGGAATGACAACAAAGCACATTGACGACCTCGTGGTAAAATTCATAAAAAAAATTGGCGGAATTCCTGCGTGGTATTCTGAAAATTTTGCAGGTGCGGCTTGCATAAGTGTAAATGAAGAAGTTATTCACGGTTTGCCTTCCAAAAAAAAGATAATACACGACGGAGATTTGGTTTCGCTCGATATTGGAATAGATTTAGACGGTTATATTTCTGATTCTTGCCACACTGTTCAAGTTGGAAATGTAAAGCCAGAGCATAAAAAACTTGTAAAGGCGACGAGGGAAAGTTTACTCGCAGGAATTGCAGCTTGTAAGGCAGGAAATAGAATCAGAGATATATCCAATGCGGTAAACGATGTTGCCAATGGAAAGTATGGCTATGGAGTTGTGTACGATTATTGTGGGCATGGAGTAGGACTTGAAGTTCACGAAGATCCAAGTATTCCAAACTGCCCGATGGGCGGTCCAAATCCTCGCATTCAGGCTGGTATGGTTTTAGCAATTGAACCTATGATTAACGCCGGCACTGCAGATGTTCACACTATGGATGACGGGTGGACTGTTGTTACAGATGATGGCTCTTGGAGTTGTCATGAAGAACACACGGTTGCGGTTTTTGCAGATCATACAGAAATTTTAACCCTCTGCGACGACCTTATCTGCTAGAAAAAAAGCTTAAAAACGACTGTTCACTACTATTTTGATTGGGATTTCTTAGAGTTTTCTTATTTTATTTTTGTAACCAACATAAAAATATTTGATTATATTTATTAAAAAGATGGAGTATTTGGAGGTTACATAAAATGAAAAATATCACATCAAAAATTGCCCTGACTGTTATGACTGGTGTATTTGTGTTTGCCGTTGTAAGTTTTTCTTGTAGTAAAGTAAAAGTTTCTGGCACGGCTGATACTGTTTTTGCAGAAACAAAACCTGCTGTTTCTATTCCTAGCGAAAGTCTTAAAGTTATAGAAGCGCTTCAAAATTCATTTAATTCAATTTCTGCAGGAGTTTTGCCTTCTGTGGTTGAAATAGATGTTACAGAAAAAAAGACAGTAACTCAGACGAATCCGTTCGAAGATTTTCCATTTTGGTTTTTTGGTAATCCAAATGGCGATGATTCAAAAAATAAGAATAAATCACGAGAATTTGAGCAAAAGGGGCTTGGTTCTGGCGTTATTGTAAGAAGAACAGGAAACACTGTTTATGTTATTACCAATAATCACGTTGCAGGAAAAGCAACTCAAATAACTGTAAACTTGAATGATGGTCAGCAGTTTGATGCCAAGTTGATTGGTGCCGATGAACGTTCTGACGTAGCTTTGATTTCTTTTGAAGCAAAGAAGGATTCAAACATAGTAGTTGCAGCTTTAGGAGACAGCGACAAGGTAAAAGTTGGAGACATTGTGCTTGCTATGGGTGCACCTTTGGGATACAGCCAGTCTGTAACACAAGGAATTGTAAGTGCAACAGGCCGTTCTGGTGACCAAATTGGAAATATGAACGACTTTATACAAACGGATGCTGCTATAAACCAAGGTAATTCTGGAGGTCCGCTTGTAAATATTTACGGAGAAGTTATAGGAATAAACACTTGGATTGCTTCTCAAAGTGGTGGAAGTCAGGGGTTAGGTTTTTCTTTGCCGATAAACTCTCTTAAAAAATCTATAGATGACTTTATTGCAAATGGAAAAATTAACTATGGCTGGCTTGGCGTTAGCCTTTTGGATGTAAAAGAAGATTTTAAAAAGGATTTGGGAGTTAAGGGAAAAAATGGAGCGTTTGCTGCACAGATTTTTCTTGATTCTCCAGCGTTAAAAGGTGGAATGCAGGCTGGGGACTTTATAATAGGTTTGAACGGAAAGGAAATTAAAAACCAAAGTGAACTTATTAGGGAAGTTGGATATCTTCCTGCTGGAAAAGTTGCGGTGTTTAAGGTTCTCCGTGGTGGTAAAACGATTGACCTTTCTGTAAAGATTGAAGAGCGAAGCGAAAAAGTTAGTGGCGACAGTTCTAAACTTTGGCCAGGATTTATTGCAGCACCTTTGACGGATTCTGCAAAGAAAGAATTGAATCTTTCTGACGATAAGGTAAAAGGCGTAGTTGTGATGAACGTGCTAGAAAAATCGCCTGCTGCCGCTATGAGAATTCAAAATGGAGATATTATAACTGCAGTTAATGATAAAAAAGTGAGCAATGTTCAAGAATTTTATGAAGCGATGAACCTTGCAGGCAAAAAAGAAATTTGGTTTGACGTTTATAACGATGGTCATACTTTGAGCACTGGTCGTTACAAATTATAGTTGTTTTACAAAAATACACTAAAGGCAGAACTTTATTCTGTGCATAAGATTTTTTTGCGCGGAGATGAAATGTTCTGCCTTTTATATTTTGTAGCCCCGATCGCCACGGAAAGACCGCAGCCGCTTGCGGCGAGGACTTGTAGTAAGAGCGGGTCGCGGGCGAGGGCTGTGCTTCTAAAAGGGAAAGGCCTGTGTGAATTTTTTGTTTATTGACCAATTTACGAAAAATTTGCTAGTATTTAGCACTCATATTTTTATTATTAGTCGTTAGAGTATCCGTTACACTTTGCGGCGTTTAAGAGGTAATTTAATGTACGCACTTTTTGAATACAAAGGCAAACAGTACAAGGCTGAAAAAGATTCGCTCATTCAGGTCGATAAGATTGACGCTGAAGACGGTTCTAAGATTACAATCGATTCAGTTCTTTTGGTTAGCGACGGAAACAATGTAAAAGTTGGAACACCGTATGTTAATGGAGCAAAAGTTGAAGTTGAAGTTGAAAACAGCTTCCGTGACAAGAAAGTTCTTGTTTTTAAATACAAGCCTAAGAAAGACTATCACCGTTTGATTGGTCACAGGCAGGAATATACAAATATCCGTGTAAAGAATATCATCGGCTAATCCTTAATTTTTGGAATTGGCGATGACATCCATAACACTTTTGACTGGCAAAAACGGCGTGTTAAGGCAATGCAAAGTTAACGGACATGCTTGTTTTTCTAAGAAAGGCAGCGATATTGTTTGTGCGTCTGTAACTTTTTTGGTCAGGACTGCACTCCAGTTGCTTTCACAGACAGAAGGAGTTTGTTTGGATGTTGATACATCTTCCCGCGGGAATCTCGCTTTTTGCGTGGAAGAAAGGGGCAATAATCCAGAAGTGGAAACTTGCCTTAAATACACTGCTAAGATTTTGAAAGTTGGATTTGTTTCGCTTTCAGAAGAGTATCCAAAAAACGTGAGTTTTTGCGAAGCGGTGGAAGCGGGAAATTAAAATTGAATATTTAAGCGGAGGCTTACTATGGGACGCAGTAAAGGTGGTAGCGGCGCAAAAAATGGTCGCGATTCGAATCCAAAACACTTGGGCGTTAAAGTATATGGTGGACAGGCTGTTACAGCAGGTTCAATAATAATCAAGCAGCGTGGAACCAAAATTTTCCCAGGCGACAATGTAAGAAGGGCAGGCGACGACAGTTTGTTTGCAACTGCTGACGGCGTAGTTCTTTTTAACGAAAGACGCAATAGAAAGTTTGCAAACATCGTAACCGCTGAACAGGCAAGTGCTGCAAAAAAAGCTGCTTCAAAGGCGGAAAAAGCACCTGCTAAAAAAACTAGTTCAAAAGCAGAACCCGCAGAGAAGAAAACCGCAGAAAAAAAGCCTGCGGCAAAGAAAACTACTGCAAAAAAAGCGGCTGAACCAAAAGCAGAATAGTTTTTTAGATTACGTTTTATAATTAAGATAAACTTAATCACGCCCCGGATTTACACTTTGCTGAAAATCCGGGATTTTTTTTATAACTGGTCTTGAACAGTGTTGTTTGGCTGGATTTTGCTCTATAATTTTTAAAGAGGGATTGTATGAATTTATTTGCTGATGAAGCCGTAATTGAATGTCAGGCAGGAAAAGGTGGTAACGGTTGTATTTCTTTTAGGCGAGAAAAATATATTCCTAGAGGCGGTCCAAATGGCGGAGACGGTGGCAATGGCGGTAATGTTATATTTGTCTGTAAGCGAAATGTGCGCACTCTTTCAAATATCCGGTATAAACATTTTTTTAGAGCAAAGTCTGGTGGAGATGGACAGGGCTGGAATCGCTATGGAAAGGACGGAGAGGATATAACGATTGCCGTTCCTCCTGGAACTGCGATAAGGGATTTTGAAACCAATGAATTGTTGAAAGAATTTACTGCAGAAAATCCAGATGATTTATTTATTGCTTGCAAAGGTGGAAATGGAGGTTGGGGTAACGTTCATTTTAAAAGTCCCACAAATCAGGCGCCACGCATTGCAAACAAAGGTCAGTTGGGCGAAGAAAAAAAGTTGCGTTTGGAACTTACAATAATGGCGGATATCGGCTTGGTTGGGTTTCCGAACGCAGGAAAATCCACTCTACTTGAAGCCTTTACAAATGCGCGTCCAAAAATTGCACCTTATCCTTTTACAACAAAAATTCCAAACCTTGGTGTTTTGAATGCAAATGAAGAGCGCGATATAATAATTGCAGATATTCCAGGAATAATCGAAGGTGCATCTGAAGGGCGAGGACTTGGAATCCAATTTTTAAAACACATAAGCAGAACTGCAGGTCTTTTGTTTATGATTGATTGTTCGGACGATTCGTGCTTTACCGCCTACCAAACTCTTTGTAAAGAACTAGAAAGTTATTCAAAAGCACTTCTTAAAAAACCGCACATTGTACTTTGCAATAAGATAGACGAAGAAGGAGCAGAAGAAAGAGCAAATAAAATAATGGAAGAAATTCAAAAGTCAGAAGCGGACACTATAGTACTTCCAGTTTCAGTTGCCTTTCATATTGGATTGGATAAAATCCGCCTGGCATTGATAGATTTGGTTTCAAAATTGGACGAAGGTGAAGAATCTTATAATTCAGATGGAACTCGCGTAAGTTCAGGTTCTTTTCTTACGACAAAAAAAGAAGGTTCAAGTTTGAATCCAACTTTTATGGAAACGAGATCTGTTGATGAAGACGCACCTGTTCAATTTCCTGGAAGCGAGAATTTTGAAGGAAGCGAAGATTGAAGATTGCAATTTTAGGCGGAAGTTTTAATCCTATTCATATTGGACATTTGATTCTTGCCGACAGCGTTTGCACGGAACTCGGCTACGATAAGGTTCTCTTTGTTCCGTGTTTTGAGCCTCCACACAAAAAAATGGCGGATGCTGCGAGTGCTTTTGATCGCTTGCAGATGGTAAAACTTGCAGTAAAAAGCGACGCGCGTTTTGAAGCGGAAGATTTTGAAATTAAAAATGGTGGAATTTCATACACCTGCGATACGGTTTTTGCCTTAGAACAAAAGTATGCAGATGTTCTTTCTGCAAAGATGGGACTTATTTTGGGCTTTGATTTAGCTTCTCATTTTGAGGACTGGAAAAATGCAAAACTCCTCTCTCAAACTTGCGAATTGATTCTGGCTGTTCGTGAAAATGAAAATCTAAAAAACAGCAGCAAAAATCAAGCGAAAGGCGAATACGCAATAGAAAGGGTGGATTTTTCAATAGAAAAGTTTTCTTTTCCACATGTTGACTTACATAATCCATCGATTATTCTTTCTTCTTCGGATATACGAGATAGAATTTTAGAAAGCAAAAGTTGGCGTTACCTTGTAAGCCCAGAAGTTTTTGAATATATTAAGGAACGGAATTTATATGGCTTTAAAAGCGATCAATTTAAATGATAAACAAGAACTTGAATCAGTAATATCAAAAATAGATGAATATGCGAAATCTGTAGAAAGTGAAGGGCGATACGAACATTCTGTGCGTACTGCGCAAACAGCAGAAAAAATGTGCAGTCTTTACGGAATTTCTTGTCGGCTTGGTTACCTTGCAGGACTTGCACACGATATGTGCAAGGAATTTTCTTCATCAGAAATTTTAGAGCTTGTAAAAGAAGATGGAAAACCTGTCTCTATCTTGGAACAGACAAAACCTTCTCTTTTGCATGGAAGGGCAGCGGCTGTTTTGTTAAGCGAAAAATTTGGCGTAAAGGACAGGTGTGTTTTAGATGCGATTTCTAACCACACCTTTGCCTGTGCAAATCTTTGCGATTTAGGCAAAATTATTTTTGTTGCAGATAAAATTGAACCAGGCCGTCCGCAATCTACAGATGAATACAGAAAAAAACTCTTTGCTCTTTCTTTAGATTGCCTTACATATTCTGTTTTAAAAGAAAATATAGAATATCTTGAAAAACGCGGAAAAAAAGTTGCAAGCCCCTCTTACGAGCTTTTGACGCAGCTTAAAGTAAAAATTGGAGAAACCGATGAGGTCATTTAGAAGCGGTGCAAACGGAAAGGGGATGATTTTTCTTATCTTGATATTTGTTATCTTAATTTCATCTGGAATTTTTATCGCGCTTTCTCTAAAGGTTGACAGCGTTGACGAAAGCTTAAAAAACGATAGCGTTATAAAAACTCTTTTTGTTTTAGAAGACAAGGAGCAGGTTCTTTTTACGGATGTTTTTATATATTATCCAGTTTCTGGTCGCGGAGCTTTGATAAACATTCTTGGAAATACCGGAGCGATTTTTCAGAGTTTGGGGCGAGTAGACAGGATTGATGCAATCTACACAGAAAAAGGAATTGAAACCTACAAAGCGGAGATAGAAAAACTTATTGGTCAAAATATTCCTTTTTACATAAAGATGGATTTAAAGAATTTTGGCGAACTTACAGATATGCTTCGTGGTTTAAAAATTTTTGTTCCTTCTCCTGTAGATATAAAAACGGATGAAGGTGAACGTTGGCTTTTGCCCAGTGGAGCGGTAAATTTAGACGGCGATAAGATTACAACCTATCTTACATACTTTAAAAATGAAGAAAGCGATAGTGAAATTGTAGAAAGGCGGCAGAATGTTATGGTTGCATTTTTAAGTGCGTTAAATCGAAGCCGAACTTCGTTTTTAGAAAAATCTAGTTTTCCGCTTTATGCAAAAAAAATGAATTCAAATTTAAAAGAGAAAGATTTACTCAAACTGTTTTCAAAAATTTCAAATGTAGACTCCGAAAGGCTTGTTCCTCAGACTATAACTGGTTCAAGGCGTTTAGTTGACGGAAAGGAACTTTTGTTTCCGTATTATGACGGCCAGCTGATAAAAGATGTCGTAAAGCAGGCTGCTAACGCTTTGGTCGATTTGGAAGATGCGACTGTAAATAGAATATATGTTATTGAAATTCAAAATGGAACTACAGTCCAGGGCTTAGCGAGAAATACTGCTGCTCTTTTAAAAAGTGCTGGCTACGATGTTTTAAGCACTTTGAATGCAGAAAGAAGCGATATTGAAAAAACTGTGATTATAAATCACATTGGGAATTCGGAAATTGCAAAGAATTTAGGCAACTTTATACGTTGCACGAACATAGTGGATGATAAAATTCAACCAGATTCACAAGAAGGTGATGCGGTCTTTAGTGAAAGTGCGTCAAATGTTGATTTTACAATCATACTAGGAAAAGATTTTGATGGTCGATATGTAAAAAATACTGGAGGTAAATAATTATGGAAAAAACTACAGAGCAAAAGGCTTTGGAAATAGCAGATATTCTCGAAGACGGAAAAGCTGAAGATGTTGTTGTGATTGAAGTTACAAAACTTACGAGCTGTGCAGACTTTTTTGTAATTGCAACGATACACAGTAGTGCTCACTGGCAGGGGTTGGAAAAGCAGGTAAAAGAATACGCAAAAGAAAACGATATGCAGATTCATTTGACTCATAACAAGACTTCTTCTGGAGATGACTGGAATGTTATAGATTTGGGAAGCACGCTTGTGCACCTTATGTCAAAGGATGCGAGAAACTTTTACGAATTGGAAAAACTCTGGCACGCAGGAAGATTTGTAAAAGGTGAATAGAAAAAATAATTAAGAAAAAACATTTAAAATAAAAACAGGAAGCGGATACGAATCGTAAACTGCTTCCTGTTTTTTTTGGTTTTAGGATTTTGAAAATTACATATCTTCAAAATCGTCGTTAAAACCGCTGTCCAAAGAAGATTCTTCGCCACTATCTGCGGTTTCGTCATCTTCTAGCTCGTCATCAAATGACTCATCATACATATCATCGTCTTCGAAATCGTTCAACAAATAATCTTGGTAATCTGAAACGTCGTCCGAATCAGCAAAATCGTCGTAATATTCGTCGTCATACGAAAAGCCAGAACCTGTAAAAGAGTCAGTGAAAGATTCACTTGAACTAAACATCCTGCCATCTCCCGCTAAATGTACTCGACTAATATAAATTTTTAGAGCGTTATGCGTCAATGAAATTTTAGAGAAATTTGATATAAAAATTTTGCAAACTTCTGATATCGTTTTGAGTTAAAAATTTGACTTTATTTGTTTTTGCATCTTCTGTGCAACAAGCGGCAGTTATTGTGTTTACAGAAAAACGTCCTTGTGCGGCAGTGATTGTAGGAGCGCGCAGCGTTGCGACTTGTCGCAATGGAGCGATAGCGGAACTCCGAAAAGCACGGTTTTTGCATCCGCAAAAAGCCGCCCAAATTTATAAAAAAAAATCGATAAAAATAAAAAAAATAAATAAAATGATTTGTTTGATTGACTTTGATTTATAAAATCGTATAATATTGACGATATGTTGGATGGTATTCAAATCTTGGCTCCAGCAAAGGTAAACATTGGTTTAAATGTTTATCCAAAGCGAGAGGACGGATTTCACAATATCGAAAGCATTTTTCAGACGGTAAAATTGTACGATAAACTTACGGTTTTTCCTATTCCTGAAAAAAATGTTTGCAAAGTTGACTGTTTGGAGCTAGAACTTCCAAAAGAAAATACTTTGACTCTAACATATAAAGCGTTTTGCGCTTTTACAGGATGTGATTCTGGAGTTAAAGTTACTTTAGAAAAACACATTCCAAGTGGGGCCGGTCTTGGCGGAGGTTCTTCGGATGCTGCTTATTTTTTAAAAGCACTCGCGGAACTGAATGGGATTTTTCTTGATGAAAATCTTGCCGATAAAGTTGCCTCAAAAGTGGGAAGCGATGTTTTTTTCTTTTTGCACGCAGAAGAAAATCAACACAAAAACGCTTGCGCAATTGTTACTGGTCGTGGAGAATTTGTAAAAAAGATTGATTCTCGCAATGACCTGTACTTTTTACTTGTTTTTCCTGAAGTTTGCGTTTCTACAAAAGATGCGTACGGACTTTTGGATAACTCGTATTGCGAGGGGAATTTTACTTCCTGTCCTAAACTGACGGAACTGGAAGATATTTACAGAAGACCTTTAAAAGATTGGACTTTTGCAAATAGTTTTACATCCGTCTTATTGCAAAAATACCCAGTGATAGGCGAAGCCTTGGGAGATGTAAAAAAAAGTGGCGCAGTCTGGGCGGATATGTCCGGCTCGGGAGCTACAGTTTTCGGTGTTTTTGATGATAGAAAAAATGCCTTGGAAGCGTTTACATTGTTAAAAAAACGTTGGACTCATTGCGTTCTTGCGTAGTGATTTTGGCTAAATTATTATTTGCAGCGGAGGAAAACTCGTATGGAAGTAACGGAACTGCGCATTAGAAAACTTAAAGCTGAAGGTAAGTTAAAAGCTTACGTTACAGTAACTTTTGACGGTGTGTTTGTCGTTCATAACGTAAAAATTATTGAAGGCAAAACTGGTCTATTTATTGCGATGCCTAGTCGACGAACAAGCAATGGAGAATATAAGGATGTTGCTCATCCTATAAGTCCAGAGTTTCGTGTGGCTTTGCAGGACAAAATCTTAGCCGAATACAACGCAGGTCATGTAATTGAAAGCGAAGTAGACGGAGAAGATTAATAATTTGTATTTTTTTGGGACGTCGGCAAGCGGTAAGCCCCCGGCTTTTGGTGCCGGTATTCCACAGGTTCGAATCCTGTCGTCCCAGCATATAAGGTAACTTAGTTGCCTGAATAAAATTAAGAGAGGCTGGCAAAACATATAGTTTTTGATGACTTCTCAAAATTAAGGAGTTCTATAAATATGGAACAGTTGGTAATAGACGCAACCACTCGCAAAGAAACTGGAAAAAAAGCTGCAAAACTTATTCGCTCTACAGGGAAAATTCCTGCTGTTGTTTATGACGAAGAAGGAAAATCAACATCTATCGTGGTTGATGCAGTTCAGTTTAATAAAGTATGGCGCAATATAACGGCAACAACTCTTGTTACTTTAAAGGTTGATGGAAAAGCGATGGATGCCTTTATCCGCGACACTGAATACAATATCATCAATGATTCAGTTCTTCATGCAGACTTTTTTGCAGTAACAAATAAAAAGCCTGTAACACGCACTTATAAAGTTCAGTATTCTGGAACTCCTGCTGGAGTTTTGAAAGGCGGCTTTATGGTTAAGCGCATTCCTGAAGTAAAAATTAAGGCACTTCCAAAAGATCTTCCTGTTCGCCTTGTTATAGACGTATCAAAGATTAACATTGGAGATGTATTCCGTGTAAAAGATATCGACCTTGGAAAAAATGTTACAATTCTTACTCCTGCGGAAGCAGAACTCGTAACAATAGCGCCAGCTCGCTAATTCCAAGTTTACATTTTACTTGATGAAAGGTCTTTCCGTTTTTGCGGAAGGACTTTTTTTTTGCAATGAAAGTCTGTAAAATAAGTGTATGCAATCTACTATAAAAAAAAGTATTTTTTACATTTTTGTATCAATCTTTTTACTTGTCGATTTTTTTGCTTTTGCTCAGTCTGCTGAAGATGCCAATCGAAGAACTGCTATACGATATTTAAAACTAGCAGAGCAATATGCTGCTGAAAAAAACTGGTCTGCTGCTGATTCCAGTGCACAACTTGGGCTTGCTTATGACGAGGCGATTTCTGACCTTTGGTATTTGAGAGCACTTTCAAATACGATGACGGATTTTCCAAAATATAAGATTATTCCTCTTGTTCAGAATGCCCTTAAAACTTCGTTTTGGGTTGATTACAACAAGGATAGCGCAAGAATTTTATATGCGGATTTGCTTTGTGCAACGCGCGATGAAAAACAAGCAATCGAAATTTTAGACGAAAAGCCTTTTATATATTCCTCGGATGCTGAATACATCAGGATAAAATGTTATTACAATCAAAAAAATGAGCAGTCATTAAAAAAAGCTCGCGAACGGCTCGACAGTGCAAGAAGGATGTATCCGCAAGATGTACGATTTGCAGAACTTTTTTTTAGATACGAATACAGTTTTGGCGGAAGAAATGCGGGAAACTCAAAACTTGCAGATTCTTTTATAAATTCCTTTTCGCTCTATAAAAATCTTTCACCACAAATCGAAATATATGCTATAGCTTTTGCTCAAGGCGAAAAAAAGACTCGCATGTTAAAATCCTTTGACGCTCGCTCTCTGAAAAATCCTTTGTATGCAATTCTTGCTCTGGAAGAAAATTCAAAACTTTTAAGCGAAGATAAGGCTCTGGATTATTTTTATTCTTTTGCAGACACTTCTGTTGATTATTCTCTGCTTGAAAAGTTTGCCAGCCTTTTAAAAGATGAAGAAAGCAAAAAGGAATTTGGTGAATATCTGAATTCTTATAACGGAATAATCTATAAAGATACCGATGGCGATTTAATTTATAATCTTAAAATCGAATATTTTAGAGGACGACCGCAAAAAATTGTATATGACGAAAATCAAGACGATAGAGAAGAGTGGAGTGCAGAATGTGATTTTGGAGTTCCGCTTGTAGTTCATTTTACGCAAGGTGCGGTCGACATAGAATACAATTCTTGGCCAAATGTTAGCAGGGCAATCTTTAGCGAGAATGAAAACTCGCAAAGGAAATTTGCTTTTAATTTGGTTGCAGAAACTCTCGACTGGACGCCTTTTTTTATAAATGCGGATTCAAATATAAAACAATCGCTTGGAATGGACTTTTACATCCCTTTGATTAACGAAAACTGTGTTGCGGTAACTGCTGGCGAACTTCTGGCTGCTTGTTCAAGTTTTACGCTTCCGTCAAAAGAAAGGAAAAATTCCACTATTAATGTTAGCGTTTTGGACGGAAAACCTCAGCTTGCGCGTTACTATGCAGGCGAAAAAATGTATGCGCAGGCATATTTTGAAAACGGAATTCCGATTTTTAGAACGGTTGATATGGACGGCGACGGTCTTTTTGAAACGACAGAAACTTACGGTTTTGACCCAGACGGGAACGATGATTATATTTCAAAAACCGATGAAGTTCAGATGATGATAAATCTTTTTGGCGGAGAAAACGGTTCTTCAAATTTTTATATAAAGATGATTCAAATAGATTCTAACGGCGACACCGTTCCAGATTTTACAGAAGAGTACACAAAGGGGCTTGGAAAAATTTCTTTATGGGATTTTGACAATGACGGAAAGTGGGATGTTCGTTATGTAAAATATCCTGCAAAAACTACAGAACCGTTGGTTGAAGAATCAAGTTTTTATCAGCCTTTTACTAACTCGCTTGTTGTTGTGCGCACTGAAAATTCTAAGCCAAAAAGCGTTACGATAGATAATAAAGAAGTTGACGTGAAAAAATCAGAAAATTCTTCAATCTATTGGATTCAAACGGAGGGCGCTGCCGAGGATGAAGAAAAAATTTTAAAAAATGTTAACCAAAGCCTACGTCAAGGTGTTTGTATTATTGTAGAAAATTCAAATAGGAGAATTCTTGTTGTAAAAATGAGCGAAATAATTTTTGCAAAGATTATTCCAGAAGATGAAATTCAACTTGAAAAAATTGAACATTAGTAAGATGAAAAAAGATCATTCAAAGTCAAAAAAAATATTTGTGCCTGCCTTGTGCTCTGTTTTGTTCATCCTTTTGTCCTGCCAGTCTTCGCTTGAAGCAAAAAAAATCTATGAGCAACCGGATTACACTGTTGAAGATGTAAGAAAAGAAGAAATCAAGCGGATTGACGCGATTGCAGAAACGGATTTAGTTCAAGCGTATTGGAGAGCGTATCTTTTAAATGATGAAAAAACGCTCGCCAAATATTCCGATTTAGTTTTTGATTCTTATAAAAAAAAACTTGAAGAAAAAGATTACCTTTCTGCAAGAAAATTTGCTTTTGCACTTGAATATTTGGATTCAAAAAAATTGCCCAAATTAGAAAAGAGCAGTGCTGAATTGACAAAACTTTGCGTTGAAAAATTGGATTCTCTGGATTTTTCCACAGCGACTCCCGTAAAAGTTTCCGAACTGATAAAGGGAACTGTAACTGTTTGGGTTGATAAAGGCATAAAAGTTGAAAAAGGCATTGGATATGCAGACCGGGTTATAGGTTCAGGTTTTTTTATCTCTAAGGACGGATATCTGATAACAAATCATCACGTTATAGCAGACCTCGTAGATCCAAAATACGAAGGATACGCAAGGCTTTATGTAAAACTCGCTGAAGATTCAGAAACCAGAATTCCTGCAAAAGTTATAGGTTGGGATTCCAGCGTCGATCTGGCGGTTTTAAAGGTTGAAATTGATGCTCCTTATGTTTTTAAGCTGGGGTCGAGCAAAGGTCTTGAAGTTGGAGATAAAATTTATTGCATAGGTTCTCCGATTGGGCTTGAGCGAACTTTGACTAGCGGAATTGTGAGTGCAAGCGATCGCTCGCTTTTTAGTGCAGGACCTGTTATGCAGATAGACGCTGCTGTAAATTCTGGAAATTCTGGTGGGCCGTGTGTTGATGAAGAAGGAAACGTGCAGGCGATTGTTTTTGCAGGAATGCTTGAATATTCTGGGTTGAATTTTGCAATTCCTGTTGAATATTTAAAAGCGGAACTTCCAGTTTTGATTGCCGGCGGAAAATATGAGCACAGTTGGATCGAGGCAAACGGTCGCACACGAAAAATTGGCGGAAAAGATTTAGGTGTTGAATTGAGTTATGTTATGCCTGGAGGGAGTGCCTCAAGAGCTGGGTTAAAAGAAGGCGATTTGATAACTTCTATTGAAGATTCTAAAATTTTTACTTTGGAAGATTTGCAGAAAAAAATGATGGGAATCACTTCTGGGTATATCGTAAAAATTTCTTATGTACGAGGGGAAGAAGCCGAAAAATCTGTTTTGGTATATCTTTCTTCTCGCCCTTTAAATCCTGGCTATTCGTTTTATAAAAACGATGTGCTTTCAAGTTCTTTTGCTGCAATTTTTGGAATGAAGTTAAATCCTCTTTCGGAAGGCAGAAGAAAATATCAAATCAATTACGTTATAAAAGGCTCGATAGCAGACGAGTCTGGTTTTTCAGAAGGCGACCCTATAGACGTAAGGAATATAACCTTTAATCAGGAAAACACTGCTTTGTATGCAGAAATATATGCAAAAAATCGAAAAAAAGGATATTTGGATATAAGCATGGGACTTGCAGCACCGCTAGACAGCCCCAATTATTTCTAATAAAATTGGCACTCTATGACAGAAATGAAGTATAAACGCAATTTTTGTATTGTTGCGCATATTGACCACGGAAAATCGACGCTTTCGGATAGGTTGATTCAAAAATCTAAGATAATCGACGAAAGAAAGATGACCAACCAAATTCTCGACAACATGGATATAGAGAGGGAACGTGGAATAACGATAAAAAGTCAAGCGGTAACGATTCCTTACCATGCGCAAGATGGGCATGATTATGAATTGAATTTCGTTGATACTCCAGGACATGTCGATTTTTCTTATGAAGTTTCAAGGGCGATTGCCTCGTGCGAGGGTGCTCTTTTGCTGGTCGACGCAAGCCAAGGCGTTGAAAGTCAAACTGTTTCCAATTTATATCTTGCTATGGAGCATGATTTAACGATTGTTCCTGTAATAAATAAAATTGACCTCCCTTCCGCAGATATTGAATCTGTAAAACATCAAATTGAGCATGATTTGGCTTTGGATAGCGAAGATGCTGTAATGGTTAGTGCAAAAACTGGAGTTGGAATTGACGATTTGATGGAAGCGATTGTAAAAAAGTTTCCTCCTCCAGATGGAAATCCAGAAGGCAAGGCTCAAGCTTTGATCTTTGACTGCCATTATGATGAATACCGTGGCGTAATAATCCACATCCGTGTAAAAGAGGGCAGAATAAACAAGGGCGATTTAATCAGATTTATGTCAAATTCTTCGGACTATAAAGTTGAGCAGATTGGTGTTTTTAAAATCAATTATGAAGAAACTCAATATCTGGAAGCAGGCGATGTAGGTTATATAATTGCAGGCTGCAAAACTGTTAGCGATGTAAAAGTTGGCGATACCGTAACTCTTGCAGAAAATCCCGCTGAAAAGCCTCTCCCAGGATTTAAAGAAGTAAAACCGGTTGTTTTTTCTTCAATTTATCCTATGGATTCAAACGATTACGAAGAATTAAAAGACAGCATGGAAAAACTCAAGTTAAACGATGCGAGCCTTACTTACGACAAGGATAATTCCTTGGCTTTGGGGAACGGTTTTCGTTGTGGATTTTTAGGACTTTTGCATTTGGAAATTATTCAAGAAAGGCTTGAGCGCGATTACGACCAATCAGTCATCTTTACTTCGCCTTCAGTTGAATATCATTGCACGCTCACAAATGGGGAGGAAGTCATAATCGACAACCCTACCGAATTTCCAGAGAGCAAGATAAAAGAATCTCGCGAGCCGTATATTCGAGCGTCTATAATAACTCCTTCAGAGTACATCGGTGCCATAATGAATTTGTGTACGGAAAAACGCGGCGAGCAAAAGAATATGACCTATTTGGATGAAAAAAGAGTGGAGTTGATTTATGAGATGCCACTTTCCGAGGTTTTGTTTGATTTTTATGACCGTTTAAAAAGTTATAGCCGCGGTTATGCAAGTTTTGATTATACAGTTATAGAATACAGACCTACAGATTTGGTGAAAGTAGACACGCTGATAAATAGTAAACCTGTCGATGCTCTTTCGTTTCTCGCTTTTAGGCAGGGAGCGGTTTTGCGTGCAAAAAAAGTGTGCGAACGCTTAAAGGATGAAATTTCCCGTCAGCAGTTTAAAATTGCAATTCAAGGGGCGATCGGAAGCCAGATAATTGCCCGGGAAACTGTAAATCCTGTTAGAAAAGACGTCCTTGCAAAGTGCTATGGAGGCGATATAACGAGAAAAAGAAAATTGCTTGAAAAACAAAAAGAAGGCAAAAAGCGAATGAAAATGGTAGGAAATGTAGAACTTCCGCAAAGTGCCTTTTTGGCAGTCTTAAAAGAAAAAGAAGACTGATTTTGACTGTTTGTTTAATGATTTTTTTGATGCGTGATTTTATTTACGCATTTTTATTTTACGCTTCAAGATTCTTCAAGAAAAAGTCGATTTCACTTCGGATTCTTTTTAAAATGCTCGTATCCTTTACTGAAAACTTATATCCGTCTGCAAAATGAAGATAAAGATATTCTCTGCATTCAAGGAGATTTGTTAATTCCTGTTCGAGCGATGGGAGTGGTTTAGGATTTGCATTTTCTCCTTTAGATAGGAGCTCTTTAATTCTGTTGAGAGATTCTATTTCGTTTTTAAGATAGTAATCAAGATTTTTTTCGGACTGAGAGATAGAATCGTTTTTATCTGTTTTGAAAAGACAATTGAACTCAAAATCTTTTTTAGGCGGAATAGATTTACAGATTGAATCTATAAATTGAGTGCTTGCAAATGGAAGATTCAAAGAAAGTCCTTTTTCCCCAGCATCAAATAGATTTTTTTTAGAAGCAAAATATCCTCTAAAAAGTTTTGCATAATTCAATAAGGATGTGTCTGTTATAACCTCACTGTTTTTGCCCTGTACTCTTTTTGAATCGATTTTAAAAGCGGCTGTAAAATTTTCAACCGGTACAAGCCTGTTTGTATTTATGAGCCTTTGAATGTGGGCAGGGGTTCCTCTGGCGTGAGTAAAACCTGGTGAAAAAGAAAAATCAAGACCTGCAACAAAAATGGGAACTTCCTCATCCTTTCGCATAAAAAGTGCAAGTTCTACAGCTGTAAGTCCTACAGAGCCCAGTGGAGTGAGTTTTGGAGGCAAAAGTTTTTTATCTTCTAATTTCTTAAAAAATTGTGCATCGTCAAATTCGCTGTAAAAATATAGGGTTTTATTAAATAAATTTATTATTGAAGGGCGGGAGGAAAGATCGCTCAATAAAATCGTATTTTCTAAACTTTCTCGTAAGCCGATATAAGCTTTTTCGATTGCAACTTGCGCTTCAACAGCTATAGCAAAATCGACTTTTATCTTATGCTTTACAAGTAAGGATAGGGCTGCATCAACCGCGAAAATTGTGCAGCGGTCTAAGGTTTTTGAATCTATCTTTTTTATAAAAGCTTCTGCACTTTCGCCAGCGCCAAAAATCAAAAAAGGTCTATTAAAAATGTTTGGGTGTGCGGGAATTGGATTTTCTGTTGGATTTTTTTTAAGATTTTTGAAAAAATTTTTGCAGAATAAACGACCAAGCTTTACGAGCGTTACTCGGTTTTTCCAAAACGAACTTATAAAATCCTGTGCAAAAAGAAAAATATTTGAATATTTATCCTTGTTAAAAAAAACTCCGCCACTCATTTCGATAGAAATTGCTCTTTTTAAATTCGGAAGTTTTTTTATGAGATTTTCAAATTCATAAGGATGGCAAAGAAAAATCTGAGCCTTCATCTTTGGAAAAACGATTTCTATTTCTTGTAATTTTTGTAAGGCTAAATTAAAAAGATTTTCATCTTCTTCTATACCAACTATAAAACTTTTTTCAGAAATTTTATCAACGAGTCCTTCAATTCCGTACCAAAGGCAAGGTGAAAACGCCAAGATTAAAGATTCATCTAAAATTGAAATTTCAGAAATCGTCTGCAAAATCGATTTTTGTGGAGCGTATTTTGAATAGAGATATCTTTGCCTGTATAAAACCGAAAAGCCTTGCCCGACATCAATCAGGCAGGGCTTTTCTGTATTTTGTATTGAATTAAAATTTTCTATCAAATTTGTTTATTTCATTATCTTGTTAAAGAAAACTTCTGAAACATTATTTTGCACTTTTTTGCTTGCAAGCAGAGTTGACTGAGCAGCACTTGCATCCATATTTGCAATTTCTGTTTTTATCGAAGATTTCTGTTCGTCTGTTGGAGAGAGTGTTTCTTCCCCTGTAACTTTTAAAACCATAACACGCCCAGATGCCACTATCGGTTCAGAAATTTCTCCATTTTTAAGAGAAAAAGCTGTTTTCAAGAAATTTTCATTTGTAGAAACTGATATATCTGTAAGCTGAGAAGGAAGGCTTCCTAAAATAGAAGAATTGTCAAAGTTTAGGGCAAATGCCGGAACAGAAACATATTTTGCTTTGTTAGATTCTGTCGCGCGAACAAAAGAATTTGTTTTTGCTGATTCAATCAGTTTTTTTGCTTCTGCTATAAAATAATCTTCGACCATTGTCGCTTCGTTTTCTTGAATATAAGTGCGAACTAAATCCAGAGTTGTTTTGTCAGTAAAATCTGGCTCGGTTTTTGCAAGATTCGCACGAAAAATCGAAAATCCAGCAGAAGTTTCGGTTACTTCGCTCATTTCGTCAGCTTTTAAATCAAAGATGCTCTTTTCATCTTCGTCTTTTGTGATGATGTTTGCAATTTGGTAGCCAAGATTTGAAGAAAGTAAGCCGTCGGCAGAAGAATACGCCTTATCTGAATATTCACTTACAGCATCTGCAAAAGTTATTTCTTCTTTTTTAATTTGATTTAGGAGAGATTTTGCCTTTGATTTGTCTTTTACAGTGATTACAGAAAGGTTGTATTTTGTAAATTTATCGCGATTTGATTCTCCAAAAGATTTTACTTCTGAATCTGGGTAGTCGGATTTTTCAAAAATTGCTAAATCTAGTGAGCGTTTTGCAGATGCAGATTTTGCGATGAAATCAATTTCAGAATCTGGAGTTTTTAAACCGAAGAATTTGCTGCCAGCGTAGGTTCTTTGGCTTCCAAGTAAATCTTCGCTGTAGCGATTCCAAATTAAACTTTTAGAAAGTTCGTTTTTTAGACCGTTTTTATCTTCTTCTGAATAAGAATTATATATTGCAGAAGAATAATTGCCTTTTTCGTCAGAAAAATATGGGAACATCTGGCGTGCAACTGCTTGCGGGGCAGGAGCCCATCCTGATTTTTTTACAGCTTGCGAATAAGCAACTGCTTGAACAGCAGATGCAAAAGCGTAGGAATAAATATAGTAATAATCTGCATCCTTGAGTTCTGCACCTTGCCTTCGATACATTTCGGTATAGTTTGCAACTGCATTTGCAAATTCACTGCCTTGTTTGTATTCAATTTTTTTGTTTCCGTATTTACCAAAAACGAGAGAATCCTGAGCCGCTCCTTGAGCCATTGCAGGAATAAAGATGAAAGTGATGGCAGAAAGAATCAAAACGATTACAGATCCGACGAATAGCATTGTTTTTTTCATAATAAAAACATCCTTTTTCTTAACTTAGGGAAGACCCCTTATTATAGAT